>DATAKF010000335.1:0-14381 GCA_036261775.1 Polyangiaceae bacterium | reverse complement strand
GCGGTCGGCTTCTACCTGAACCCGCTCAACTACCTGATCGTCTTCTTCGTGCCCGCCCTTTTGGCGCTGATGCACACCTGCTGGGCAACCTACGAGCACCACGCGGGCGTTTCATCGACGGAGCACGTGGAAGCCAGCGTGAACCGCGAGCACCCGCTGTTCAACCTGCTCACCTGTAACCTGGGCCTCCACACCGCCCACCACATGTTCCCCGGACGTCACTGGTCGGAGCTGCCGCGCCTGCACGCCAGCATCCGCCACCAAATTCCCGAAGCACAGCTGCTGCAGACTTTTTGGTGAGCGGCGCCAGCGCGCGTTTTTAGAGCCGGCCGCTCTCACCAAATCATCAGCGTCGGGCGGCTCGCTCCTTCTCTTCCTCCCGGGCCGGTAGCTTGCCGCCCTGGGCAGGTCAAGCCGCGGCTCTCTCAGTCGGTGCGGCAAAATCGGACCGTTCCCCTCTTGCTCGCGGGAAATCACGTCGCCGTTCGGCGCGAACAGCGCCCCGAACAGCAGCTGCTTAAAACCTTCTGGTGAGCTGCTCGCCCGCGAGGGGTTTTCGCGTCGTGCGTATCACCTAATATTAGGTGATACCGAATGCGTTGGAGGGCCCCCTCAGCGCGGAGCGTCCGGGAACGCCTCCTCAGCGCGGAGCGTCTGGAAACGCCGTTGAGGCCGGCGGAGGCGCTGCAGCAGGCGGCGGTGGCGGAGGCGGAGGCGGAGGCAACGGCGCGCCGGGCGCTACGCCAGCGGGCGGCGTTGTTGCGGCGGGTGGTGGCGCGGCGGGGGGTGGCGCGGCGGGTGGCGCCACGGGAGCCGCAGGAGGCGCAGCGGGCGGAGCTGCAACGGCTGGCGGCGGTGGGGCGGGCGCCTGAATCGCCGTGGGCGGCGCCGCACCACGACTCTTCCGATCGAGCGCCACGTACATCGTCTGCACCGTGCCGCCGCAATCGCCCCCTTCTGTCACTTCCACCGGCTCTTCGAAGGTAATGAGCCCACGCCGCTCGACGCGCAGCTTGTACTTTCCGGCCGAGAGCGCCGCCTGGTAGCAAGACGTCGCCACCGTCTCCGAATCGCCCTTCCAGAACGACACCTTCGCGTCGCACAGCTTCGTCGCGGTAACCCGATCGGTCACGGTCACGCTCACGCGGTCGTAACAAGTAAAAGCGAGCGCCCCCGCGCCCACGATCGCGACGGCCGCGCCCGCTCCCGCGACCCCCACGCAGCTCGTCGAAAGCAGCCCGAGGCCCACCAGCACCCACTTCGTGCCTTTCCAACCGGCGCCCTGAAACCAACCCATAAACCACACCTAGCACGCCACGCACCAAGCCCCGGCCCGCGCACCGTCAGCCGTTTCGCGTTCGCCCCTGCCAACCGCGTTGCCAACCGCGCCGCTCAGCGCGACCCGCACGCCCTCCGTACGGCCCTCCGACCAGCGCCAGCGAAGCTGTTTTTGCAAGTCTGCGGAGCCGCGAAACCATTCCGCCATATCTCCTTGACTCTGCCACCTCTGTGACTATGTTCCCGCCCTCACTGACGCGCGGTGGAGCAGCCTGGTAGCTCGTCGGGCTCATAACCCGAAGGTCGGAGGTTCAAATCCTCCCCGCGCAACTAGACTTTCCTGACCCGCTCTCGCCACTGGCGGCAGCGGTCAGGAGAAAAGACAGATTGAAAGCCCCGGTTGCCCGATAACGGCGAACGGGGCTTTCGGTTTCTGGGGTCATGATGATCGGGGAGACGAAGCGTGAGAGAAGCTCGCGCCCGCGCACCGTGTCGGTTTGCAGGACGCCGAGCAGGTCGTCGAGGTAGCCGGCGACGGTCGTGGCGCTCGGGATAGCCCGAGGCGCTCGTTCCTTCTGTTCGGAGCTGCGCTTGGCTCGGAGCTGGGTGAGGGCTTGCTCTTCCTCGCGGAGCTTGCTCGCGAGGGCTTCGGACCAGCCCGCTTTGGCCAGCGCCTCAGTCAGGTTCGCGACGCGCCGTTCGCCGTCCTCGATGGCGAGCGCGGCGTTGGGGACCTGGGGTAGCTCGCGCTGACGCTCGGCAACGCGCTGCTCGAACGAGGCGACGAAGCGTTCCACCAGCTCGGGGCGCCCGAATTTGCCGCGCAGCGCGTCGATCAGCGCCGCCGAGGCCTTCCGCTCGGAGATCGAGAGTGCATTGGCACAAATGGCGCTACCGCGCGATGAGTGCGCGGTGCAGCCGAGCCGGGCGTAGGAGACGCCGGCTTTCGCTTTGCGGCCCACGACGGTCATGCTGCCACCGCACACGCCGCAGCGGAGCAGGCCGGAGACTAGGTACGGCAGCCGACCCGTGCCCGGCGGTCGACCACGGCCCTTGGCGTGCGCGCGCTGGAAGCGTGCCTGCGCGCTTCCCCAAAGCGACTCGTCGATGATAGCGAGCTCGGGATACGTTTGCGTCACCCACTCGGCTGCCGGGCGAGCGACGCGACGCCGGCTTTTTCGGCCTGGTACCCGCAGCCACTTCGACTGGTTCCAAGTCACGCGCCCGAGGTAACGCTCGTTGCTCAGCATCGCGCGAATCGTGGTGTGGCCCCAACCGCGGCCATGCTTGTTGCCCCGCCCGCCGTCGTTGGGCGCCGTGATGCCTTCCTCGTTCAGCATGCTTGCGAGGTTCTTGAGCGACACGCCTTCGGTGAAGAACTGGAAAACACGCTTGACGACCGCAGCCTCGGCGGGGGCGACGACGAAGCGTTTGCGCGGTCGCTCGGGGTCCGGCGGGTTGTCTTCCAAGACCGTCGCGTAGCCGTAGCAGCGGCCGCCGGTTGAGAAGCCGCCGAGTGCGCGCCCTTCGAGGCCGCGGTGCGTCTCAGTGCGGACGAGCTGGAGAAACGTGTCGTTGACGAGCGCCAGCGCGCCGAACGTCAGACGTGCGCCCGCTCCATCCGAAGCGAGACCGGTCGTGACATCGATGACCCGGACCGACACTGCGGCCAGGTCGCGAAAGACGATTTGCCAGGTGTCGCCGAGGTCGCGAGACAGGCGCGAGAGGTCGTCTACCAAGACGACGCTGAACGCCGAGCCGCGACCATTGCGGGTCGCGGCCAGCAATCGCTGCATGCCTTCGCGCTCGACGTTCGCGCCGGTCTTGGCGGCATCGCTGAACTCTGCACCGACGCGAAAGCCGTGACTGGCGGCGTACACACGGCAGCGTCGAAGCTGGTCGTCGATGGAGCGCGCGTCCTGCCGGTCCGAAGAGTAGCGGGCGTAGATAGCGACCAGAGCACCAGCATCAGTCATCGGACTTAGAGATGTCTTCTGGAGCCAATCGGGCGTCAAATTTACCCTCGAACCAAAGGTCGGCGACGAGCCTGCCCAGCTCTGTCATGAACCGCTCGAGCTCCTCGCCGACGGGCACGGGCTCTGTCGGTTGCCTGCGGCGCGCCAGCTCGACGACGCGCACGCTGCGCGCTGGACGCGACGCCGCGCCGACGGCGGCTAGTGAGCTTGCGCTACGCCGTTGAGCCATCTCGCCTCTCGCGTCCACCGTTCGCCGGTTGCGGCGGGTTTTGGGAATTCTGGGAATTACGGGAGTAAGGATTAACGACAAAGATCGCTCCCGGTCGTCGTCCGGGCCCTGAACGTTCCTGAATTTCTTCGCGAAGGTAGCCGTGCTCGCAGAGAAGCCGCAACGGAGCTTCGAGCTCGGCTGCCCGCTTGAAGTAGCCGCGCGTAGCCTGCCAAGCGTCGCGCTTGGAGAAGCGAGTCATGCCCGTTCGCTCCAGCCAGCCCAGAATGCGTTGCGCGTGAGCGATCTCCGGGTCGGCACCAATCAGGGCAAACGCGGCCTGGGCGTGGTCGAGCAAGTAGCGACCAATGGTGATGGACGAACGAGCCGTTTCGTCGCAAACGGTCCCGAGCGGTTCCGACGCGCTTTCGTTCTGGATGTCTTTCCCAGAATTCCCAAAATCCCCAGAATTGACTCGACCCGGGACCGTGCCGCTCGGCCCAGCCGCGAACGCGGCCAAGTGCATCAGCCCGGCCAGGCGCGCGACGCCTCCGACCAGCTTGTTCGCCCAATCCGAAAGCGCTGCCAGATCGGCGCCAGCACCGAGTCGCCCCTCCAGCTCGCGCGCCAGATCTTCGAGGCTGCGGCGTGCCGCCTCGTCAAAGCGCACCACGATCGGTACGAGCTCGCCGTCTTCGCGCCGCTCGGGCAGGGCGAGCAGCCTCGCGCAGAGCTGAGCATAGGCCGCGGTCGACTCCGCCGGCACGGACGGTGGCGATATGTCGCGCGATCCCACCAGACTCTGCGGCAGTGAGAAGAAGAACCGCGCCAAGAGCCCCGACCCACGAAAGCCTGGCTTACGAGCCAGATCGCGAATCACATCAGGCTGCACCACCAAACCCAGCGTGAGCGCCGGCTTGCGTACGTGCACCGGGCTACGGCTAACGCGGTCGACGCGCAGATCGTCTCCCGGATGGCTCTTCAGGAAGACGTCCAGGTTGGGAACACCGTCCGAGTAGCGCCCGCCTGCCAGCTCGAACAGCCCACCCTCGGCGCTCAACAGCGCCAGTCGCCCGCCTTGCTCGGCCAGCATCGATGCCAAGCGCTCGGGCGTGACGTCGTCCACGACCAGGCGCGGGACGACCGGCGCCGTTTGAGCCTCGAGCTCGACGGCAAGCTCGGCCGCTGTCTGCAGATCTTCCGCTGTGCCCGTTTTGGCCGCTCGGTCCACGGCCTTCTTCCACATGCGCCGCTTCACCTCGATCTTCGTAAGCTCAGCCTGGTTCGCCGCGCGCGATTGCTCGGCGAGCGCTCGCTCATGGAGGAGGAGAGGCTCGACGGCGTCTCGAAAGACGGCGCTCTTGCGGTTGCCCGGCTCGAGCGCAACGAGCCAATACGTGTTGAGCGGCTCTCTCCAGCCGACCCGGACCTCGACTTCGACCTTCTTGGCGACGCAGGCCGAAATCGTCGCGAGTGCCACGACCGCCGGAAGGTCTCGCGGCGTTTGCGTCGCAACCGCCTCCGCTTCGACCCACGCCCGGAGCGCCCCCGGCAGCGCAGCGGTCGGGAAAACCGTGCGCGAAACGTGCTCGCCAAGCAGCAGCGGCTGCGGTTCGCCAGCTACCAATCGACCCTGGCGCGCCACGCCAAACCAATCGCAGATCAGCTCCGCTGCTTGAAGAGGTGGAACGTTTTCGCGCTCAGCGACCAGGTCGACATTGAGCCGAAGACCCGGATGATTCGGCGGGCCTACGTTGGAGCAGCGGTTATGCAGACACTTCAAGCCACCTCGCTCGCAGATGAGAGCGCCTGCCTCGCCGCAGCCCGGGCAACGCGCACGGCGCTCATCATGCTCGATGCCGTAACGGTCCAAGATGAGCCGCGTGTCGACGCCGTTCGCTGCAGAGAAGATGGACTCACCGCTGCGGAGGGGCCTCACGGCTGGCGTGGTCGGCGTTGGCGCGTCCTCCGTCCGGCGCGCTTCGAGGGCTTGAATTACGCTAGCCAACGATCGCCTCGAGCGGCACGGGCCAGACGGTGGGGTGGCAAGAGAAGTGGACGCGGCGGTGCGGGCGCTCGCGCGTGTTCTCGCCCTTGCGCTTCCAGGTGCCGGGGCAGGGCATGAGCCTGGCGGTGTTGCCAACCGTCGTGTCGATCTGCACCCGGTCGGTGTTGAACACCTTCGCCAGTAGTTGCAGAAAGCGATGGATGCGGCCAGTGCTGTCGAGGATCGACAAGCACGGCTGCTGCACCGCGATCAGCATGAAGCACCCGTTGCCGCTATCTCCGCGTCCGAGCGCTGCAGGCTGGCCAAGCTCGCGGATCAGGAAGTCTTCGACCTTTTGCCGCACGGCCATGGCCGTGTGCTTCTCTGCGTCGGTAGCGCTGATGCCTTTGGGACGTATCGGATCGATGTCGATGTAGACGGCTCGCCGAAAGTAGATGTCGCCGTCGCTCGCGCGGCCATTCCATGCCGGATTGAGCTGATTGGGCGGATACCTGTGAAGCAGCTCCGTGCGCATCGGGCCGTTGACGAGCTGGTACGCGCCATTGAAGCCGGGGAGTCGCTCTCCGTGGCGTAGCAGCCGGACGTGCTCGGCCTGGCTCGTGGCATGCGCGACCGAGATGCGCCCCCGCGCGAAGAACGTGAGCTCCAGGGCCTCGCCAACGCCCACGTCGAGAAAGCGTCGCAGCAGCGCCGTGCCTAGCTCGAGCTCACCGCGGTCGGCAGGACCCACCAGCCTCAGCTGACCGCGGCTAGCCATTGCCCGTTCCTTCGCGGGGCGCCGCCGCGCTGCCGGACAAAGCGCGGCGCTCAGCCAATGTGTCCCGAGCCAGGAAGCGATCCAAGTCGCCGCGACGCACCAGGCGCCGCCGCCCCGGCTTCACGCTCGGCAGCTGCCCGGAGCGGATCCACCGTCGAACCGTATCGACCGAAGCGCGCGCTATCGCTGCAATCTCATCGAGCAGCAGGTATTCGTACTCGTGCATCGCTGCCTCCACAGCTGCGAGTCTGTGGTGGCGGGTCAAACCAGCAAGGGCCCCCCCTTTCTTCGGCCCAGGTTTTCTTGAGGCGAACGTCCCCGATGTGCTTAGCCGCGACGGCTACGCTTTTCGGCGGGAAACCCCACGTCACGCAGCCGTTTGCGAATCCGCCGCTCAAGTCGGCGGTACCCCATGAGCGTCAGGTCCTCCGGTGGAACCGACGGATGCAGCTCCAGAAAAACGCGGTGCATCAGCCGAGCTTGGCGCCCGACCAGCTGCGCGAGGTGCTGAACGACCGTTTCGAGATCGTCAGTCTGCGCGTCCTTGGCGGCAAGCCGCACCGCACGCGCGCGCTTCGCTCGCCGCTCAGCCGTTTTTCCGAGCAACCGCTCGATGTGCCGAATCGACGGCAACAAAGCGCGCATGGCTTGATCAGCCTCCCGCTCAACGCGGTCATCAAAGAACAGCTCGCGGACATCGTCAGGCAATTCTTTGAGTCTTTTGGTGTCGCCGTCAGCACGATTCCTTGCGCCCGCGAACAGCTCGACCTCCAGCAAGGCCTCGACCACCACCGCATTGAGCTTGCTGAGCGCTTGCGGGTTGCTCTGCAGCTTGAACGCCGCCGCGAGTGGCTTTTCCTTGGGCTTCGCCAGCCGTTGCTCGACCAACCACTCGAACAAGTCGAAGCGCAGATCGTTCAACTCCTCCCATGGCACCGGCTGCGGTTTGGTCGCCATGCGGCATAGCCTGTCACAGTTGGCGAACTCGCGCAGGAGCGCAAAACCAACGAGCGCACTCGCGGTTGGAATGGCAAGGTGCCGTGGCAGGGTCAGGGCAGGGCCAACGAGCACATGGCGAACACCAAGGCTTCGGGCGACCACAATTCTATCGGCGATTTTGCGAATTCGGCCACGAACAGCGGTGCGGCAGTGCCAGCGGGCAGACTGCTGCGGCGCACCGAGGCAGCACGCATGCTGGGTGTGAGCAAGAGCACGCTGCGGCGAATGGAGGGCGACGCGCTGACGCCAGTCGTCGGATCCCGCAACGTGCACCTGTTTCAAGAAGAAAAAATTCGCGCCGTGATCGTCACACGGCGGGCGCACCTCGACGCCGGACCAGCCGCTGGCGACGTCGCCGCCGAAGCCTTCGCGCTCTTCGACGCCGGCGTGCACGTCGTCGATGCCGTCAAACAGCTTCGAGTCAGCCCAGAGCTCGTCGAGCGGCTCCATTCGACATGGGCGCGCCTGCGCAGACTACTCGTGGTCTCGGCCGAGGGCCGCTCGGAGATCACGTCATTGGTTCGCGGCTGGGACGACGGCTCGTTGAAGACCGAGGCCGACGTCCGGGCGTTTCTCAGGAAATGGATGCTCGACGAAAGCTTTCGCCACTGCTCGGAATGCCGAACCGAAATGGCAGGCTTCTGCCGCCCGTGCGCGAAGCGCTGGGGGCTGGCGGCCGCGCGTGAGCATCTCGCAGCTGAGCGGGCGCGAAAGCTCTGATGTGCGTGAGCGCCCGCCCACGATGCGGCATTCCGCGCATGGGGCAATGGCTCTATCGCCTGAAGACCGGCGAGGAGAAGCTGTCCAGGCCCCGGTTCTCGAGCGGGCAAAGAAAGCGGCACGACGCATTGAGCGCAAATACGGCAAGAAGAATCTCGGATGGGATGACTTCGAGTGGGGCCTCCTAAGCGGCAGACTGTCCGCCTTGTCCTGGGTGATGGGCGCCGAGTGGGAGGAGTCTCTCGACACGTGAAACGCTGAACCCTGCCGAGCCCGAGGCAGCTGGAGGACAGCTGCGCGAGGTCGCACGAGCGGAGAACGAGCTGCGTAGCGAAGGTCTGAAGGCAGAGCGCGAGGCAATCTTCGCGCTTTCGCAGCAGCGAAAGATTTCCGACGCGACGTCTGGAAAGCTGGTGCGCGAGCTCGATCTGCTCGAGACGCGTTACCCGTAGGAAGGCGACTCCCGCACGGGGGTATGATATTCGATTGATCGCGTGCCTACCGAGCCGAGCTTCGAGGACATCTTCGCCGTCATGGCGGCCGCTGGGGACGCGGGTGCGCGAGTGCCGTTGCCGCTGCAGCCCAATTTGGAGCAACCCGCGACTCGGTTTGCCGTCGCTCTCAACGTGTTGCTCGACGACTTGGCGTTTCGCGTCGCGGAGCGCGAAAGAATGGAAGAGCGGCTCAGGCAGGCCCAGAAAATGGAAGCCATCGGCAGCCTAGCCGGCGGCGTTGCGCACGACTTCAACAACCTGCTCTCGGTCATTCTCGGCTTCGTCGAGCTCGTGCTCGACGATCTTCGTCCTGGCGAGCAATGGCAGTCAGAGCTCACGGAGGTTCGGCGCGCGGGCGAGCGGGCACGTGACTTGACGCGGCAATTGCTCGCGTTCAGCCGCAAGCAAGTACTCAAGCCGGTGCTGCTCGATTTGAACGTTGTATTGCTCGAAATGGAGGCGATGCTCCGTCGGTTGCTTGGCTCGTGCATCGAGCTCACGGTGGTGACCGCCGTTGAGCTCGGGGCGATCAAGGCCGATCGCGGGCAGCTCGAACAAGTGATCATGAACCTGGTCATCAATGCCAGGGATGCGATGCAATCGACGGGCGGTCGATTGAGGATCGAGACTTCTAGCGTCGACTTGGATGCGTCCGAGGCCGAAAAGAACCCAGACCTAGTCCCCGGTTCCTATGTGTTGCTCGTCGTTGCAGACAACGGAGCCGGTATGGAACCCGCCGTTCGCGCTCGAATCTTCGAGCCTTTTTTCACCACCAAAGGCCGGGACCAGGGCACTGGTTTGGGACTCGCAACGGTCTTCGGCATCGTGCGCCAGAGCGGCGGCCACATCGCCGTTGAAAGCGAGCCGGGTGCGGGAACGACTTTCAGGCTCTATTTCCGGCGCGAGTCGGGGGCCGTGCTGGGTCCTCCTGTTGCGCACCGAAGTACCCCATCGCTGCGCGGCTCCGAGACGGTGCTGCTAGTAGAGGATGATGCTTCCGTCAGGTCGCTGGCTCGCATCGTTCTCAGCAGGAGCGGCTACAACGTGCTCGAGGCTGCGAGTCCTGGCGAGGCTCTGCTGATCGTCGAGCAATTCCATGGCGAGATTCACTTGCTGCTCACTGACGTGGTGATGCCTCGCTTGTCGGGCGTGCAGCTCGTGGAACGACTCGAAGCGCAACGACCGCACATGAAGGTGCTTTATATGTCTGGGTATACTGATAGCGCGATTGTGCACGCCGGTGTCGTCGGCGGGGGCGTCAATTTTCTGCAGAAGCCCATCACGCCCGAGCTACTCTTGCACAGGGTACGCGAGGCACTCAGCGACTCCTGAGCGCTTATCGCGTTTCGGACGAGAGCCGATCGAGCTCCGTCGATAGCCAGAGGCGCGCCGCGTCGGGGTCTCCGAAAATTTTGCTTGGAAATGGATTCGGGAAGATCAGATTGACTGCGTAAAAGAGCGTGCGCTGCAGCAAACTGTCCAGCACCACGGCCTGAACTAGCACCCGCGTCGTGATTGCGGCGCGGCTCTTCATGTGCGCGATGAGGGCGGAGCGCTGCTCAGGCGACATACCACTGGCGCCGCGCGAGTCGATCAGTAGCCCAAAACGTTGCCCGCGCGCGAGCCACGCGTCCATGCGCCACAGAAACGACGCGAGGTCGCTCTCGCCCATCGGACCGCGCCAATGAACGACTACGATTGGCCACTGTGTCTCGTCGATGTCCGAGTCTGTACCGATGTAAACCTCTGCTAGTTCTGCTCGTCGAAGAGCTTGCGAGCTCGCGAATGTCGACTAAGTACACGACGCATGAGCTGCAAGCGTTGTGGAGGCACCTTGCACCGCGTTCGCCGCCGCTGGTGGGAAAGGCTGCTGCGGGCCAAGTTGGCGGTGTCGTGTAGCTCTTGCGGGCGACGGCTGCGTTTCTTCAGCGACAGTGCCATACGAAAGTGGTTCACGCGCCCGAGCTAGCGCGTTTGTTTGCTGAACAGGCCAGAGTACGCCACTCCTGCCAATGCGGCGCCAGCGATCGGTGCCAGCCAGAATAGCCACAGTTGCTCCAGCGCCCAGCCGCCCACGAACACCGCCGGGCCCGTGCTGCGCGCGGGGTTGACCGAAAGGTTCGTGACTGGAATGCCGATCAGGTGAATGAGTGTGAGTGCGAGCCCGATCGGAATCGGCGCAAAACCGGCCGGGGCACGGCTGTCGGTCGCGCCCAAAATGACGAGCAAGAAGAAGAACGTCAGCACCACCTCGGCCACGAGCGCCGCCGTCATGCTGTAGCCACCGGGTGAGTGCACACCGAAGCCGTTGGCCGCGAAGCCCGCGGCGGTACTAAAGCCAGGCGCTCCGCTGGCGATCACGTACAGCACACCAGCACCCGCGACGCCGCCGATGAGTTGTCCTGCGACGTAGGCAGGGAGCTCGTTAGCCGGAAAGCGTTTGCCGACGACCAGGCCGACCGAGACGGCCGGGTTCAGATGACAGCCCGAGATGTGGCCAATCGCGTAGGCCATCGTCAGCACGGTCAAACCGAACGCCAGCGAAACGCCCAACAGCCCGATGCCCACCTTCGGAAAACCGGCAGCCAGCACTGCACTGCCGCACCCGCCGAACACCAGCCAGAACGTACCCAAAATCTCTGCGATTACGCGTCGTGACAACGGCATCTGTCGGCTCCCTTTTTGGTGGTTCGCTTGATTCCATAGCCACAAGCGCGATCGCCGCCGTCGGTGACAAACGGACGGCGATCGACGCATGTGCGGACGTGGCTATTGTGACAGCAATTTGAACTCGATACGCCGGTTCTTTTGGCGACCTGGCGCCGTCTTGTTGTCGGCGATCGGTTCGTCGGGACCGGCTCCGCGCGTGTCGATGCGCTCGGCGGCAACTCCCTGCGAAACCAAGAACGCCTTGACCGAGTCGGCACGCTGCTTGGACAGGTCGACGTTCTTTTTGGCGTCGCCCACGTTGTCAGTGTGGCCAGAGATCGCGACGCGCATGGCCGGAAACTCCTTCAGCACCCCGGCAGCCTCGGTGAGCACCGGCGTCGAACCAGGCCGAATCGTCGCCTTTCCGAGGTCGAACTCGATGCCAGCAATGACACCGGAGAACTTCTTGACCTTTTCAGGCAGCGTATCGGGGCAACCGTCCTGGTCTTCGAACCCGTTCTTGGTCTCTTGTTCGGCCGGGCACTTGTCTTGCGCGCCGAGCACGCCGTCGCGGTCCGGATCGGGGTCGGGGCAGCCGTCGGGCTGGATGCCGGCGACGTCGGGGCACTTATCCGCAGGCTCGTCGACGCAGTCGTGATCGCGATCGCGGTTCGGGCAGCCAACGGGCGCTTCGCCCTTCTCGTTGGGGCAAGCGTCCTTGTCGTCGATGAAACCGTCTTGATCGCTGTCCTTTGGCGGGGGACAACCCGTCGGTGCGGGGCCGGCGACGTCGGGGCAGTGATCGGCGCTGTCTTCCACGCCGTCCTTGTCCGCATCGGCGACCGCAGCGGCCGGCTTGGGCTGGGTGTGGAAGTCCAGGTTGAACGTCAGACCCAACAAGACTTCGGGGTTGTGCACGTTGTCGCCAGTATCGGGCGAGTGTTTTGCCGAGATCACGTCGCGCAGGTCGAGGCGCGCGCCCACGAAGTCGTCGAACGCGAGCTTTGCGCCCAGCCCAAAGTGCATCGCGGGATCGACGTCGCTGCCGGTCGGGCGACTGCCAGCGCCGAGCGCGCCGCCGCCCACAAGCGCGAACGGCGTGAACGTCTTGCCGGGAATCTGCAGTAGTAAGTGCCCGCGTATCGACCACAGCCCTGCCGATTTGTCGGTATTGGCCGTACGGGTTGGACCAGCCAAACCTTCGGCCTCCACGCCCAGGAACGTCCACGGCAAGACCGCCAAACGAGCACCGAGCTCCGGGATCGGAGTCTTGAACGGCTCCTGATTTTGCCGATACAGCGAATGATTGTCCGACAGAAACATCAGGCCCCCAAACACGCCGGCCTGAAGCCAGGCGCGGTGCTCTTCGGTTGCCTTCACCGCGTCGGGCGCGGGAGCGTCTGCGGTGCCCGTAGCGCCCGATGAATCGAGATTGACGCTGGCCGATTGCGCGGCAGCGGGTGCGCTGCCTGCGAATGCCAATGCGGCCAGACTCGAGGCGAAAACTTTAGTTACCTTCGACATAGCTTCTCCAAAAAAATCAAGCGATCTAAGCGTTCAGTGTTTCGTGTCTACGCGCTGCCGGAGGGCGTCGCGGATTTCCGTCAGCAGCACCTCTTGGCGCGGCGGCTCGGGCGCGACGGCGGGGGCAGCGGGCGGACGCTTCATTTTGTTGATCATCTTCACGACGCCAAAGATTGCGATCGCGACGATCATGAAGTCGAAGACGGACTGAATGAACAGACCGTACTTGAGCACGACCGGCGGTGTGGTCCCGACGCCCGCCTTCAGCACGACGCTCAGCTCGCGAAAGTCGACGCCGCCGACCAGCAAACCGAGCGGGGGCGTGATCACGTCGCTCACGAAGGAGCTGACAATCTTGCCGAAAGCAGCGCCGATGATGACGCCGACCGCCATATCGACCACGTTGCCTTTGACGGCAAATTCCTTGAACTCTTTGGCTAGGCTCATGTTCGTTCTCCGCTGGCTCGCAGCTCAGTACAGCGTGCAGATGAGGTTCATGGCCGTCAGCGTGTCGAGCTTCTCGACGCCCGGCAGCGGATTGTGGTCGTAACGCAGGTTGAAGCTCGCCCCGAGCGAGAAGCGCGTGTCGAGCGCGACGGTGAGGCTGTTGGCCCAGTTCAGGCGCCAGTTCTCGGTTGCTGGGATGCCGAGCAAGAACTCGGCCCCGCTGTCGAACGAGACGTGCTCGTTGACGTTCGTGTGGTAGCCCAAGAAGCCGCGCGCGCTGTGGCGCACCTTGGTCTTGCCGAGGTTGGTGCCGTCGGCCGCTGCGGCGGCGATCGCGTCGTCGCGACGGACGTCGTACTGGAGGTCATAACCGAGCTCGCCCCAGAACCTCTGCTTCTCTTCCTGAACGAAGTAGTAAGCCAGGCCGGGGTCCATGTTCAGGCGCGCGTCGAGCCCTTGGAAGCGGTCGCGACGGCCGGAGAACGAGAGGAACAGCGAAACTTGCTCAGAGACGTAGCGGTCGTAGCGGAGCTTGCCCTGATAGTTCTCCATCGTGGTCTTGGGGCTGTCCGCCAGAGTTGCGGCCGACCGCGCATAGTTTGCGGCGACTAGGGCGCTAAACTCATTGTCGTCTCGACGCAGGCGCATCGAACCGGAACCAGTCGCGGCGAGAGAGCGCGAGTTGCCGGTCGACATCAGCGCGCCGATTTGCACCTTGGCTTCGGTCGCGTCCGTCACCTTGTCCGCCTGTTTGGCGGTATCGAAGGTGCCGGTCGTCACATCCGTCGACCCAGTCGTGGCCGCGCTCGTCTTCATCACGCCTGCAGCCGGTTGCGCGTCGGCCGCGAATGCCGCTGCAGGAGCGCAGACAAACGCTGCGCTAGCGAGCGTGCTGAGGGCCAGTCGCCGGCGATCTTTGGATAGGCTCATGATCTACAAACTCCGTCGTACAAATAAACGACGCGCCTCGTCCGACGCGCCAAGCTTGGGTTCCGCGTGCTAGTGCAAACGCGATAAGTGAGCAATCGTCTTAAACAATGAGACACTGCTTGGCGCCGACGGCAGGTGGGGAAGCGAGTACCCATCGACCCCAAGCGATCGGGCAAAAGCAACGGGCGTGCCGTCGTCGGCGTGCCGGCGCCTCGTGCGACCGTCATGCATGGGTTTCCTGCAGCTTTTCGGGGCGCCCTGCCTCGCCGGAACACACCGAGGAAAGTGGAGGCAGTCATGGAAGTGCGCCTCGACTCCGTCCCCCTGCGTCAGCTCAGCAGCAGGGCAAACGCCGGCGGGCCGGTTGTTGTCTGCTGTCTGCAGATTGATG
>DATAKF010000330.1:0-1508 GCA_036261775.1 Polyangiaceae bacterium | reverse complement strand
CGAGCTGAGCGACGCTCAGCGAATTGCGACGAAGTTCGGTGCGCGGCATCACGAGCTCACCGTCACCCACGCCGACGCCATGGGTCAGATCGAGAAGCTCGTGCACCACTACGACGAGCCCTTCGCGGATGCCGCGGCTCTGCCCACGTACCTGGTATCTCGTTTCGCACGCGACCACGTAAAAGTCGTGATGTCTGGAGAGGGGAGTGACGAGCTCCTGGGGGGCTACCGGCGCTACGTTCTCGAGTCGCTCGCCGACAAACTGCACCGCGCTCCGAAGAGTGTTCGTGGCATTGGCCAGCGCTTACTTGCGTCGTGGGGTGGCGGAAGGCGAGCTACTCGTCGCCTAGCTGCATTTTTGGACGAGAGCCCCGAGGCCGAGCGCTATGGCCGCTTCCTTGCTCAGATGGATTGGGAGCTCGTTCCCCAACTGTTGCGCCCCGATGTTCTCGACAGCATTGGCGAGTATGACCCGCTCTGGAAGTACAAGGAATGCTTCGCGCGCGCTGGCGCATTAGACCACGTGAATCGGCTCCTCTACACCGACTTCAGTACATGGATGGTCGACACTTATTTGGAGAAAGTGGACAAGGCCAGCATGGCGGTCGGACTAGAGGCGCGCGTGCCATTTCTGGACCACAAACTGGCGGAGGCGAGCTTCGGCATCGCTGGCGCTGACAAGATCCGCGGTTTCGTAACGAAGCGGCCGTTGAAGCGGGCGCTCCTCGGTACTCTGCCGCTCCGCACGCTGTTCAAGCCCAAGCACGGCTTCTCAGTCCCTATCGACGAATGGTTTCGCGGACCGCTCAAGTCGTTCGTCAAGGATACGTTGCTGGCAAGCGACGCGCGCGCCGCCGAGTGGCTGGAGCCAGCTACCATCGCGAGGATCTGCGATGGCCATTTCTCTGGCACACGCTCCAACGGTACCGCGATCTGGATCCTTCTGAATTTCGAGCTTTGGGCGCGGCACTATCTCCACTGACCGACCATGGAAGCCCCGTCTTCGCCCCAAACCGTGTCTCTCGACCTTGCGCCGCCGCTCGTGATCTGGGGAGCGTCGGGGCACGCGCTTGTCGTGGCGGACGCGGCCAGAGCTCAGCGCAAGTTCTCGATAGCCGGATTTGTCGATGATCGGGCCGAACGAAAAGGCGTCGCATTTGCCGGCAGTGAAGTGCTCGGCGGTCGCGATGCCCTGCGCGAGCTGTACGCGCGTGGTGTCCGACATCTGCATGTTGCCGTGGGCCACTGCGCCACGCGTCTGAAACTGGCTCGCGTCGCTCAGTCCGAGGGCTTCCTGCTGGCCACGGTCGTTCATCCGAACGCAGTCATTGCGGCACAGACGCCGGTCGGTGATGGGACGTTCGTGGCGGCGGGCGTGGTCGTGAACGTGGGTGCTCGAGTTGGCGAGAACGTCATCTTGAACACCAGCTGCAGTGTCGACCACGAGTGCGACATTCGGGATGGGGTACACGTTGGACCTGGCGTGCGGCTGGGTGGGAGCGTAGAGG
>DATAKF010000225.1:0-1783 GCA_036261775.1 Polyangiaceae bacterium | reverse complement strand
CGGCCAGACCGTTGCTGCCGCTGCCCTCGAGCGCCTTGGTCAGCATCATGCTCATCGGGTCGAAGCTCCAAATGCGCTCGGGGCTGCCTGCGTTGTCCGAGAACAATAGCTGCTTGGTAGTGGCCACCCAAACCGGGCCCTCGATGAACGCGAAGAAGGAGCCCTGCGGAGCGGTCACCTCTTTTACGTTGCCGATGCCGGTCGTTGGGTCGACGAAACCACTCAGGCCGGCGCATACCGCTTGACCGGAAGCGCCCTTGCCGGAGCCCACGTTTCCCGAGCCGGCGGCACCGCTGGCGCCGGCAGTGCCCGAGCCGCCCCCGGTGAGCGGGCCGCCAGCCTGACCCGCCGTTCCGCCCAGCGCATTGCTCGCGCCACCCGCTCCGGGTTGGCCCGCCGCGCCCGCCGCGCCCGGCGCATTCCCGGCGGTGGCTTGCCCCGCTGCGGCGGGACTGGCGCCCGCGCTACCTCCCGGCACGGACTCCCCAGCGTTGTCGCATGCCCCAAGCAGAGCTCCGGCGCACACGAAGCCGAGCCTCAAGCATGACCAGCGGACGAAAACTTTCGACAGCATGTGGAACCGTTCCCACACAGTATCACAGCCGCAGGAGTGAGCCACCCGAGCGTCGCGCCGAGCAGCGTACGCGCTGGGCCACGGGCAAGACTCGCGTGAGTGCCCGGAAAGCTCACTCGCCGGCGGCCGCACGCGCGTGCTCCGTGCCGTGCTCACCACGGCCGTGGTCGCCGTACTGGGATTTGCCGATGGCCACTGCCGCCAGCCGGTATCGCCAGTCGCATATGTCGTTTTAGTCGACAGGTTTCTAACGTTTTATCTGGATTTACAACACTCCGACCGGGAGCCATATGAACTCGTATGGATCGTCATTGCCCTGTCTGTGTCGAAGCGCAGCTAACCCCCAAGCTTCGTGAGGGCGTCGAAATCGACGTTTGTCCCTCCTGCCGAGGCATTTGGCTCGATCGCGGCGAGCTGGAAAAGTTGCGCGCGCGAGCCACTAGCGAGTTGGACCAGTACCGCTCACGTGACAGTGAGCCGCCCTCGAGTCGCCGGGGCTACTCCAAGCAAGGTCCGCACCGCAAGCGAAGCCTCCTGGAGTCGCTGGGCGACATCTTCGACTGAGCCCTTACGCGCGTCAGCCACTGAGATCCCATCATGAACCTGCAAAGCATCGGTAGTCCTGGCCTGTGGATAGGCTTCATCGTCTTCGTCATCGCCATGTTGGCGGTCGACTTGGGCATTTTTCATCGCAAGTCGCACGTGGTCAGCACCCGCGAGGCGCTGATCTGGAGCAGCGTGTGGATCGGCTTCGCGCTGCTCTTCAACCTGGGAGTCTGGAAGTGGTTCGGGGCGCAGCGCGGCCTGGAGTTCTTGACCGGCTACTTGATCGAAAAGTCGCTGTCCATCGACAACATCTTCGTGTTCGTGGTGATCTTTGGTGCCCTCGGCGTCCCCGCGCTCTACCAACACCGGGTCCTGTTCTGGGGCATCTTGTCGGCGCTGGTCTTGCGCGCCGGCATGATCTTCGGCGGCACGGCGCTGCTCGCGCGCTTCCACTGGCTGATCTACGTCTTTGGCGCGTTCTTGGTCTTTACCGGCGTCAAGCTGTTCCTACAACGAGACCAGGGGCTAAACCCGAAGGACGGCAGTGTCCTGCGCTTCGCCAAGCGCTTGATTCCCAGCACCGAGCAATACGCAGGCGACCGATTCTTCACGGTCGAGAACGGCCGCCGCGTCGCGACGCCGCTGTTCATGGCCCTGCTGCTG
>DATAKF010000303.1:0-22695 GCA_036261775.1 Polyangiaceae bacterium | reverse complement strand
GGGGCCGAGGTGCACGAGTCACAGTCCACCGACTTGGCAGCGGACCTGCTAGTCGAGCTTTGCGAAGCGCACCAACTCGAGACCGAAAAGCTGGTGTTGCACGCCGACAACGGCGCACCCATGAAAGGCAGCACGCTGCTTGCCACGCTGCACGCGCTCAATATCACAGCCTCTTTCAGCCGCCCCAGCGTCAGCGACGACAATGCGTTTGTCGAGTCGCTCTTTCGGCACCTCAAGTACGCGCCCAGCTACCCACGGCATGGCTTTCTTAGTCTCGAGGATGCTCGAACTTGGGTGAAGCGCTTCGACCATTGGTACAACACCGAGCACCTGCACTCCGCTATCGGCCTCGTAACACCCGACGACCGCCATCACGGGCGCGATATCGCCATCCTCGAAGCCCGCCGCGAAACCTACGCCGCAGCTCGTCTGCGAAACCCCAGGCGCTGGACCCAAGAGCCACGCGCCTGGGGCCGCCCGGCTATCGTCACACTCAATCCTGACCGCGTCGTGCTCGCTTCCGCCAGATCGCACGCCGCTTGAGCGACACAGGCGACAACTACCTTGACGAGTCCCGCGGTCTTGCGGCTTGAATTAGTCGCAATTTGGACAGCGTCATGCCAGCCGGTCCAGCCCTCGACTTCATTCAGAAATCTCAGTCGCACATGCGACTACGAGGTTCGGCGCGGAGAGTGCGTCGGCGCGGAGAGTGCGTCGGTGCGGAGAGTGCGTCGGCGCAAAGAGTGCGTCGGCGCAAAGAGTGCTTCGGCGCAAAGAGTGCTTCGGCGCGACTCGGTGCGAGCGAGGAGTGCTCCGGCGAGGGGTTGCGCAGGCGACCTGCTCGGGCGCGTCAGACGCCGGCGATGGCGCGCAGGAGCAGGGTGGTGTCGACGGGCTTGACGAGGTGGCGCTCGAAGCCGGCGCGGCGGGTGCGCTCGAGGTCGTCTTCGCGGCCGTAGCCGGACATGGCAATGAGGCGCGGGGCGTCCTGGCCGAGCTGCTCGATGAGCTTGGCAGCAACTTGATAGCCGTCCATCACGGGCAGGCCGAGATCCAAGACCGCGACGGTGGGCTGGTATTCGGCTGCGATGCGCAGCGCGCTGGGGCCGTCGTGGGCTGTTTGGACGTTGAAGCCGCTGAGCCTCAAGAAGGTGCTGAACACGTCGGTAATGTCTTCGCTGTCGTCAATCAGCAGCACGCGCTCGGCGAGCGAGGCCGGGGGTGCGGTCTGGTCGATGGGCGGTGGCGGCAGGGTGTCGCTGGTCGCGAGCGCTAGCCGTAGCTCGAACAGGCTGCCCTTGCCGAGCCCGGCGCTCTCGGCGCGCACCGAGCCGCCGTGCAGCTCGATCAGGTTCTTGACGAGCGCAAGTCCCAGGCCGAGCCCACCGGCTGCGCGGTCCGACGCGCGCGGACCTTGAAAAAATCGCTCGAAGAGGTGTGGCAGGTGCTCGGGCGCAATGCCGGTGCCGTTGTCCTCTACCCGCAAGCAGGCAGCTTGCTCCACTCGCTGGGCGTGGATGCGGATCCTACCCCCCGGCTCGGTGTAGCGCGCGGCGTTCGTGAGCAGGTTGGAGACGATTTGGCTGAGCCGAGTCGGATCCGCTTCGACCTCGAGGCCTTCTGCCGGAACCTCCACCACCAAGCTATGTCGACGCTTATCCAGCAGTGGGCTCGCCATCTCGATCGCGGTTTCGACGACCGCCGCCAGCGTCACGCGGCACTTCTTGAGCTCGACTTTGCCTTCGACGACGCGCGCGACGTCGAGCAAATCGTCGACCAAGCTGACGAGGTGTAGGGCTTGGCGCTCGATCAGCGCGCGCTCGTGCTGATGCTCGGAGCCGGGCTTGACCTTCATCAGCTCGAGAGCCGTCAAGATGGGAGCCAGCGGGTTGCGCAGCTCATGCCCCAGCATCGCTAGAAACTCGTCTTTGGCGCGCGACGCGACCTGCGCGGCCTCCAGCAACTCGGCGCGCTCGGCCAGATTTCGCTCGAGGCCGCGCAGCGCCAGCACGCCCGACGTCGTCTCGGTACAAACGACCAGCACGCCGCCGACGCCGCCGCTTTCGTCGTAAACCGGCGAATAGCCGTAGGTCCAGTACACGTCTTCGAGGCGATCGTTGCGCAAGATGGGCACGAGCTGGTTCTCGTTCCAGCTGGCCCTGCCGCGCTCGATCACGTCTTCAATCTGCGGATAGATGATGGGCCAAATCTCTTGCCAGCACTCCACCCCGCGCTGGCCCATGGCGGCCGGATGCTTGCCGCGCCCCAAGCTCGGCAAGTAAGCGTCGTTGTAAAACTGGACCAGCTCTTTGCCCCACCACAAGAACATGGGGTGCCGCGAGCTCATCACGATGCCAAGCGTCGTGCGCAAGCTGACCGACCACGTCTCCGGCGAGCCCAAGGCGGTCTTTGACCAGTCGACCGCCCGTGCCGCCTCGCGCGCCGGCCCCGCGCCATCGAAAATCGCGAGCGGGGCTGCAGTCACCGAGAGACGGTAGTGCGGATCCTGGCAGCTGTCACGGTGACGGTTTCATGAGGGCACCAGCGCGCCGAGCCGAGGAGCTCCTCCCGAAAACGGATTGGGGGTCAGGGGTCAGGGGTCGGGGATCAGGCAGCGGAGGGGCCAGGGAGGTCTCCTAGCTGAAGGCTCGAAAACGTGCTGTTCTTGCCCTGAACGAAAGGCTCGTCAGTGGTTTTGCAAGGGCTAGGGAAGTTCGCGGCGGTGGCGGTGTTGGCGTGTTGGGCGGGCTGCGTGGAGACGACCGGGCGGCACCCGGCCGCCACGGCTTTCACGACCGACTTCGATTGCCACGAGCGTTTGGTGGTGCGCGAAGCCGAGTTGGACGGGCGCTATCAGGTGACGGGCTGCGAGAAGCGAGTCGTTTACCAGTGCGTCGACATGGATCGCGTCTGCGCGATTCAAACGGTGTCGGACCTGGCAGAGCCACGCCGCACGGCGCGCGAGGAGCGGCGAACGACGCCATTTGTCGAAGAGCCGCGCATGCAGACCAAGGGCGGCGAAGGCGTCTTGACGCTGGAGCTGCCGTTCGACGAGCGCAGCCTGCTGCGCATCGCCGGTTCTCCCAAGCAGTACCCCGACGTGGTGCAGCTGAAGCTGATCCGGCAAGGTCGGAGTGAGGACATCGACGAGTGCGACCTGAGCGTGATGCTGAATGGGCAGCTGCTCAAACTGCCCAAATCCACCGCGGAGCTGAGCCGTGACGCGATTAGTCATCGCGTGCAGCTCAGCGGAGATACGGCTGCCGAGCTAGGCGCCGCCGAAAAGCTATCGGTCCGCAGTTGCGACGAGCGCTGGGCGCTCAACCCCGTGCAGCTCGAGCGGGTGCACCAGTTCGTCGACCGTTTTCAGGAAGAAGTGACGGTCGCCCGCGGAGCGCGAGCTGGCGGGGCCGTAAGTATGCTGCCCCCGAACGGTGGTTGGCCCGAGTGGAGCGCCTCGGGCGCTGTGCCGGCCAGCGTTGCGGGCGACGTGCTCGAGCCCACGGCGCTGTTCAAAAAGCTGAGCGGCTCCGTGTTCCAACTCGAAGCGACGCGCGAGCGCGGCACCGCCCAGGGCTCGGCTGTGGCGATCAGCTCGAGCGAGCTGCTGACCAACTGCCACGTCGTGCAGGGCGCGCTCAAGCTGGTGCTCAAGCAAGCCAAAAAGAACTGGCCGGCCCGCGTGGTGCGCGCCGACCCGGCGACGGATCGCTGCATCCTCAGCGCCACGGCCCCGCTGCAGCCCGTCAGCGGCGTGCGCAGCTACGACAGCCTGCAAGTGGGCGAAGCCGCGTACACCTTGGGCTCACCCGTCGGGCTGGAGCTCACGCTTTCGAACGGCATCGTCTCGGGTCGGCGTGAAGAGGGCGGGCACCGTTATGTGCAGACCACGGCGCCCATTTCGCCCGGCTCTTCCGGTGGTGGGCTGTTCGACGCGCGCGGCAACCTGATCGGCATCACTACGCTGGCGCTGGTCGGTCGCGAGCACCTGAACCAAGCGTTGAACTTCGCGATCGCCGCCGACGCCTTCTGGCAGCGCTGAGGCGCGTTCGCGCCGCGGTAGACCGAGCGCTAGCGCCGAGGCGGCAAGGCTTCGAGCACCGCCAGCTGCACGTCGCACAGCTCGGGGTCGCTGAGGGCGCGCTGGGACGCTGGCTCGATTTCGAAGCGATCGCGGGCGCGGCCGGCCACCGTGCGGATTTCGCAGGCCATGATGCGCATGGATTTGGCGTAGAGGGCGGCGCTGACCGCGTGCAGCAAGCCGTCGGAGTCGGGGGCGTCGACGACCAGCAGGTAACGGCCTTCGGCGGGCGGCTGGCGCTCGAAGTAGACGCGCGTGTGCGGCGTCACGTCGGTGGGTGGAGCCGCGGAGCTACGGGCATGCTGCGCGATGTCGTCGGCGATTAGCTCGCCGAGCGACTGCGAAAAGGCCTGCAGGCCGTCGCCGTCGAGCTGGGCGGTGACGTCCTCGGGGCCGCCCAGCGCGCGCAGCTGCAAGAAATCGACGGCCTCGAATTGGTCTTTGCTGACGACGCGGCAAAAGGCACGCGCGCTTTGAATGCCCATGCCCTGCGCCATCAAGGCGTCTGTTACGAGCGCAAGCAAGCCCGGTCGGTCTTCGGCCACCACGCACAGCTGCGGCCCTTGCGGCGACTGCCACACCTCGGCGTGAACCAACCGAGCGCCCCGTCGCGCCGCGATCGCGGCATGCTCAGCGGCCTCACCGGCGCCGTAGAGTCGTTCGTAGGCTGCGGGCATCGTAGCGGCAAAGATGTTCATCTGGACACCTCCGCCATAGCGGGCGCCACATGGCTCCGGAATGTCGGGTGTGTTTCGGGAGGCGAACGAGCGACGGAGACGCCGGCCTAAAGGGGCTGGTGGCGAAGCGCTTGGTGCCTCGTCGCCTCTCGCCGTTCCGCGATGAGCTGCCTTCCGAATTCCTCTTCGGCAGCGAGGGCGTTGTGTGCTGCGCAACGCAGCGTGAGATTCGACGCGAGGTGGGGCCCGTCGCTCGCGAACGGCTGCAAGTGGTGCAGCTCCAGGTAGCAGGTTTCGCAGCAGCGCTCGCCGCGCTCGTCGACGTAGCTGCAGCGGCCGTCGTCTCGCTCGAAGACCTCGCGACGAACGGCTGCGGGGATGTAGCGGCTTCGGGGACCCGGCGAGTGGTGCGGGCCGTCGTCGCCCGTTCCACCGTCAGATTCACCGCGCTGGCGCGGTGATGGGTCGAGCTCCTGGGTCTGGGGCAGCGCTTGGTCTGTTCGTTCGCCACCTTGGCGACGGCCCCGAGGCACCGCTGCGCCAAACCTGCGCTTCTCGAGCGAAGCGACGAGCAGTCGCATGGCCTGCAGGTGCAGCTCGCCGAGCGTCAAACCCGGACGGCTGCGCGCCAAGAGCGCTTGGGCGCGCTCGACAAGCTGCGCATGCTCCTCGGTGGTGCTGAACTGCAGCTGGTACTGTTGCGGACCCGTCACGGGCGCCAGGTCTCGAGGCACCGGCCCCACCGGCAATGCCTCGTTCGAGACGGACTCCGTCGACACCGCTTCGGTGGTGGAGTCGTCATCACTCGCCCAATCGCGGGGCCGTTCACCCTCTGGAAGCTCTCGAACCCGCGGGGCGCGCGCGCTCACGTACTCCTCCCAGGTAGGATTGCGTAGCGTTTTCCGGAGCTGCGGGCCGAGCGGCTCGATTCGATCTGGTATCTGCGGCAGCGGGCACAGCTCCCGCACCAGCTTGCCGAGCTCCTTCTTGGTGCGGAATTTGGCGCGTCCCAGCACTTCCGCGTGGTTCTCGGGTGTGAGGTGGGGCCCGATCATCAACAGCCCCGTCAGGTGCAGCTCACCGTCTGCAATCGCGCCAAATAGCGGCGGAAATTGCTTCACGAGTCGAGCTGCGGCCGAGCGCCGCGCCGCTGCATCCTCCGAGAACCGCAGCTCGTAAATGCAATAGGTGTAGAGGCTCGCGCAACGTCGCGTGCGATGGGCTCCTCGCGCTTCCACCTCCGCCAAGTGCACCAGTAGCGTCGCAAGCACTTGGTTCGATCTGCCCACGAGGCGCCGTGTGTTCGCGAGCAGCTCATCGTCTGAGAGGTGCGCCAAGCCTGGGTCTCCGCCGGGCGTGAGTGGTGCCATGACATCCGTCAGCCTGTTCGAGAGCGTGGTCATGGCTCACCGTACACCCGAGATTTTCGAGCTCACCGCCGGCTCGCTCTTGTGTTTTTGAGCCTCGGTTTGCTTCGCCGCTCATTTTCCCCCCCGAGCGTCTCCTGAGAGTCGCTGACCCTGCCCAGCGAGCGAGCAGACTCGACACTGCCAGTCTTGTGCGTCGGGTTTCGGAAAATCCCGTCAAGTACAAAACAAACGTTCGGCCCGTCTTTGCGCGCCCCGGAGCACAACCACGGAGCAGGCACGAGCGCCTTCTACGAGCACGCGAGGGCGAGTCGACTCCGCAACCCCCTAACTCAACCGCGCCCGCAGCCGTTTCGCAGCGCTCACCATGTTTTGCAGCGCCGGCAACACTTCGTCCCAGTTGCGGGTTTTGAGGCCGCAGTCGGGGTTTACCCAGAGGCGCTGCGGGGGCACTTTTTTGGCGGCTTTGGTCATCAGCTCGACGATTTGCTGCTCGGTGGGCACGTTGGGCGAGTGGATGTCGTAGACGCCCGGTCCAATTTCGTTCGGGTACTCGAAGCGATCGAAGGCATCTAGCAGCTCCATGTCCGAGCGCGAGGTTTCGATGGTGATGACGTCGGCGTCCATGGCCGCGATCGACTCGATGATGTCGTTGAACTCGGAGTAGCACATGTGGGTGTGAATCTGCGTTTCGTCCGCGACGCCGTTGGCGGCAATCCTGAAGGAGTCGACTGCCCACTTCAAATAGTCTTGCCACTCCGCGCGACGCAGCGGCAAGCCTTCGCGGAGCGCGGCTTCGTCGATTTGAATGACTCGCACACCCGCGCGCTCCAAGTCTCGAACTTCTTCGCGGATCGCCAGCGCTAGCTGGTAGCACGACGCCGAGCGCGGCTGGTCGTCGCGCACGAAGGACCAGTTCAGGATCGTGACCGGTCCCGTGAGCATGCCCTTCATCGGCTTTTGCGTGAGCGATTGCGCGTAGCGCGTCCAACCCACGGTCATCGGGCTCGGGCGGCTGATGTCGCCGAACAAGATGGGCGGCTTGACGCAGCGCGAGCCGTACGACTGCACCCAGCCCAGCTCGCTGAAGGCGTAACCCTGCAGCTGCTCGCCAAAGTACTCGACCATGTCGTTGCGCTCGGCTTCGCCGTGTACGAGCACATCGAGCCCCAGCTTCTCTTGCTCGCGCACGGCGCGCTCGATTTCGGCGCGCATTTGCAGCTCGTACTGGGCCTTTTCCAGCCTGCCCGCGCGAAATTCACTGCGCGCCCTGCGGATCTCCGGCGTTTGCGGGAACGAGCCGATGGTGGTGGTCGGAAAGAGCGGCAGCTTGAAAGCCTTGGCCTGCGCGGCTGCGCGCGCCTGGTACGGTGACCGGCGTTGCCCCAGCTCCGAAGACAAGCCTTGCACGGCAGCTTGCACGCGCGGATTGTTCACGCGCGCCGAGGTGCGCCGGCTATGAATCGCTGCGGCGTTGTGGTTCAAGGCCTCTTGAACGGCGGCTCGGCCCTGATTCAAGGCTTTGCCCAAGACCTGCAGCTCGTCGAGCTTTTGCTGCGCAAACGCCAACCACGAACGCAGCTCCGGGTCGAGCTTGTGCTCGCTCGCGAGATCGACGGGCACGTGGAGCAGCGAGCAAGACGGCGCGAGCCACAAGCGATCGCCTAGCTGCCGAGCGATCGGCTCCAGGTAGTCGAGCGTCTTGCCCAGGTCGGCCTTCCAGATATTGCGACCGCTGACGACACCCAACGAGAGCACGCGGCCCTCCGGCAAGCTGCTCAAGAGGCCGTGCAGCTCGCTCTGCGCGCTCACCGCGTCCAGGTGAATGCCGTCGACGGGCAGGGACGTCGCCAGCTCCAAATTCTCGCCTAAACGGCCAAAATACGTGGTCAACAAGAGCTTGCTGCCGGCGCTCTTCAGGGCCTCGTACGCGGTCTTGTAAGCCTGTTGCCACAGCGGGCTCAGCTCGGTCACCAGCGCTGGCTCGTCGAGCTGCACCCAATCCACGCCTTCGCGCGCCAAGGTAGCCAGCAGCTCGCGGTACACGGGCAAGAGCTTGGGCAAGAGCGAGAGCCTCTCCGAGCCGTCTTTGGCCTTGCCGAGCCACAGGTACGTGACAGGCCCGATGAGCACCGGCTTGGCCGCGACGCCGGCCTGGCGCGCTTCGGCCAGTTGCGCGAGCAGGCGTGAGGCGTCCAAACGGAAGCTGGTCTCTGCCGAGAGCTCGGGCACGATGTAGTGGTAGTTGGTGTCGAACCACTTGGTCATCTCGCCCGCCGCAACGCCGTCGTCCGTGTCGCCCGCGGCTCGACCCCGCGCCACGCGGAAGTAGGCGTCGAGCGGCTCGCCCTCACCGGCTCGAGCGCGCGTGGGCACGTTGCCGACCAGGAAGCTCGTGTCGAGCACGTGGTCGTAGAAGGCAAAGTCGCCGACCGGCACCAAGTCCAGCCCCGCTTGCCGGCGCCAGTTCTGCCGGCGCAGCTCGGCGCCCAGCGCTTGCAGCTCGGCCCCGCTCAGGGCGCCCTTCCAGTGCTTCTCTTGAGCAAATTTGAGCTCGCGCTCGACACCAATACGCGGAAAACCTAGGTTGTGGATGCGGGCCATGGTCTTGATTCCTTGCTTCCTGTCCCCCAAGCGTAGATCCTGGAAATCATGATGAATAATGGTGATTTGTCATGCACCCATGACAGGGTGTCATAGATGAATCCGCGGCTCGAACGCATTCACTTGAGCCTCTTGCGCGAGGTCGAGCGGCGCGGCTCCTTGACGGCCGCTGCCAAGAGCTTGGGGCTCACGCAGTCGGCGTTGAGCCACACCGTCAAACGGCTCGAGCAGCAGTTTGGCACGCCGATCTGGCAGAAGGAGGGGCGCGGCTTGCGGCTCACGCCGGCGGGCAGCTACTTGCTCTCGCTCGCCCAGCGGCTGCTCCCGCAGCTCGACTACGCCGAGCAAGTCGTCGATCAGTTCGCGCGCGGCGAGCGCGGCACGTTGCGCATCGGCATGGAGTGTCACCCTTGCTACCGCTGGCTCCTGCAAGTGGTGGAGCCGTACTTGCAAACTTGGCGCGATGTCGATCTGGACGTGCGCCAGAAATTTCAGTTTGGCGGCATCGGCGCGCTGTTTGGCCACGAAATCGATATGCTGGTCACGCCCGACCCGCTGCGGCGTAAAGGCCTGCACTTCGAGCCCGTGTTCGACTACGAACAGGTGCTGGTCGTGAGCAAGCGCCACCCGTTCGCTGGCCGAGCCTACGTCGTGCCCTCGGAGCTCGAGGCAGAGACGCTCATCACCTATCCGGTGGAGATTGAGCGGCTGGATGTGTACAGCCAATTTCTGCTGCCCGCCGGCGCGGTGCCCAAGCGACACAAGGTGATCGAAACGACCGACATCATGCTGCAAATGGTGGCTTGCGATCGTGGCGTGGCGGCGCTGCCGGGGTGGCTGGTGGCCGAGTACCAGGCGACCATGGATGTCGAGCCCGTGCGGCTCGGCCGCCACGGCATCGCCAAGCAGATCTTCCTGGGCGTGCGCAGCGGCGAGCAAAGCATCGACTTCATCGCCGACTTCATTCGGCTGGCTGCCACCAAGCGTCCGACCCGAGCCAAAGCCAAAAAGCGCGGCTCGGTCCCCAAGCGCCTTCGGCCTTCGACGCCTTGAGCCCAATTCAGCACCGGTCCGTCATGCGATCGTAATCCAACGCTCGGCGCTGGTGCCTTCGCGCTACGGTCGCGACGCCCGTCAACGCTTCGCGCGTAGCGCGTCGAAGCGCAGCCGCCAGACCACGCCGATGGCTTCGAGGAAGATACGTTGGTCCATCTTGGATTGACCGACGCGCCGATCGACGAAGGTGATTGGCACTTCCACGACGCGGAGGCCCGCCGAGAGGGCGCGAAAGGTGAGCTCGATTTGGAATGCGTAGCCGTTGGAGCGCACCGCCTCGAGCCGAATCTGCTCTAGCGCACGTCGAGTGAACGCCTTGTATCCGGTGGTCAGATCGCGCACCGCGATGCCCAGCACGGCGCGCGAGTATGCCGAGCCGCCTTTGGAAAGCAGCAGGCGCCCCGCCCCCCAACCGCTGATCTGGCCACCAGGGATGTTGCGCGAACCGACCACGACCTCCGCGCCGTCGTCGAGCGCGGCGAACAGCCGGGCGAGCTGCGCCGGGTCGTGTGAAAAATCCGCGTCCATCTCGAAGAAGCGCTGATACTGCCGCTCGAGGCCCCAGCGAAAGCCCGCCACGTAGGCGGTGCCCAGGCCCTGCTTGCCGGCGCGATGGATGACGTGGACGCGCGAGTCTTGCCAGGCCAGGCGATCGGCGAGCGCGCCCGTACCATCCGGCGACGCGTCGTCGACGACGAGCACGTGGCAGAGCGGCGCGGCAGAGATCACGGCTTGAATGAGAGCTTCGAGGTTGGAGCGCTCGTTGTACGTGGGAATGACGATCAGGCTCTGAGCGCCCAAACCCAGCGGTGGCATAGCGCGTAGCGACGGACGCACCGGGCGCGACTCGGACGCTGGGCTGGGTTGCACCAAGGGGTGAGAGGGTTGGGCCATCAAGACTTTCCGGCGTAGGCCGCCAGCACCCACGAGAACGCGAGCCGTTCGAGGCGCGGCCGTTTGACGCCGGCTTCGCGCAGCAGGCGGCTCAGCCTGTCCGCGTCCATCTTGGACGGGTGCAGGTGCTTGCGGCTGAAGCCTTGCACGCGCGCGATGGCCTCGAGCGCCGTGTCCTCGAGCACGCGCAGAGAACGCGAGCCGTAGTTGGGGGTGGTGAGAAACAGCTGGCCCTTGGGCTTCAAGACTCGGAGCGCTTCGCGCAGCCAAGGCAGCGGGTCGGGCACGTGCTCGATCACGTCCATCGACACCACCAAGTCGAACGTCTCGCTGGCGTAGGGCAGGGGTTGGTCGGCCTGGAGCACGTCGGCGCCGACGAGGCGCTTGCCGTAGCGCTCGCGCGCGAGCGCGATGGCGCGGTGATCGATGTCACACACCGTGAAACGCCGCGCGTACGTGTTGAGCCGTTCGAGCTCGAAGAACGGCCCCGAGCCGAGGTTCAGCACCGCAGGCCCCGAGCTGCGCGCGACGACGCGTTGGAGCGCCGTCACGATGGGAGCGTGGTAGAGCCGCCACGGGTAGCGCAGCTTGACGCGGTGGTTCGAGAAGTAGTCGACCTCGGTGTGCATGCTCAGGCTTCTGGGCGGCGCCCGATGGCCAGGAACTCGGCGGTGGGTGTCGGGTCGTTGTGGTCCAGCAGCGATTTGGCCAGCGCGTAGACCGGCAAGCTGAGCGCCCGCCGCGCAGCCGGGAAATTGGTCCAGCGCGTGGTCAAGCTCTTGTTGAGCTTGCCCGCGAGCGACGGCACCAGCAGCGCTTCGAACGCTACCGTGGTCGCGCTCGACAGCACCGGATCCATGGCCTCCACCTCGAAACCTGCGTCGAGCAACACCTTGCGCCAACCCGCGTCGTCGTAGAGGTGCTCGTGCCGAAAGAAGGCGTCGATGCCGTTCTGCAGCGTGGTCGCGAGCCCGGTCGCGCCAATTGCCGACAAGAAGCGGTAGCTGAGCAAATGCTGCGCCCAGACCTTGTTGGGTACGAACATGAACACTCGCCCACCTGGCTTCAGCGAGCGAAAGATGTTCTGCATCGCCAGGTCGATGCGCGGCACGTGCTCGAGCGAGCAGTTCGCGATGCAGGTTTCGAAGAAGGCCTCGGGGAGCTTGGCGCTCGTGACGTCGGCCAGCACGACCTGCGAATAGGCGCGGCTGGCTGCGGCCCAGCGCCCCTCGCGCGCGTCGATGTCGATGCCCCAAACCTCCGCGCCTTCGAAGGCGACGCTGGCAAACAAGCCATCTCCGCAGCCCACGTCCAAAATGGGCGCCGGGCAGCTGTGACGGCGCAGGGCGCTCAGCCTGGCGCACTCTTTGACGCACAACGCAGCGGGCGTATGCGGAAAATAGCGCTGAAAATCGGCGAGCGTGATCTCGGCTTGATCGTCGTGCATGCGTGAGGCCGCGGAACGAAAGTAGGTCCGCAGTACCCCAGTTTCGCGAGCACTCGCAAGCTGTGTTTGGTGCTGCGCTGTCGTGCAATCGAATCTCCACCGCGTCGATTCAGAGTCGGCACCTGGTCGTCACGTGCGTGGTTGCATGTTGCGCGCGTGTCACGTCGAGCGAGTCGCCAGCTGCGCGTGGTCGAAGCCGCGCTGGCGCTGGCGCTGTTCGGCGTGCTGCTCGGAGCACGTGATCTGCCGCTGGTGGATTTGCCGCAGCACGCGGTGCAGTTGGCGAGCTGGCTGCGCATCAACGCGGGCGATCCGAGCACCTCCGAGCTGGAGCTGAACTTTCGTACGCCGTACTTGCTGGCTTACCCTGTGGCGCACGAGCTTTCGCGCTTGTTGCCGGTTCTGGTCGCGTTGAAGCTGACGTTTGGAGTGGCGCTCGCGCTGCAGGCGTTCACGTTGCGCAAGCTGTGCGAGAGCCTCGGCCACGATCCCTGGCTCGGGCTCTTGGGCTTTCCGCTCGGGCTGGGTTACAGCTTTTGTTGGGGTTTCGTGGCGTTTTGCGCCGCGCTGCCGCTGGTCTACTTGGCGTTTCTGTTTGCGGTGTCGCATCGCAAGGCGCCCACCTTCGAGCGTGGGCTCGCGCTAGCTCTGAGCTTGGGGCTGTTGCTGGTTGCGCACGGTGTCGCGCTGGGATTCTTGCTCGTGCTGTTGGGGCCGCTCTTGCTATGGGGTGGTGGGGCTTGGTGGCAGCGTTTGTGCCCGCTCGGCGCTCCGCCTCTGCTGGGAGCAGCCTGGCTGTTGCCCGGCGGAACTTCGACGCGGCTCGGCGCCGACGTTTGGGCCTTCGAGCCCGAGCGCTTGCTCGAGCTGCCCGGGCAACTCGTGGGCATTGGCGCCGCGGACGGCTCGTCCACCCTGTTCGGCTGCTTGCTGCTCGTGGCCGTCGGTGCGAGCGTGGGCGCGCCACGCTCGCTGCCGTTGGCGTTTCCGCTGCTGGCTTCGCTGTGCGGCTATCTGTTCTTTCCGAGCATGTTTCGAGGCGCCGGGCCGTTGGGACCGCGCTTTGGCTGCTACGTCGTGCCAGCGCTCCTGATCGCGTTTGCGCCGCGCGGCGAAGAAGCGCCGCGACGGCGTACGGCGCGTCGCGCGCTGATCCTGGGGGTCGCAGCCGGTGTGCCGTTGCTGTTCGGGTGGCGCCTGGTCGCCTTCAACCGCGAAATGAGCGACTTTCGGGCGCTTTTGGCCAGAATCCCCGGCGGGCTCCGCGTGCGGCCGATCGTGTTCGAGCGGGGCAGCGCGGCCTTTCCTGGCAACCCCGCGCACCTGCACGTGCCCGCCTACTACGCCCTGGAGAAGGGCGGCAGCGCTGGCTACTCGTTTGCGATGTATTCCATCTCGGTCGTGCGCTTTCGCCCCGGCGTCAGGATCAAGATGGGGGGCGGCGCCGAGTGGGCACCCGAGCGCTTCGACGCCGAACGCGAGGGCGACGACTACGACTACTTCATCGTGAAGAGCGCGGCGGAGCGCACGGACGCGCTGTTTCCGGGGCCTAACCCGGTCGCCGTGCTCGATGGCCGCGTCGGCGACTGGTGGGGGTACAAGAAGCCGTAGCGGGTCGTTGCTAGCCCGGCGCGGCTTCCCACGGCTTCATGCTTGGCCGCGGGCGATTCTTGGTGGCCAGCGCGAGCACGGTCTCTTGCGCGTCGGGCCGAGGCCCGTCTTCGTGCGCGGGAGGCCGTTCGTAGTGACCGTCGGCGTCCATTTCATAGGCGCCGCAGTCGTCGTGGGCGAACGGCCAGATGCACTCTTCGAGCACTTGGCGGCGCAGCGGCTCGCTGGTGACGGGAAACAGCAGCTCCACGCGCCGATCCAGGTTGCGCGGCATCCAATCCGCGGAGGACAAAAACAGGGTTTCTTCGCCTTCGACGCCGAAGGCAAACACGCGTTCGTGCTCCAAGAACCGGCCGAGCAGCGAACGAACGCGAATGTTCTCCGACACGCCCTCGACGCGCGGCCGGAGGCTGCACGGTCCGCGCACGACCAGATCGATCTGCACACCGTCGCCAGACGCCCGGTAGAGCGCCCGAATCACCTCTGGATCCACCAAGGCGTTCAGCTTGGCGAAGACTCGGCCCCGGCCGCCCTCCCGCGCTTGCTTGGCTTGCTCTTCGATCAGCTGCAGGATTTTGCTGCGCAGGGAGGTGGGCGCCACCGACAAGACGCCGTACCGCGGCGCGAGCGAGAAGCCCGACAGTGAATTGAACAGCTCGGTCACGTCCTCACCCAGCTTGGGATCGCAGGTCAAGAGCGCGACGTCCGTGTACAGCCGGGCCGTGGCGGCGTTGTAGTTGCCGGTCGAAAGGTGCACGTAGCGTCGCAGCTCCGTGCCCTCGCGCCGCACGATGAGCAGCGCCTTGGCGTGCGTCTTCACGTCGGCGGCGCTGTAGAACACGTGGGCGCCGGCTCGCTCGAGCGCGCGCGCCCAGGCGATGTTGTTGGCCTCGTCGAAGCGCGCTTCTAGCTCGATCGAAACGGCGACTTGCTTGCCGTTCTCGGCCGCCAGCACCAGCGCCCGCATGGCCTCTGCGTCCGAACCGGCGCGATACAGCGTCATCTTGATCGCCAAAACTCCCGGATCTTGCGCCGCGAACGACAGCAGCTCCAGCACCGGGGCGAACGAATCGTACGGGTGGTGCAAGCAGACGTCGCCTGCGCGAATGGCGCTGAACGGATCTCCCTTCTCGAGCCAGGCGAGCGGGACGCGCTGGAGGAGCGGCGCGTCGCGCAGCTCGGGCCGGTTCTGAGAGGCCAGCTGAAACAGCGCCGAGAGGCCGAGCGGCGCCCGCGATTCGTACAGGTCGTCCTCCTCGATTTCGAGCTTCTGTAGCAGCAGCTGGCGGATGTGCGGCGGGAGCCGCGGCGAGACTTCGAGGCGCACCGCGGCGCCGAAGCGGCGCTTGCGCACGCCGCGGTCTACCGCCGAAAGCAGGTCCCCCGCGGCGTCTTCGAGCACGTCCAGGTCCATGTCGCGCGTGACCCGGAAGGGATGGCAGCCGCGGATCTCGAGGCCCGGAAACAGCTCCGCCAGGTTTTGGCCGATCAGATCTTCGAGCAGCACGAAGTCTTGCCGCTCCGCCTGCTTGCCGCCGATCAACACGAAACGCGGCAAACTTTCGGGCACCTTCACGCGCGCGAAGCGGGGCTCGTTGATGGTCGGGTCGTGCAGCTCGACCGCCAGCGACAGCGAGAGGTTGGACAGGAACGGGAAGGGGTGAACGGGGTCTACGCCGAGCGGAGTCAGGACCGGAAAGACCGATGCCCGAAAGTATTCGCGCGCCCAGGCTTGGTCACTCTCCGAAAGCTCGTGCAGGTGCCGCAGGCGAGTGCCCACGGCCGCGAGCTCCGGCAGCAGCACCTCGCGGTACAGCGCGTCCGCCGCGTTGAGCTGGTGCTGCGCCAGCTTGCGAATGCGCGCCAAGAGGTCGCGCACCTCGATGCCGTCGGCTTGCTGGCTGGCCACGTGAGCGTCGAGCTGCTCGTGCAAGCCCGAGACGCGGATCATGAAGAACTCGTCCAGGTTCGAGCCGTGAATGGCCAGGAACTTCGCGCGCTCGAGCAAGCCCCAGCGAGGGTCGCGGGCTTGGTCCAGGACGCGATCGTTGAAGGCAAGCCAGGACAGCTCGCGATTGAGAAAGAGTGACGGGCTCGATAGATCCACGTGTTCCAAGTACCGGGGAAACCGGCGCTTCAGGTTGCGCTCTGGTGAAGTTCACGTGACGAAGGCTGTGGATACGTGAGGCGGTCAACTTCATACGTTGGGGTGATTAGCCGTGCGTTGACGCGCTTTGGCCCCCGTGGCTTGGCTTGAGGTCGGTTGAGCTCGATCGGCGAAAACGCAGCTGGCCCCGTGTCTCGCGTCGGCAAGTACGAAGTCATCGCGCGCCTCGGCAAGGGCGGGATGGCTCAGGTACATTTGGCCGTCGCGCGGGGCCTGGGCGGCTTCAACAAGCTGGTGGTGCTCAAACGCCTCGACTCGAGCGACGAGTCGTTCCGTCAGATGTTCCTGGACGAGGCGCGCCTGGCTGCCCTGCTGCACCACCCGAACGTCGTGCACACCTACGAGGTCTCGGAGACCCAAGGCTCTTACTTCATTGCCATGGAGTACCTGGAGGGGCAGCCGTTCGACAAAATCATCCGCGAGATGCGGAAGCTCGAGCAGCACCTGGAGCCGCGCTTTTGTGCGCGCATGGTGGCCGACGCGCTGAGCGGCCTACACTACACGCACGAGCTGCGCGACTACGCCGGCGTGCCGCTGGAGGTGGTGCACCGCGACATCAGCCCGCACAACCTGTTTTTGACCTACGACGGCAACGTCAAGGTGCTGGATTTCGGGGTGGCCAAGACGTCTGCCAAGCTGAACGAAACAGCGGTCGGGGTGCTGAAGGGCAAGCTCGCGTACATGGCGCCCGAGCAAGCTGCCGCGCAGCCCATCGACCGCCGCGCGGATCTGTTCTCGATGGGCGTCGTGCTGTGGGAGCTGTTGACGCTCCAGCGGCTCAGGACCGCGGACTCGGCTGCGGGTGTGCTGAACGAAGCCTTGCAGGGCTACTTGCCGGACATCGGCAAGGTTCGGGCGGGAGTGCCGCGCCAGCTCGAGAGCGTGCTGTGGCAGGCGCTGGCTCACTATCCGCATCGTCGCTACGGCACGGCGCAAGAAATGCGCGATGCGCTGGTCGAGTACCTGACGACGGAGCCGTGCTCGTCCGAAGAGCTAGCCGAGCTGATGCAGCGTCGTTTTGGCCCGCTTCGCCAGCGCATGCAGCGGCAAATTGGCGACTGCTTGGAGCGCGTCGAGGCGCAAGACCCTGTGATTAGCGTGAGCGAAGAGGCGCCAGTGAGCCAGCGCCTGCTCGGGGACTTCGTGACGGCTGATGGCTCGCTACCGCTGCTAGAAAGCGGCTCTTTGCCCGTGCGGCGTGACGAGGCGACCACGCCGCTCGCGCCCGGCGCCATGTTTCTGTCGAGTCGTCCGCCCCTCGCGACCGAAGCTGGCACCGGCCCACGCGCGCGCGCCATCACGTTTGCCGAAGAAGCCAGCCCGGAAAGCGCGGGCTTGCGCCGCTGGCTGGTGCTCGGCGGCGTAGCGGCGGTGGCGCTTTTGGCGCTGCTGTGGTCGCGCAAGCCCAGCGCGGAGCAACCGACGCCGGCGCGAGCTGCGTCCCAGGAGCACGCTGCGACGGCTCCCGACGAGCTATTGCTGCGCCTACACGGCTCCAACACGATCGGGCAAGAGCTGGCGCCGCGCCTCGCCGAAGCGTTCTTGAAGCAGCAGGGCTACGGCGTCATCGAGCGCAGCCCTCCAGCGGAGCAGGCCACGGTCAGCGGTCGCGATCCGCGAGACGGCAAGCGCCGAGCGATTGAAATCGTGGCTCACGGCTCGGCCACCGCGTTTGCGGATTTGGCGGCTGGGCGCTGCGACGTCGGCTTGAGCTCGCGCCGCATCAAGCTCGAAGAGATCGCGCTGCTGCGCGGCAAAGGCCTGGGTGACTTGGAGTCGGCAGCGGGCGAGCATGTGCTCGGGCTCGACGGCATTGCGGTGATCGTGCATCCCAACAGCCCACTCGAGCGCATCGATCTGGAGAACCTGCGCCGCGTCTTCGTGGGTGAGGTCGAAGACTTTGCGGCCGTGGGCGGCGGCGCCGGCAAGATTCACCTGTACGCGCGCGACGACCAATCCGGCACCTTCGACACCTTCAGACACCTGGTGGTCGGGGACCGCGCGCTCGCAGCGTCGGCCCGGCGCTTCGCGGATAGCAGCGAGCTTTCAGGGGCGGTGGCGCGCGATCCGCAGGGCCTTGGTTTCATCGGTATACCGTACGTGCGCGGTGCTCGCGCGCTGGCCGTGGGGGCGCGCGGAGCCAGCTCGCTGTTTCCCTCGACCTTCACGGTGGCGACCGAAGGCTACGAGCTCTCGCGGCGCCTCTACCTGTACGTACCCGTGCAAAACGTACAGCCGCTCGCGCTCGACTTCGTCAACTTTGCGCTTTCGGGGCCGGGCCAAGAGGCTGTCAAGGCCAGCGGCTTCGTCGACCTCACGCTGCGCGCCATGGAAGCGGGGCCATGCGAGCGTTGTCCGGAGCGCTACGCGGCGCTGGCGCGCACGGGCAAGCGGCTGTCGCTCGACTTTCGCTTTCGCACCGGTAGCGCCGATCTCGACAATCGCGGGCTACGCGATCTGGATCGGCTGCTGGCGTTCTTGCGCGAGAGCAGCCAATCGCGGCTGGTCTTGGTGGGCTTTTCGGATGGTCGGGGCGCGCCCGCTCAGAATGCCAAGCTATCGCTGGATCGCGCCAACCAGGTCGCCGAGCAGCTGCGCGAACGCGGTGTGAATGCCGTGAGCGTGGAGGCGATGGGCAGCGCGCTGCCGGTGGCCTCCAACGAGACCGAGGCGGGGCGCGAAAAGAACCGACGCGTCGAGGTCTGGCTGCGCTAAGCACACGGCCGATTGGCGTCGCGGGCCAGCTCGATGAACGAGGCGATGAAGTCGATGTTGGCGTCGGCCTCGCGCACGCCGACGTAGATTTGCTTGAAAATGCCGACCTTTCCGAGTCGCACGGCGGCGATGCTCAATGGGGAGCCCGAGCCGGGCCCGCCGGCTCCGCTGTACTCCTGCACGAGCCAGCGCGGCAGCGCCGCCACTCCGCGCCCGCTGGCTACCAGCTGCAGCATGATATCGGTGTTTTCGACCATCTTTTGGCTCTGCGGCGTCACACCGGCAGGTAGCAAGAACTGCGTGTAGACATCGAGCCGTTCGGTCGTCACCGGGTAGGTGATCAGCACTTCATCGCGCAGCTGCGCCGGCTCGATGTACGAGACCTTGGCCAGCGGGTGCGAGGTCGCGACCGCCAGCACCTGTTCGTAGTCGAACACCGGCTCGAAGCGCAGCTCGGGCTTGAAGACCGGATCGGGCGTGACCAAGAGATCGATCTCGTAGCCGTGCAGGGCGCCGTGTCCGCCAAACTGCACCTTCTGCTTCACGTCGACCTCGACGTGCGGCCAAGCCGCCAAGAACGGCGCCACGGCGTTGAGCAGCCAGCGGTAGCAGGGGTGGCACTCCATGCCGATGCGCAAGGTGCCGCGCTTACCTTGCGCGAACTGCTGCAGCCGCTCTTCGGCGAGCTCGAGCTGAGGCAGCACCTGATTCGCTACGGCCAGCACGTCCTGACCCGCCTGCGTGAGGCGCAGGTGCCTGCCCTCACGGCGCCACAGCTCCATGCCCAGCTGTGCCTCCAGCTTCTTGATCGAGTGGCTGAGGGCCGATTGGGTCAGCGACAAGGTCTCGGCAGCGGCCGTGAGCGAACCGTGTTTGTCGACCTCACGGACCACGATCAGGTGTACGCGCTCGAGCATGTTCGATGAATTCTACTCATGGATTCCTGAAAACAAAGCGATGGCATTCAACGAGCGCACCAGGCAAGGTTCACCAAGCCCTTGTCCCAGAACACCCTCAAAGACGCCGATCCGCAGCTGTTTGCCGCCATTTCAGCGGAAAATCAGCGCCAAGAAGACCACATTGAGCTGATCGCTTCGGAAAACTACACGTCTCCGGCGGTCATGGAGGCCCAAGGCTCCCAGCTGACCAACAAGTACGCCGAAGGCTACCCGGGCCGGCGCTACTACGGCGGTTGCGAGCACGTCGACGTGGTCGAGCAGCTGGCGATCGACCGCGTGAAGGAGCTGTTTGGCGCCGAGTTCGCCAACGTTCAGCCCAACTCCGGCTCGCAAGCGAACCAAGGCGTGTTCTTTGGTCTGCTGCAGCCGGGCGACAGCATCATGGGGCTGAGCTTGGCCGAGGGTGGGCACCTGACGCACGGCATGTCGCTGAACATGAGCGGCAAGTGGTTCCGCGTCGTGAGCTACGGCTTGGATGCGCAAGAAGTCATCGACTACGACGCCATGGAGCGGCTGGCGCGCGAGCACAAGCCGAAGCTCATCATCGCGGGCGCTTCGGCGTACGCGCTGCGCATCGATTTCGAGCGCTTTGCGGCGGTGGCCAAGGCCGTGGGCGCGTACCTCATGGTCGACATGGCGCACTACGCCGGACTGATCGCGGCCGGCAAGTACCCGAGCCCGGTGCCGTTCGCCGACGTCGTGACCTCGACCACGCACAAGAGCCTGCGCGGCCCGCGCGGCGGGTTCATCCTCTCGCGCTCCGAGGAGCTGGCCAAGCGCATCAACAGCGCCATCTTTCCGGGGCTCCAGGGCGGCCCGTTGATGCACGTGATCGCCGGCAAGGCCGTAGCCTTCAAAGAGGCGCTTTCGCCAGAATTCAAGGCCTACCAGGGGCAGGTCCTGCAAAACGCTTCAGCGATGGCGGAGACGCTCACGCGGCGAGGCTTGCGCATCGTCTCCGGCCGCACCGAGAGCCACTTGATGTTGGTCGACCTGCGCCCCAAGCAGCTCACCGGCAAAGAAGCCGAGGCGCTGCTCGGCCAGGTGCACATCACCTGCAACAAGAACGGCATCCCGAACGATCCGCAAAAGCCGATGGTCACCTCGGGCATCCGGCTCGGAACGCCTGCCATGACCACGCGCGGCTTCAAGGCCGAAGAAGCCATCATCACCGCGAACCTGATCGCCGACGTGCTCGATAGGCCGAACGACGCGGCCACGCTTTCACGAGTGCGCGCCGAGGTGTCGAACCTCGTGCGTCGCTTCCCGGTCTATGCTCGCCCCGCCAATTAGCGAAATCGTGAGCTACGCGCTGCGGCTGCGTGGCATCCGAGTGCAGAGCCGTATGGGCGTGAGCGACGCCGAGCGGGCCCAGCCCCAAGAGCTCGTCGTCGCGGTCGATCTCGAGCTGAGCGGCGCGCGCTATCCGGGCGCCGACGAGCTGGACAGAGCCGCCGACTACGCCGAAATCGTGCGCGTGGCCGACGAAACCGCCAGGGAACAAGCCTTCAAGCTGCTCGAGACTTTCGCCCTGCGGGTCGCACGGCGGCTGGTTCGCCAATGGCCGGCGGCGGAGCGCGTGCGGGTCGCGGTCACCAAGGCGGTGGTGCCTGTGGTGCCGGTGACGGATGAGGCGAACGTCGAGGTGACCCTGGGGGTGAGGGGTGAGGGGTTAGGGCCTAGTCGGCGGAGGGGCCAAGGGGAGCTGAGGGGGGATTGTGATTGAGCCGTTGCGGTTGACTTACGCGATCGCGCCGCCGAATCGAGCGACTCCGGTGGAGCGGAGACGGGAGATTGCGGCGGAGCAATCCGCGCGGATCGCCGGGCTGCCGATTGACGCGTTGCTCGTCTACGACGTGCAAGACGAGGCGGCTCGCACCGCGGAGCCGCGGCCGTTTCCGTTCTTTCCCAAGGTCGACGCGCTGACTTACGCGTTCGACGCGCTGCAAGTTGGGTCATTGCCGCGCATCGTGTACCGCGCTGTTGCCGACCAAAATGCTGACGCCTTGTGTGGTTGGCTCGAGTCGCTGCAGGGGCGGGGCGGGCGTGCGGTGTTGGTGGGGGCGCCTTCGCGCGAGGTTTCTGCGGCGGCCGCGCTGACTTTGCCGCAGGCTTATGAGCTGTGCCGGAGCCAGGTGCCCGCGCTGTCGTTCGGCGGCGTGGTGATCCCGGAGCGGCACCAAGCGCGCGGAGACGAGCACGCGCGCGTTTGGTCGAAGCAGCAGCAAGGTTGTAGGTTTTTCGTCAGCCAAACCGTCTGGTCCGTTGCGGCGACCAAGCAGCTGCTGCGCGATTTGCGACTGCGCGCGGAGCAAGAGGGCAGGGCAGCGCCGCCCGTCTTGTTCACCTTCAGCCCGTGTGGCTCGGCCCAAACCCTGGAATTTTTGGGGTGGTTGGGCGTCGAGGTGCCGATGCACGTGAAGCGGGAGCTCCTGAGCAGCCGCGACATGCTGGCCCGCTCCGTGGAGCTGGCGGCCGACGCCTTCGCGGAGATTCACGAGTTTGCCGAGCAGCAAGGTCTGACTGTCGGCTGCAATGTCGAGAGCGTCACGGCGCGCGCGGCGGAGGTCGACGCTTCGATCGAGCTGCTCCGCCGCGTTCACCACTCATCGCATTTCGGCTGGGCTGCCGAAACGCGGCCTGAATCGCAGAAGCTATCGTGGCGGCAGAGGGCCGTTCTGGGTGAGCGAGCCCCCTCGGTGCCCTTCCTGATTGAGAAGTGAAGTCGCATTTGCGACGCCGCCCCAGTGGGTTGGCACGACTCTGCGGCTAACGCTGCCGCGGCGGGGGCGTCCGGGGGCCCTCGTTGAGCTCCGAGATTTTACAGGGAGGACGGGAGGTCCGCGCGGGCGAGAACGCACTTTCTGATTCGGAGGACTGAATCAGAAAGTATTTCCCACGAGGAGAGCACGAGGAATGAGCCCTGCTCGCCATGTACCTGCAGCCTTGCCGGCGGCAGCGCGAATCCCGAAATTCTCGCCTCGCGGACCTCCCCGCCTCCCCCTGACCATTCATCGCTTCTTCCTGGAAGCGCGGAGGGCCTCGAGGGTTTGTGCGGCGATGGCGACATTTTCCATGCCTCGGGCGATGGTAATGGCGCCGGGGGGGCCGCCTGAC
>DATAKF010000018.1:0-3036 GCA_036261775.1 Polyangiaceae bacterium | reverse complement strand
ACTTTTCGCATGAAATGCTCGGGGGACAACCATGAGCCATCGGCCCAATAGTCGTAGTTACGATTGATGCCGGTGCCTTCGCCCAGGTCGTTCCAGGTCGCCAGCACCAAGAGCTCGGCGTCGCTCGACTCGTGCAGCACTTGCTCGAGCAGCTCCGAACCCTTCACGAGCAAGTCGCTCGGTGCTGACAGCTCGCCCGGCCGATCGCGCCCGACCGAGTCCCAACGCACCATCGCGTGATCGATGACGTGGCCGTTCATTGTCGAGCGGCTGCGCTTTTGCGGCAGGTCGAACGTGAACCATTTGAACTTTGCGTCGGCCAAGGTTTCGAGGCGCGCGTCGTCGAAGTACGCGCTGTCGACGCACAGAAATGGCGCCTCCCCGAACTCGGCTTCGAACATGGCCTTCAAATGTCCGAGCAGCTCGGACGCATTGCCCCTCGGCTCGAGCGTGCCGGCGTTGTAAAAGTAGATGAAGGGCTTGCCTTTGAAGCGGTACCAATGCTGACGAGCCACCTGCTGGAAGAACGGCCGCCACTTGGCTTCGTAGATGGTGCGCGCAGCCGTTTCCGGCTCGGATAGATCCGGGCGCTTCTGCCAAAACGGCCCAAACCAGGGCTGTCCCCACGTCCACGTATCGTCGAAGAAGCCAATCTTGGGCGGGTCGTGCAGCGCGTTCAAGGCCTGGGCGAGCGGCGCCAACTTGTCGTGCTGAATGTCCGGGCCATAGGTGTTCAGCAGCAAGAAGTCGAGGCCCGCCCACTTGGCGTCGCACAGCTCACGCTTCCAAAAGCCGGCTTCGCTCGGCAGGTAGTAGCCGCTCTGCCCGCGCTCGAAGCCGTACAGCGGGTGAGGGCGATCCATGCCCAGCGTGTGGGTGTTGGCCCAGTCGACCGTGCAGTTGGTGCCGCCCGGGCAGTTGAAAAAGAACATGAACACCGCGCCTACTTGCCGCGTGGTGCCGGGCTCCGGCGCGCCGTCGAGCTCCGGGTGTGCTTGCCACGGATCGCCGTAGCTCAGCTCGCAGGTGCGGTTGCTCTCTTTGGCGAGCAGCCGCACCAGGTCCACGCGGCGCAGGCGCGGGTTGACGCGCAGCTCGCGCGCCCAGCGCCTGACCACTGCGTCGGGCGCCGCAAGGCCCGTGATCTGAGCGTGGGCGGCGCGCACGAAACTCTCGGGGGTATGGCCGAGGTTCACGTCTATCACCTCGCGCTTTTGGACCTGGCCATTCCAGTCGGGCCTGAGCACAAAAGGCCGCGCGTTCGGCGCCCGAGCGAAGTTCGGCAGCGGGCTAACCATGGACCGCCCGATTCGAGCTATAACAAAGGGAAAGCCGACACGGCGTCCGTGTCCGCTCGCTCCCGGTCAACGCGCCATGCCTTCCAGAAAGGCCGAACAGATCATCAAAGTCCTGCGAGACGAAATTGTCTCGGGGACGCGTGCACCAGGTTCGCGCCTGCCCACCTACGACGCGCTGATGGAACAGTTCGGTGTCACGCGGCCCACGGTGGCTCGCGTCGTCGCCGCGCTGCGCGACGAAAAGCTCGTGACCTCGCACGGCGAGCGCAGCTTGTTCGTGTCCGACACGCTGCCCCACCACAACCGCTACTTGTGGGTCACCAGCGAACAGCCGGGCTCGTTCGAGTGGACGAATTTTCTCGCCACCTTCCTCGAGCTCATCGAGCGTGGCGAGACGGGCCTGAGCGGAGAGGTGACGGCTCTGGTCGGCGTCGACGGGCGCGAGAACAACCCCGCCTACCAAAAGCTGTGTGAGGTGATCGAGCAGGGCTCCGCGGCGGGCCTGTTCCTGATGAGCTCCAGCACCATGTTCCTCTTGCCGGTGCTGCAGCAGCCCGGCTTGCCCCGCGCGGCCATCTGGGCGGCCTTGCCACACTCGGGGCTGCTCCAGCTGGACTTTGCCGGCTTGATCGACCGCGCCGCCGAGCGCCTGATCGAGCACGGCGAGCGCATTGCTGTGCTGTCGCCGCACGCGCCCAACTTGGCCGAAGCGCAGCAGCGCCTGCTGTCGCGCGGCCTGTCGCGTCAGGCCTTGTTGCCGCTGCACGTCGGGCCCGTTGGCTGTGAGCACGTCACGCAGCTGCTGTTCGATCGCCCCGATCGGCCCGACGCGCTGTTCATCACCGACGACAACTTGGTCGAGCCCGTGCTCGAGGGTTTGAAGCTGGCCAACGTGACGCCCGGCCGCGACGTGTACGTGCTGTCGCATTGCAACTGGCCGCGCCCCTACGGCGCCGACGCGGGCATCGAGCACATTGGCTTCGACGTGCGAGAGATCTTGAGCGTGGCCGCCGACTGCATGCGCGCGCAACGCGCCGGCGAGACCGAGCCCGTGCGCCACGTGGGCGCGCGCTTCCGTGAAGAGCTGCTGAGCAGCCGCATCTCCGTCACGCCCGCCGCCACGTCCGCCGAATAGCGTCCCCGCCCGCGCGTCGCGCGTCGCCGTAGCGGATCCCGGTCGCAATGCGGCGCTCGAGATTTTACAGGGAGGCGGGGAGGCGGGGAGGTCCGCGAGGGCGAGACGCAATTTTTGTTCTGGAGGACCAGAACAAAAATTATTTCCCTCGAGCGAGCACGAGAGCGAGAGGTTTCCAGTTCGCGGGCGACAGCGCGAACCCCAAAATTCTCGTCTCGCGGACCTCCCCGCCTCCCCGCCTCCCTGTGATTCTCGAATTAGCTCGACACGAGCCATCAGCACAGCAGCAGCCCGAGGCGTGCCGTTGGACGAGACCTGCCGCCGCCACGTGAGCTTCTGCGAGTGAGCCGCGTGGTGGCAGCCCAAGGATGTGGCGAGTGGTGAAGGCATACGTGCGCGCTTTGCGAACGACGGTCGTGCATGAACTCACGGGTCCTGAATAGGACCAATACGTGCCGACTTTTGCGCCGCAAAAGCGCGTGAGTCGTCCCATCGGTTATGGGGTCTCGGTGCGAGTCGGTCAAACCAAATCGTGGTCAAACGCCGTGATTTACCGGTGTTTCGTGGATATGGGTGTTCAGTAAAACTCGTGAATTGACCACG
>DATAKF010000223.1:0-4183 GCA_036261775.1 Polyangiaceae bacterium | reverse complement strand
CTCCGAGGCGACTCGCAGCGCGCGAACCCCCAAAAATCTCGCTTCCCGCCTTCCCGCCTTCCTGTTGATTCCTGCTCGATCGTTAGGATGCGATGAATCGTCAGCGGGAGGCGGGGAGGTCCGCGAGGGCGAGAACGCATTTTTGTCTTTGGAGGACCAAAGCCAGAAATATTTCCCTTGAGGCGAGCACGAGCATCTCAATTGCAACACGCAGGTGTGGTTTTCAAGTCGCGGGCGGTAGCGCGAACCCAAAAAATCTCGCCTCGCGGACCTCCCCGCCTCCCTGTGAATCTCGAAGGCACTCGCGACGAGCTACCAGAATGGCAGCAGCCCGAGGTCTGCCGTGGGAGCGAGAGCCAGGCTCTGGTAAAGGAAGCCTGCTCCTTTGTTGGACAGGTTTGGCAGCGAGTTCTTGCGCCGTAACGCCGAAACGGCGGCGGTCGCAGACGACCCGATTCACGTCTTGAATGCGGTCGAGCGCGCAGGGCTGCGTCGCGTGTCGCGCGGCGCCGTGCTGCGCGCAGCCATTGCGGGCATCGTCAACGGCATCCTGACCGGCTTGGGCGATCTGTACGCCGCTCACCTGTTTGGCCCGCTGTCCGCTCACCCAACGTGGCCGGAGCGCGCTCGCTATTGGGCCGTCTTCGGCACCGGTGCGGTCGTGTTCGCGGTGCTGGAGATCCTGTACCTGGGCTGGGACGGCTTGCGCTCGGTAACGCGGCTTTCGGCGGTTGCGGGGCTCGAGCTGAGTAAGGACGACAACAAAGAGGTCGCGCTGGCGTTGGCGCGCGCCGCCTTGGAATTGCCCAATCCTCCCGAGGCCGTATTGGGTGTGAATCCGCACCGCGAGGCCAGCAAGCTGCAACTGGTGTTCGCCTCGGCTGTCTACAAGCTCAAGATTGCCGTCACCAATTTCATCTTCAAGCAGCTGCTGCTCCACGCGGTACCAGCGCTCGCAACGCGGCTCGTGCTCGCCTTCACGGCCGTGCCCATCAACGGTCTCTGGAACGGCCTGGTGTGTTGGTCGGTGCTGCGCGAGGCGCGCATTCGCGTGATGGGGCCGTCGGCGGCGCTCGACATGCTGCAGACGGTGCTGCAAGGCGAGCCCGAGCCGTCGCCGGAGCTGGCGCTGGTGCTACATCGCGCGGTCAGCAGCGCCATCGTGCGCACGCAAGAGCTGCATCCGAATCACGTCGCCATCGTGCGGGCTGTCCGGCACCGCCTCGGTGAGCCGCCGGAAGGGCTCGAGCTCGACGACTCCGAAGCATTCTTGAAAGCGCTGCCCGCTCTTGCGGCGAGCGAGCGCCGCGTGGCGCTGCGCTTGCTCGCGGTGGCGGCGATTTTGGACGGCCGCCTGGTGCGCGCCGAGAAACGTCTGCTCGACGAAGCCTACGAGGCCGCCGAGCTGCCTCCCGGCTTGGACCACGTGGAGAAGCTGCGCCGTGCGTTCGTAGCGGGCGACATCATTCCAGGGGATGAGCTGCGCGCCGTTGCAGTCTGATGGGTTGGCGCTGTGGCGAAAAATGCCGCTGCAGGTGGACTCGGGGACTCCTCGCTGACGTTCGCGGCATCCAGAGGCAATTCTGCGCCGACTCGGCCCCTTAGTCCCTGAGAGCCCGCGTCTTCCCGGGCTTCTCAGCGAGAAAACCCATGCTGCGGCCTTCTTCGAGCTCCACGCGGTCCACTTCGCTCCTGTCTTGGCTATTCGCGGTTGGCGCAGGCAGCGTCGCCTGCTCGGGCGGCACCGCACCCCACGACGCCGGGCAAGCCGGAGCGGCCGCGACTCAAAGCGACTCGAACGGCGGCAACGCGGGGGCGCCCGGCGTGACGGGGGGAACGACTTCGACGGTCGGTCAGGCAACCGCAGGTGCAGCGCCCGTCGCTGGCTCGACCTCGACGGCAGGCTCCGCCGGTGAACCCGGCACGGCCCGTGGTGGTGCCAGCGGCGCCGGTACCGGAAGCGGCGGTAGCGGCGGCGGTGCTGGTGGCAGCGTGACCGGCGGTGACGCGGAGGCTCCTCTCGACGCCGCGCTGCTCAGTAAGTGCACTGGCACCAACCCGATTGTCTGCACCATTCCGGTGCCGGCCAACGGTAACTACACGGTCACGGTCGAGCTCGGCGGCGCTGCGGCGTCGCGCTCGCGCGTGCAAGCCGAAGAACACCGCATCTCGGTGCCGCCCACCGCGCTCGGCGCCGGCCAATATTCCAGGCACACCTTCAGCCTGAACGTGCGCGAAGAAAAGCACGATGGCTACGGCGCGCCCGAGAAGATCTTGAACCTGCTGATCGACGACGGCGGCGACACCGACGACGCGACCGTGCCAGCCCTACACGGCCTCGGCTTCGTGGCGGCGCCGAACCTTCCCACTATCTTCGTCGCCGGCGACTCGACGGTGTGCGACTGGGAGCCGACCTACGCGGCCACCAAAGCCGGACCGCTCGAGCGCGGCTGGGCGCAGGAATTTTCGCAATTTTTGAAGCCAAGCATCGCGGTCGCCAACTACGCCGACTCGGGCGAAACGGCTTCGGGCTTTTACGGCAAGTTCTGGCCGCCGGCCAAGGCGCTGCTGCGCGAGGGCGACTTCGTGTTCATCGAGTTCGGTCACAACGACCAGGGCGACTTCACGGCCGAGCAGTTCAAGACAAACATGAAAAAGTACGTGACCGACGCGCTCGCCGCGAAGGCCACGCCAGTGCTCTTGACGCCCGTAGCCCGCAAGAGCGCGTCGGTAGCCAACCCCGGCTTCGCGGGTTTGGATCAGGCGACGCGCGACTTGGCTGCGGCCGAGAAGGTAGCGTTGATCGATCTGACCAACATGACGCTGACGTATTACTCGTCGGCCGGCGTGAACAAAGCCCAGCTGTTCGCGACGACTAGCGAAGGCACTCACTTCGGTGAGTACGGCGCGACGCAGGTGTCCAAGCTGGTGGCTGATTACCTGAAGACCACGACCCTGCCGCTGAAGACGCACGTTCGCTGATTCGGCTGCTTCGACGCGGGTTTTGCGTCGCAATTGCGGACGCGGGCATACCCCGGTAGTGAGGTCGTATGCCCGAGTTCATCTTTACGATGCAGAACGTCACGCGCGTTCATCCGCCCGAGAAGCGCGTGCTCGAGGACATCACGCTCGCCTTCTTTCCGGGCGCCAAGATCGGCGTCATCGGCAGCAACGGCTCTGGTAAGAGCTCGCTGCTCCGCATCATGGCGGGCGTCGACAAGGAGTTCATCGGCGAAGCCAAGCCGTACCCGGGCACCAAGATTGGCTACTGCGCGCAAGAGCCTGATCTGAGCGGGCTCAAGACGGTCAAAGAAGCCGTCGACGGCGCGGTCGCCGACATCCGCAGCCTAGTCACCGACTTCGAAGCCATCAGCATGAAGCTGGGCGAGCCGATGTCGGACGACGAGATGACCAAGACGCTCGAGCAGCAAGCCGCGCTGCAAGACAAGATCGACGCGATTGACGCCTGGAACCTGGACCAGCGCGTCGAGATGGCGATGGACGCCCTGCGCTTGCCGCCGCCCGAAGCCGAAATCGCCAACTTGTCCGGCGGCGAACGGCGCCGCGTCGCGCTCGCGCGCATCCTGCTCTCGCGCCCCGACATGCTGCTGCTCGACGAGCCGACCAACCATTTGGACGCCGAGTCGGTGGCTTGGCTCGAGCTCTTCTTGAAGGACTACGCGGGCACGGTCGTGGCCGTCACCCACGATCGTTACTTCTTGGACGACGTCGCCGAGTGGATTTTGGAGCTGGATCGCGGCAAGGGTTACCCGTTCAAGGGCAATTACTCGGGCTGGCTCGAGCAAAAAGCCGCGCGCCTGTCACAGGAAGAAAAGCAAGAGAGCGCCCGCCAACGCAAGCTCAAGCAAGAGCTCGAGTGGGTGCGGGCCTCGCCCCGCGCGCGCCAAGCCAAGAGCAAAGCGCGCTTGGCCGCCTACGAAGACTTGGTGGACAAGTCGAGCAAGGGACCGAGCGATCCGACCGAAATCGGCATTCCGCCGGGACCGCGCCTGGGCGACTTGGTCATCGAAGCCGCCGGTCTGAAGAAGGCTTTCGGCGATCGCTTGCTGGTCGACGACTTGAGCTTCCGGTTACCGCGCTCCGGCATTGTCGGTATCATCGGCCCGAACGGCGCCGCGTCGCGCTCGCGCGCATCCTGCTCTCGCGCCCCGACATGCTGCTG
>DATAKF010000247.1:0-15955 GCA_036261775.1 Polyangiaceae bacterium | reverse complement strand
GTGGCGTCCGGCAGCGGCTCCGCCAGCGGGATCAGCAGGTCGCCCTGTTCGAGTGCCTCGAGCAGCGCCGCCACGTCACGCCGGAAGCCCCGGCGCGCGAGCTTGAGCTTCTCGGCCAGGTCCGGGCCACCGCCCGAACCGCTATCTTGCCCAATAACCTGCATGGAAACCGCGCGCTGACTATCACGGCCGGCGCGCCAGCGCACCCGTCTGAGTAGCTGAGGCCGTGATAGTCTGCGAAGTCCCCCGATGGTCCCTCGCGTGCTCCGCAGTTTCTACCCAGAGATTCAGCCCTACCGGACCGGCTACCTGCAGGTTTCTCAGGTCCATTCGCTGTACTTCGAAGAATCCGGCAACCCCGACGGCAAGCCGGTTGTCTTCTTGCACGGCGGCCCCGGCGGGGGCACGAGCCCGAAGCAACGGCGCTTCTTCGATCCGGCGCGCTACCGCATCGTGCTGTTCGACCAGCGCGGCTGCGGCAAGAGTCGCCCCCACGCCTCGCTGGAGGACAACACGACCTGGCACTTGGTCGCGGACATCGAGCAGCTGCGCCAGCACTTGGGCATCGAGCGCTGGCAGGTGTTCGGCGGTTCGTGGGGCAGCTCGCTCGCCTTGGCCTACGCCGAGACCCACCCGGATCGCGTGACCGAGCTGGTGCTGCGCGGCATCTTCTTGCTGCGGCGTTGGGAGCTGGAGTGGTTCTATCAGCAGGGCACGAGCGTGTTGTTCCCGGACGCGTTCGAACCTTTCGTGAACTTGATTCCGGAGGCCGAGCGCGGCGACCTGATCGGCGCCTTTCACCGTCGGCTCGTCAGCGAGAGCCCGGTCGAACGCCAAGAGGCCGCGCGCATTTGGAGCGTGTGGGAAGCCAGCACCAGCCACCTCTTGCAAGACCGCGACTACATTCAGAGCGCGGCGGGTGACGAGTTCAGCTTGGCCTTCGCGCGTATCGAGGCGCACTACTTCGTCAACAAGGGCTTCTTGCGTCACGAGCAGCAGCTGCTCGAAGACGCGGCCAAGCTCGGCCACGTGCCGTGCGTGATCGTGCAAGGGCGCTACGACGTGGTGTGTCCGGTCAAGAGCGCTTGGGAGCTGTCGAAGGTGTACCCGGGCGCGGACCTGCGCATCGTGCCCGACGCCGGGCATTCGGCGTTCGAGCCGGGCATCGTGCACGAGCTGATCTGTGCGACTGATCGCTTTGCGGACCGGAAGAGCCAGTAAATGAGCGTAAGTGGTGCGTTTTTTACGGTTCGCAAGCTGCTGTCGGCCCGCGCGCGGCGTTCTTGGGTCGGTCGCACGCGCGCTCACATCGAGCTGCGCGATCTGTCGCGGTCCGAGCTGACGCTGTTCGCCGATTGCGTGAAGCCGGCGTTCGCGGAGCTGCCGCGCGTACAAAGCGTCGAGCTCAACGCCTCGCTGCGCAGGCTGATCGTCGCGTTCGAAGACGACGCCTACACGCTGGCCGAGCTGCTCGACGTGGTGGAGCAAGCCGAGCGAACGGCTGGCGTCGAGAACGCGCGCTTCAAAGACGAGATGTGGGAGCACCCGGCCGATGCCGAGAACATCGAGCGCCTGCTGGTCGGCTTGTGCGCCGACGCGCTCGGCGCCGCGACCGCGCTCGGGCTCAAGTTTTCGCCGCTGCCCGCCTCGCGCATCGGCGGCACGCTCGGCAGCTTGTTTTCGATCGCGCAGAGCACGCAGCGCCTACGCAAGCCGCTCGACGAGCGCTTTGGTCCCCAGCGCTCGGACCTGATGCTCGACTTGGCGGCGGCCGCCGCCAACGCCACCGCGCAGCGTCCGGGCAGCGCGTTCGTGGAGCTGGCGCACAAGGCGTCGCGGCTCGGCGAAGCGCAGGCGCGCCGCCGCATTTGGGAGCAACGCGAGCAAGAGCTGTTCGCGCTGCCGGCCGAGTCGCTGGAGCTTCCGTCGACCGAGCCGCGCCCGCGCGCCCTGCCCCGCGGCCCCATCGAAGAATACGCAGATCGAGCCTGGATCGTGTCGCTGGGCGGCTTTGCGGTCAGCTTCTTGACCACCCGCAGCGTGCAGCGAGCCATCGCCGCCCTGTTCGCCGGCTTGCCGCAGCCCGCGCGCTTGGGTCGCGAAACGTACTGCGCTGAGCTGTGCCGCGCGCTGGCGGCGCGCCAGGCGCTGGTCGTGGACTCCGAGGCGCTGCGTCGCCTCGACCGCATCGATTGCTTGGTGCTCGAAGGTGGGCTCGTGGCGCGCGATCGCTACGAGGTGCGCGAGCTGCTCGTCGTCAGCCAGGTGGACGAGTCCGAGATTCGCCGCGCCCTCACTGCCTTGCTCGACGTCGAGCGGCCGATCGAGAAGCGCACGGTGGGTGAGTACACGTTCGGCGCGCTCGGCGTGCTGGGCTGCGAGGTGCCAGAGGAGCTGAGCCCCGGCGTGTCGGACCTAGGCCGTCGTGGCGGCCTGGTGGTCGGCTTGCTGCAAGAGGACGTGCTGGTCGCGCTGGCCGAGGTCGAGCTGATCCCGCAAACTGGCATCGACGAGCTGATCACGGCGGCGCACGAAGCAGAGATGCGCGTCGTCGTCGCAGGCGCCGACGAGACCGTGCTGTCCGGCATGCCGGCGGACGACACCATCGGCGGTGGAGACGAGCTCGGTCGTGGCATCCGGCGCTTGCAGCGCGAAGGCCGCGGCGTCTGCCTGGTGACGACCAGCCGATCGCCGCGCGTGGACGCTGATTTGACGATCGGCTTGATGCGCGAAGGCGAAGCGCCGCCTTGGGGCGCCCACGTGATTTGCCGCGACGATTTGTCGGACGTGCGGTTCTTGATCCACGCCGCCGTGGCGGCGCGCCAGGTGGCCAAGCAGGGCGTCAACATCGCGCTCGGCGCGGCGACGCTCGGCGCCTTGGTCTCGGCCGGCGGCGTGCTGCCGCTGACGGCTCGGCGCGTGATCGCGGTCGTCAACGCCGCTTCGCTCATCTCGATGGCCAACGGCGTGCGCGGCTCCTTCGCGTTGGCCAGGCGCGCTCTGCCGGCGCCGCGTGACCGCACGCCCTGGTACGCGCTCGACACGCGCAGCGCGCTGGTCAAGCTGCGCACCTCCGAGCAGGGCCTCTTGAAGCGCGAAGCCCAGCGCCGACGCCGCCCCAACCTGAGCGAGTCGCGCTCACGCGCCAGCGAGCTGGTCGAAGCCATCACCGACGAGCTGTTCAATCCGCTGGCGCCGCTGCTCGCGGCTGGCGCAGGCTTGTCGGCGGCCGTCGGCTCGTTCGGCGACGCTGGCATGGTCGGCGGTGTCGTGGCGCTCAACGCGCTGATCGGAGGCCTACAGCGCTTCCGCACCGAGCGGCGCCTGCGCGAGCTGTCACGCGGCGAGCGGCGCTACGCGCGCGTGCGGCGCGGCGCGGCCTTGTTGGATTTGCCCGAGCAAGAGCTGGTGCGCGGCGACATCTTGGTGCTGGAAGCCGGCGACGTCGTCCCGGCAGATTGCCGCATTTTGTCGGCCGAAGCCTTGGAGGTCGACGCTTCGGCCATGACCGGCGAGTCATTGCCGGTCCGCAAATCTCCGGCGCCTTCGTTCGAGTCGCACGTCGCCGATCGCAGCTCCATGTTGTACGACGGCACCGCCATCGCGGCGGGGCGCGCGGTCGCGGTCGTGGTGGCGACGGGTGAAGAAACCGAGGCGCGGCGCGGCGCCGGCGCCGTCAAGCGCGACCCGAGCCGTGGCGGCGTCGAGCGCCGCCTGCGCTCGTTGATTCAAATGACCGGCCCGGTGGCGCTCGGCGCGGGTGTGGCGTTGATCGGCGCCGGTTTGGTGCGCGGTCGTAAGCTCGACGAGCTGGTCGGCAGCGGCGTCAGCTTGGCCGTGGCGGCGGTGCCCGAAGGCTTGCCGCTGATCGCGACCGCTGCGCAGCTGGCGGCAGCGTCACGCTTGTCCAAGCGTGGCGCGCTGGTGCGCAACGTGCGCAGCATCGAAGCGCTCGGTCGCGTCGACGCGCTGTGCCTCGACAAGACCGGCACCCTCACCGAGGGCCGTATCGAGCTCGGCTCCATCTCCGAAGGCACCGCGGACGCCCCCGCGACCTACGGCGAAAGCGAGCACCACGTACTGGCTGCCGCTCTGCGCGCCGCGCCCGAGCAACGCCCCGGCAGCAGCCGCATGGATCCGACGGACTCGGCCTTGTACCGCGCCGCCGACAGCCTGGGCGTGAAGGTGTTCGACGGCGGCAGCGGCTGGCTGCGCTTGCGCGAGCTGCCGTTCGAGGCCGAGCGCGGCTACCAGGTCGTGCTGGGCGAAACGCGCGAAGGCGCACTTTTGTCCGTGAAGGGCGCGCCCGAGCGGCTGATCGCCCACGTGACCAAGCTGCGTCGTGCAGGCGTCGACATCGACTTGGACGAAGCAGGTCGCTCCGCCCTGCTGGAGCGCGCCAAGGAGTTGGGCGGCTCCGGTCTCCGCGTGCTCGGCGTGGCCGAAGCCAAGGTCGCCACCGATCACGACCTGAACCAGCTGCCCGGGTTGTGCTTCCGCGGCTTCGTAGCGTTCCACGATCCGGTTCGGCCGACGTCCGCGCAGGCCGTCTCCGATCTGCACGACGCCGGCGTGGTCACGTACATGCTGACCGGCGATCACCCCAGCACCGCCGAAGCCATCGCGCGCGAGGTAGGGCTCTTGCCGCCGGGCGGCATCGTGATGTCGGGCGGCGCGCTAGCGCAGTTTTCGGACGAAGAGCTGGACGCGCAGCTGCGTCGCGTGCGCGTGTTCGCTCGCGTCACACCGGCTCAAAAAGTTCGCATCGTGCGCGCTCTGCAGCGCGCGGGTCGCGTGGTGGCCATGGTTGGCGATGGCGCCAACGACGCGCCTGCCATTCGTCTTGCCAACGTCGGCATCGCGGTCGGTCGTCACAGCACCGCCGCCGCGCGTGCTGCGGCCGACGTGGTGCTGATGGACGAGCGCATCGAAACGCTCGTGCACGCCATCGTCGAAGGCCGTGCCATGTGGGCTTCCGTGCGCGACGCGGTGTCGATCTTGGTCGGCGGCAATCTGGGCGAAATCGGCTTTACCCTGGCCGCCGGCTTGGTCGACGGCCGCCCGCCGCTCAATCCGCGTCAGCTGCTGCTCGTCAACTTGCTGACCGACGTCGCTCCGGCGATGGCCATCGCGCTGCGCCCGCCGTCGCTCGAGACGTTGAGCTCGCTGCGCAAAGAAGGCCCCGAAGCTTCGCTGGGCCAGCCGCTCAATCGCGACATCGCGCTGCGTGCGCTGGTTACCTCGCTCGGCGCCGGCAGCGCCTGGGTGGTCGGGCGCTTCGGCGGTCGCGAGCGCGCCAACACCGTCGGACTCCTCGCGTTGGTGGGCTCGCAGCTGGGCCAAACCCTCACATCGGGCAAGCTCAGCCGTCCGGTCGTGATCACCAGCGTCGCCTCCGCGGCCACGCTGGCGCTGATCGTGCAAACCCCAGGTGTGTCGCAGCTGTTCGGCTGCAAGCCGCTCGGCCCCTTCGGCTGGGCTACGGCGATCGGCGCGTCCGCGGGCGCTACGGCTCTGGCCGGCTACTTCCCCGAGCTGGTGTCGGCGACCATGAAGCGCCTGCACCTCGACAAGCCGGTTATGGTCGAAGATCTCGACGCGCTCGAAGCCTGAGCGGCGGGGGGCGGCCGCATGACGAGTAAGCCTCTGCGTCTCGAGTGCCGCCACGGCGTGCTCGCGTCGACCGTCGTCTGCCGACATCACGTAACGGCCCTGGAGCGCGTCGTCGGCTTCATCGAAATCAGCGACGATCCCCACGATTTGGGAGCTTGGTGCGACGAGTGCGAGGCTTTCTACGAGCGCGAAGGCGGGCGGACCGAAGCTTTCGAGCGCTTCAACGACTTTGCCCTCGTCTGCGTGGCCTGCTACTCGGACCTCAAGGCGCGGCACTCGCACGGGCTTGATGATCCCGGGCCGTGGCCGTTCTCGGATCCCAGAGACCTGGCCGTCTTCACGGTGGACCCAGTCTTGACCGGAGAGCAGCCGGCGCTCGAGGTGCATCACCAAGTCTTCGACGGCTCCTGGCAGTTCTTGACGGGCGACGAAGTCGGCGCAGACGATTGGCGGCTGGTGCGGCTAGCGGAGGTTGTCGGAAAAGATCCGACGCTCCTCCAGATCGCGGACTTGCCGCTCGGTTGGTATGCCGAGCGCACGAGCGAGCAAGCGCCCTGGCAACGGCAACGCATCTTTCCTACCACTTGGCCCGAGCTCGTGGCCCAAGCCGACGCCTACGCCGAAGAATGCCAGGAGCGCCTCAAGGCCGAGTTCTCGCTCTTGGACTACCCGCGCTACGACTACGACCAAGAGTCGGCCACGCTGGTGTTCTCGGGCGCTGACCGACCAAACCTCAAGTTCACAATCCAGGTCATCGGCTCGTGGGCAGCCGAGGCCGGCACCTGGCTGTGGGCCTGGGAAAACGACAGCATTCTCCTCGGCGCCCGCGAGCACGTGCACGTGCTCCAGAAATTCGGCCTCGAAAACGGCTTCCAACGCCTCAGCGACGCTCTCTGGGACGCCACCCAAGCCGACGCCTGGGAAATGACCCGCGTAGCCTGCCTGCTACTCCAAGCCGACGGTGTCTACCGCGCTCCGGACGACGACGGAGCGCTGTTCATGGTGCTGAGCGAGCCGGAACTGGTCGAAGACTAGGCGGGCTGCTTCAAGAAGCTCGTGGAGCGGTGTTCGGGATCGATACCGATCTTGGCACAGAGCTCACGGTACGCGTCCTGCCTTTCTTTCGAAGGTGTTGCTGGCCACTGTGGTTGGGGCACTTAGGGGCAGTAGCTCGCCTTGAGCGAGAGGGTGTCGAAGTCGAACAGCGAGTCCCAAGCGTAGGCTTCGAATTCGAGGCGCGCCTGCTTACCGAGCACGCTCGCCAAGTCGGCACGCGTGGCCTCGTAGCTGAACGACCTCCAAATCGTGCGCTCGATATCGGTACCGTTCCAGACGTTGAACGTGTGCACCTGACTCTGCGTCGCCCCGGCGTACAGCGAGACGTACACGCTGTCGTAAATGTCGAGCGCGGTACCGCCGGGCAGTAACTGATAGACACCGGAGAGGGTCAACTTCACGGTGGTTTGCGGAATCGTCACGAGTTGGCTCATCACGGCGTACTCTTGTTCGTCGACGTCTAGAGGCGTCGGGCCGAATTCGGCGACGTTCTCGGGCGTATCTGCGTAGTCCCAGGAGAAAACGTTGTACTCGTAGTTGACCGAGTACTCCGACCAGTCACCCGTCAGCAGATCGAAGTTCTTGTCCTTGAGCAGCTCCTTCGTGGCAGGTGCCCGGTTCACGCAACCCAGCGCAGCGTCGCAAGCCACGCATTCTCCGAGACCCGCGGCGCACAAGCTGCTGTCAGTCGTGTGCGTGCATTGGCCGTCGACGCTGCAGCTGTCGATGGTGCAGGCAATCCCGTCGTCGCATTCGAGAGTGGACAGGCACTCGACGTCCGGGCCTGTGCCAGTTCCGCCTTGGCCACCGACAAGGTCGGGCCCGTTGCCTGCGAGCCCCGGGTCGCCAGCGTTCCCGCCGACGCTCGAGCCAGCGCTTCCACCTGCCTGGCCGCCCTGCGCTTGGCCGCCCTGCGCTTGGCCGCCCAACCCTTCACCGGGTGCGCCGCCTGGGTCGGACAGCTCACCCCCGCCCGCCGCCGGGCGGCCGCCGCCCTGTGGCTGAGCGCTGTCGCCCCCGGAGCTCGCGCCAGCAGAGGCAGGATCCAAGGACGAGTCGATGTCGTAGTCCGAGACGCCGATCACGTTGGCGCAGGCACCGAGCAGAGCGGCGACGGTCGCCAGACGCGGCCCGTGACGTAGCGACGAAGCCATGTCCCCAAACATGCCAGCATGCTCGCTCAAGCCGGGTCAAAGCGGAAGGCACCCCTTTCGAAAGCCTGATCTGCGCGGCTCGCGGCCCCAATCATGGCTGTGCCGATGCCGGATTCGACGCTCGAGAACCCCCCCACGCGACCTTTTGGTCGAGATAGTCGAGGCCCGTGAAGACGGCGGTTTTGAAGAAGCAGCCCGAGTGAGCCGACGAGCAGGACCACGTCGATGAAGACTCCGAGTCGCAGAGCCCCGAATACTGCGTAGAAGCAGCCAGCGAGCGCGAGGACGACGCGCCACGCGCGTAGGTCGAAGGAGCCGACCAGCAGTGCGGAGCCGACCACGACCGACAACGTCGGGCAGGGGATGGCGCCAAACGGTGCCGCGTACAGATACGTCAACCAAGAGGCATCGAGGAAATGTGGATAGACGACCCCGAAACCGATGAGCAGAGCGCCCAGATAGGCAGACCAATCGGAACGGAACGTGATGGCTCCAGGCAGCGCAGGCCGCGCAAGAACTGCGAGTACGACCGCCAGAAGCGAGAAAGTTGCGCCGTTGAACGGGTTGCCGAATGCAAAGGCCAGTAAAGCGACCGAGAGCAGTGGCGCACTGAGGATTAGCGCTGCCGCCCGTTTCTGAGGGCGAAGGCCGAACAACAGCGCCGCGGCGGCCACGATGAGCGCAGCATGCCAAGCGATCGAGATAGGGACGGCGCCATTGGCAATGTTCGAGAGACTACGGAGGATTTCGCTGGGCGCGGGCACCTAGGCAGAATCAGCAAATGTCGCGCCAGTCCGAGCAGCCCCCGGCGGTCAAGGGCCAGCTGGTAGTGCACCGATGCTGGCGTTGCTGGTTCGGGAAACTCGAGTGCGCTGGCCGCAGCGCGAAGGCACTCCGAGGTCTGCAAAGGCCACCGGGCGAGGAGCGCCGGGAGCTCGTGGACTGGCCGTCTGTCTTCGACGGCTCGTCGGGCGGCCGTGGCTCTGTCCCCGGCAGTCATCCTGTGTCGAGTCGTTACTCCAGGCGGAAAGGATGAGCATGCAGTGTGGTGCAGGCGAGCCGGTCACGCCGAACTTCCCACGTCAGGTACGCTTGCCCATTCAGGGAAGCGAGTCCATCTGCGATTGGAATCGGAAAGGCCTTGGAGAAGGCGATCAGCGCAGCGACGTCAAACTCGAGAACTCCGCTGGAGCGCCGCAGTCCGATCGTTGCTAGCTCGCCGGTACTTTGAATGATGTGAAGCTCGAGTTGGGCGTAGAGGGACTGGTCCTGCAGTGGCGAACCGGAGGGCAGACTATCGAGCGACACCAGATATTGATCGGCGAAGAGCGGATGAACACGCTTGTGGATCTGAGTGACGAGTTCTGCCCACGGTCGGTGGTTGGCCTTGCCAAGAGCACGCTTGGGGCGGGTGTCGATCAGCGACGGACGTGGTGGTTCGCTGTGCCAGTCGGAAAGGGCTATCGAGTCATGGGTCAGATGCTCGGGCAGGGGCAGCTCATGGTGAAAGGCCTGAAAGTCACTCGCCACCTGGGGCGCCGCGGGAGGCGGGGGCTCCTCGCTCGGCCGCGCCGGGTAGGTCCCCCGAGCGAGGTTGGCGCACGCGCAGCCAATGAGCGCCAATAGGATACGAGGAAGTGTTCGATACATTCGTGCGACGAGGAGGGCCAGCTCGTTTGTCGCCAGCCAACGTACCGCCGTTAAGCAGCGGTCGCATCAGGAAAGCGGGAGGTGGCAGGTAGCGAGCGAGCCTGTGGTACTTCACAACCGGCGTGCGTCCTTCTGCCGCAACGGCCATCATTCACTCCGATGGTTTGCGGTCCGCGTTTGCGTGAGCGCGAGTGTGAGCTCCGGCTGGCAGGTGATCGCAGATTAGAACTTCAGCGTTCGGTCGGAGGAGCGGCGCGAGCTGAGGCGTACAGGCGTTGATGTTGCTTCCGGGAAGCGAGCTTCGACGCGTGGGCCTAAACGCGCGCTTGCGGTGGAGCGCTTGGCTTCTGGCCGCGTGACGTCGCAACCAAGCGGTGCAAGCACCGTCGCAGCTCGGCGATGTCGAACGGCTTTTCGAACTTGGCGTTGGGGACGCTCTCGAGGAACTCGGAGACGCGCAGCATGGAGACACCGCCGGTCATGAAGACGACGCGCGACGAGAGCGACGGGTACTCGCGACGCAGCACCTCGAATAGTTCCATGCCGGTCATGCCGGGCATCATCAGGTCGCACAGAATGACGTCGTAGGGGGGCGGATTGCCGGCTTCGCCGTGGAGGAGCTCGAGCGCTTCGGCGCCGCTTTCGGCGATTACCAAGTCGTGCTCGCCTTGGAGCAAGACTTTGAGCGTGTGGGCGACGACGGATTCGTCGTCGACGACCAGCACGCGGCCGCGCTCGCGAACGTCGCCCGCCTCTTGCGGCGAGCGGTCCGATTTGCGCGACGGCATGATGGGCGACAGCTTGGAGGCCGGAAAGCTGAGCGTGAACACCGCGCCCGCGCCCGGTTTGCTGTCGACGGTGATTTCGCCGCCGTGCGTTTGCACGATGCCGCGGCAAATGGGCAGACCCAGCCCCGTGCCAACGCCGACCGGCTTGGTCGTGAAGAACGGATCGAAGATGCGCCCGAGCAGATCGCTCGGTATGCCGGGGCCGTTGTCCGACACCTCGGCCACGACTTGATCGCCTTCGGCGCGCAAGCTGACGCGGATCAGGTTGTCGGCCTCCTCCGAGTCGTCCGGAAATGCTTGCGAGGCGTTGAGGAGCAGGTTCAAGAACACCTGCTCCAAGCGACCGGGGTTGCCGTCCACCGCTGGCACGGTTTGGTAGCGCCGCTCGAGGCGAGCGCGAGTCCGGATCTCCGGGTACGCAATGTTGACGGCAGCTTCGATCACCGTCTCGAGGCTGACGGGTTGACGCGCTGTTTCTTCGCCGCGCGCGAAGGTGCGCAAATCGCGCACGATGGAGGCCACGCGATCGGCGCCGTGACACGCATCTTGCACCCGCACCATCAAAGATTCGATGCGCGACGGGTCTCCGGCTGCCTTGGGTAGCTCGCGCTTCAGGTATTCCAGGTTGAGCAGTACGTAGGCGAGCGGATTGTTGATTTCGTGCGCCACGCCCGCGGAGAGCACGCCCAGCGCCGTCAGCCGATCGGCTTCCAGCAGCTTGATTTCCATACGCTTGCGCTCGGTCACGTCGCGCGCGAACGCCAGCACGGCCGGGCCGCCCTGGTACTCGATGGGAATCGAGGAAATCTCGACGGTGTGCTCTTCTCCGCGCCCGTCGATCGAACGGTACTCGGCGCGCTCGTCGAGCCCGCCGTCCTGGAGCAGCTTGCGGATACGGGTAGCGGCGCGCTCGCGATCGTCGGGGTGCAAAAAATCGGTGATGACGCGGCCAGTGCCCTGCGCGGCGCTGCTCAGGCCCAGCAGCTTGGCGGCGCGGCCGTTCAGGAACATCACGACCGGCCCGCGCAAGATGACGACGCCGTCCGGCGCACCGTCGACCAAGTCGCGGAAGCGTTTCTCGGATTCGCGTAAAGCCTGCGAGGTCGCGGCGCGCGACGAGATGTCGTTGACGAACGTCACCGTGATGGGGTGTCCGTCGAGCATGGTGCGGCTCTGCGCCAGCTCGATGGCGATGCGCGCGCCGGAGCGGTGCAGGAGCACGGTCTCGAAGCTGCCGGGTAGCTTCTCACCCGCGGCCCGGCGGGTCGCCATTTCGCGCAGGCGCGGCAGCTCTTCCGGCGCGATCATCGACCACGGATCGCGGGCCATGGCCTCGTGGGGCTCGTAGCCCATCATGCGGGCGAGGTCGGAGCTGACGAACAGGTTCCGGGGCTGCTCGCTGGAAATGTCGGTGATGGCGAGACCCGTCCCCGAGCGCTCCGCAGCCTGGCGTAGCGCATCGAACAAGCTTGCGCGTTCGGCAACCGACAAGTCCAGAGGCCCGGACATAGAGCTTCAGCATAACCCGGCTTTTGCCTCCGCCGCAGGGAGAGGAATCCTAGTCACGCCTGGGGGGTGAGTCGTCGGCGCAGTCTGGGCGATTTGCCGCTTTCGCTCGCCCGCTTTGCCCGAAAGTTGGCCGCTTTGAAGCGTGTGTGGAAAGGAGGTCTATGCACTCTGCCCGGACATTCACCGCCGCTGCCACCGTGCCCGCACTGCTCGCCTCACTCCTCACTGTTGGGTGTGGGCTGTTCCAGCAGGCCTCGCCCAAGGTGGCAGCAGTGGAAGCTGCTCCCAAAGCACCGGCCAAACAGGTCCAGCCGTCGGTGTCGGCGCCCGAGCGCCACGTGGGTGACCTGTTCGTGCATCGCTTCAGTGGCAGTTTTGCCACTGAGCCGTTGACACTTACGGAAGAGGTCGCGCGCCGCGAAGACACCGCCTGGGTCGTGGACTTTTCGCTCACCCAGAACGAAAAGGTCGAGCGGCTGCGGGTACGCTTCGACGTCCAGAGCGGGCAGGCCGTTTCGGCCGCGCACTTCGAGGCTGGGCGCGAGACTCCGGCTTCTCTGGGCGACTACGAGGCCATGCTGGCCCGCACCATCTACGCCGCCGACGTCAACGACGGCCTGGTGTCCCAGAACGACCAGACCTGCCTGGTCGGCGCCGACGAGCTCGACTGCGAGACCAAGACCTACAAGGTGTGGGTCGGTGACGCCCCCGCCACGCTCTCGGTCGTCCACTCCAAGACCTTCGTCGATCGCGACGTGTCCGGCGAAATCATCACCGCCGACGGCAAGCTGATTTATCGCGCAGAGCTAGTCGAAGCGAAACAAGGCAAGGGTGGAGGTTCTTCGTTTGCCTCCGCGCTTCGCTAGGACGCGCGCTAGTCTCCGCTCAACCCCAACTTCAGCTTTTCGAAGCGCTCGCGCTCTTCGTCGTCCACGTCGCCGTCGGCGTAGATGAGCGCGCGCACGGACTCGACGAACAAGCGGCGGTGCTCTTTTGGCACCAGCTTCGGGTTCGTTGCCTCGGGCGAGGGCGCAACGTGCAGGTACGAGAGCGCCTCGGCGCGATCGTCGGCCGAAAGCTCCATACGGGCGATCAGCCGCTCGACGAACTGACGTTCACCTTGGTGGATCTCGAGATCGGTCCAGGCGAAGGCGCACACGAAGCGCAAGAGCAGCATGCGGTCGTCACGCGACAGGTTCTCGAACATGTAACCAGGTTAGACGGCCCCCGCGCCGCCCGTCTAGCTCACGAAGGCGCTGCTATTTGATGAAGCTGAGCCAGCTCAGGCGCTTTTCGTCTTTGCCGGTTACGGCGCGCAGGTAAGCGCGCTGAAATAGCGCTCCGAGCGTGTTCTTGCCGGTCACGAACTCGGCACCGTCGAGCTCGCGCACCGGCGTGACCTCGGCGGCGGTGCCGGTCATGAAGATTTCGTCGGCGCGCAGCAGGTCTTCGCGCGTGAAGGCGCGCACCACGATGGGCACGTTTTGCTCTTGGGCGATGGCCAAGATGCAGTCGCGCGTGATGCCGGGCACGATGGACGACGTGACGTCGTTGGTGTGGAGGACGCCGCCCTTCACGAAGAAGACGTTTTGCCCCGTCGCGCTAGCCACGGTGCCGTCCTGATTCAGCAAGATGGCGTCGTCGTAGCCGCGGTCCATGGCTTCGTGGGCGGCCAGCACGCTGTTGGCGTAGTGACCGCTGGCCTTGGCCATCGTTGGCAGCATGGTGTGGTGAAACTTGCGCCAGCTGGAGATGGTGACGCGAATGCCGTTCCTGAGCGCGTCCTCGCCCAAGAAGGTGCCGAGCTCGCGCGCCGCGATGAACACCCTGACTGGGCACTCCTTTTTGGGGCGCAAGTCGATGGGGCCGCTGCCGAAGTAAGCCAGCGGCCTGAGGTAGCCGTTTTGGATGCCGTTGCGGCGCGTTACCTCCAGCGCGCCGCGCGCTAGCTCCTCGGCGCCGAAAGGTAGCTTCATGCCGTAGAGGCGCGCCGACGAGATCAGCCGCTCCACGTGATCGTTGAGGCGCACCAGGGCGGTGCCGCGCGCGGTGGGGTAGCAGCGAATGCCTTCGAAAACGGCCGTGCCGTAGTGCAAGGCGTTGGCGTAGTAGTGCACCGAAAGCGAATCGGCCTCGCGCACCTCACCGTCCCACCACACGTAGCGAGCCAGTGTTTGCCCGCGTGGCCGACCGGAGATCAGCGAGTCTTCTTCGGGCACTCCGGCGAAATTCGGCCATTCGGTGTCGAGCGACGTCATCGTGTGTCTCCGTGCCGCGACCCTGCCGCAGCGCTTCGTGTGGATCTTACGCGGATCCGCTACGCTTGGCACCGTGTTTTCTCGGCGCTCTTCGCGTGACCGTTCGCTGAACGCGGTTCACGCGCTCTTGGCGAAGGTTGGCAAGCCCCGGTTCGATCTCACGAGCAGCAACCCGACCATCGCCGGTATTGCCTATCCAGCGGAGCTCGTGCGGGTGCTGGAGCGCGCTCAGGCCGCGTCGCTCGTGTACCAACCAGAGCCGTTCGGCCTCACGAGCGCTCGCGAAGCCGTCGCGCGCCTCACGGGCGCGCCCGCGGTCGATACGCTGCTCACGGCCAGCACCAGCGAAGCCTACGCCTTCTTGTTCAAGCTGCTCTGCGATCCTGGCGACGCCGTGCTCGTGCCTGCGCCCAGCTATCCGCTCTTCGAGCACCTGGCCGAGCTCGAAGGTGTGCAAGCCGTGCCGTATCGCTTGGCCTACGATGGCGCTTGGCACCTCGACCTCGACTCCGTACGCCGCGCCGTCACGCCCCAAGTGCGAGCCATCGTGGTCGTTTCGCCCAACAATCCGACCGGGCACTACCTGCGCCAAAGCGAGCGCGACGAGCTGTATCGGCTGGGCTTGCCGCTGATCTGCGACCAGGTATTCGAGCCGTTTTCCTTGGCAGAGGACCGTGCGCCGTCGCAGTCGACGGAGCACGCCGGTCTGACCTTCACGCTCGACGGCTTGAGCAAGCGCGCTGGCCTGCCGCAGCTGAAGCTCGGGTGGACGGTCGTGTCTGGGCCCGCGCAGGCTCGGCGTGAGGCGTGCGCGCGCCTGGAGCTGATCGCCGACACTTTCTTGTCGGTCGCGACGCCGATTCAGCAAGCGCTACCCGAGCTGCTCGCGCAAGCCCCGCTCGTCACCGAAGCGATCGCGAGGCGGTGTCGCGACAATCACGCCACCTTGCAGCGTGCGCTGCAGGCGTCGCCCGCCACGCTGCTGCGCGCCGAGGCAGGCTGGAGCGCGGTTCTGCGCTTGCCCGCCGTGCAAAGCGAGGAAGCGTGGGTGCTAGGCCTCGTGAGAGAGGCCGAGGTTCTGGTGCAGCCAGGCTGGTACTACGACTTCGAGAGCGAGCCGTACGTCGTCGTCAGCCTGCTCGGCGAGCCGCGCGTCTTCGCCGAAGGCGTCGCGCGGCTCGTCCAATACGTAGCGGCCACTGCCGCAGCGTGAACGGGGCTCAGGCAGCGCGGCGGCGCCGCGTCACCAGCACGGCCACGCCCGCCAACGCGAGCAGGCCGGCCGCGTTCGAGCGCTCACCACCAGCCATCTTGCAGCCACAACCGCCCGGCTTGCCCTCGACGGGCGGGGGCGCGTTGTCGTCTTGAGTCGGCTTGTCGTCCTCGCCACCGGGAGCGTCGGCCGCGGGCGCTTCTTCAGCGGGCGCGTCGGCCTTCTTCTCTTCTTCCTTGGGCTTGTCGCCGCCGGAGTCGCCCTCGGGCTTCTTCTCTTCCTTCTTCTTGTCCTTGGAGGCGAAGACCATGGCGCGTCGGTCGATGGTCTCGTTTTCACCCTGGAACTTCAGGGTCTGAGCGGTGCCGACGATCTGCCCGTTGCGCGTGTCGCGGATCGTGACCTTGTACTCACCGGCTTCGTAGCCGTGCGCGCGGGTCACCTTGAAGCTGAAGCGGGTGCGGGCCTCGATCTTGCCGGAGCCGCTGTCCAAGAAGCCGACGTCGACGCTCTCAATCAGCGATTGCCGGTCGGTCAGGGGCACCGTGTGCTCGACGAGCTTGTCGCCGTCGGTCATGTCGCGCGCGTAGTAAGCGGTCGGCTGGAACTCGAACTTCATCGACACGTGCGGCACGTCCGGCGCCTTGGGCATGTAGATGGCGACTTCGAGCCGCCACGACTTGTCCTCGCGCTCTTTGACTGACGTACTCTTCC
>DATAKF010000224.1:0-13484 GCA_036261775.1 Polyangiaceae bacterium | reverse complement strand
CCAACAGCCGGCACCCAAAGCCGGCCCTCTACCAGGTTGAGGTACACCCCGGAGTTAGCGAGTGAGATAAGAGGCGCGGAACCTAGCTCAGGCCTCGGGGGTTTTCCAGGGGTAGGGGCGGGATCTTGTTCAGAAGCGGCTCGCGCCGGAACCGGGGGCCGGACGGACAGCGGAACTGAAGGGCGCAGCGAAACGCGGGCTAGCCCAACGAGCGGCCAAGTTCGAAAAAGCGCGGCAAGGCTCGGGTTGTGCTTGACGAGAATTTCAACGCTCTTCGAGTCGATGTTTGCTGCGGCTTCGAGAGTCGTTGCGTCAAGCGCCGCATTCGCACGCTAAACGAGGTTGGCGAGGCGGATGATTTGCAAAGCGTTGCGATGCTCGAAACGCCGTTCTCGTGGCGTCAGGGAGCTCCAAAATCTCGGGTGTAGGGTTGTTTCATGGACGACAGCGCTGACCCGAATGCGCTTTCTCCCAACCTCGCGGAGATCTCCGACGGCGATCTGCTCGCCGGTACCCGCCGCTTGGTTGGGGCCTCCAATCAAGTCTTGGCGGCGCTGCTCACGCATCTTGGAGAGATCGAAGCGCGTGGGATTTATCGGACGCGCGCTTGTTCGAGCCTCTACATCTACTGCGCCTACGAGCTGCGGTTTTCCGAAGACGCGGCGTTTCGGCGCGTGAGCGCGGCGCGGCTGGTACGAAAGTTTCCGGCGCTGCTCGATGCCATCGCGAGTGGTGAGCTCCATCTGACAGCGCTGTTGACGGTTGGGCCACACCTCACGTCCGAGAATTTTTGCGACGTTTTGGCTCGAGCGAAGCACCGGACGAAGCGGGAAATTGCGCGGCTGGTGCGAGAGCTGGATCCGTTGCCGGATGTGCCGGCCCGCATCGAACCGTTGGGGCCTGTCGTGAAGGGCGTGGGGAGAGTGAGCCACGAGAAGACGATGCTCGCGTTGTATCCGGTGCGATATCTGGCTCCGGGCGAGCGGCCTCGCGACTGGATGGATCCGGAATTGGCGGCAAACCCCGCGGCCACGAGGTCGCTAACCTGACCCTGCGCTGCCGAGCGCACAACGCGCTAGCGGCGGAAGAGGACTTTGGGCGGGCGTTCATCGAGCAAAAGCGAACGACGCGGCATGAGTCTTTCTCGAGGGCGGCGACCGACGCGAAGGCCGATTCGGGCAGAGCGGGTATCGCGCTGGGCCCGGGTGGCTTAGGGTCGTGGGTCCATGCAACAGCCCGCGATTCAAGCCGCTTTGAACAATCTGGTCGAAGCTATCCGCACCGCCTTGATGGCTGAGTTCGTGGAGTACTCGCGGGGCGGTGACAAGGAGCCGGTGAGCGGCAAGCGAGCGCCGAAGGGGCGCAAGAGCGCGAAGAAGGCTGCCAAGAAGGCGTCGACCCGCAAGAGCGCCAAGAAGCCGGCTGCCAAGCGCGCGGCGAAGTAGGGCGCGCACCTCCCCGGAGCAGCCGGCTGCTACGAGCACAGCCTCGAGGCTTGGATTGGAGCAGCTGGCTGCTCTAATTCGAGCTAGTGGCCCCCAATTGGAGCAGCCAGCTGCTCTAATCAACGCCTGCGACGCCTCCCAAGGGCAGCCAGCTGCCTCGGAAAAGTCCGTTGAGGCATTGCGACCCCAGCCTGCTGCTTTGAAACAGCCTGCGAGGCATTGCGACCCCAGCCTGCTGCTTTGAAACAGCCTGTGAAGCATTGCGACCCCAGCCTGCTGCTTTGAGAGCGTCAGGCGGGCGTCGACCGCTTCAGTCCGGAATTGGCTCGAGCGTGACGTCGAGCTTGATGGGGTCGCGGCCGGCGGTAACGAGGCGATCCCAGGGGAAGAAGCCGGCTTTGGTGACGGAGATGCGGTGCTCGCCTTCGGGCAGACGCACGCCGTGGGCGGCGACGTAGCCGAGCGGGCCGATGTACTGCTCGTCGATGCTGACGCTGGCGTCAGCCGGTGTCTTCGGCGCGTAGGCCATGCTGAGGGACACCGCCGCACGCGGCACGGGCCCACAGCCCCACGCGCCGAGCAGGATCGCGATCACGAAGCCAATGACGCCCAGGAGTGACACCCAAGGCGTGAGACGCTCCGTGAGCCGTTCGGCTTTGGTCGGAATGACCGCCTGCTGCTGCCCGCTCATGGTGCGCCCGCTCATCCGCTGCTGCCCGCTCTACAGAAAGCTCCCACTCGGGGCCACCGCCCCGAGTGGTGGATCGGGGTCAGCCGACCTTGGCGCGAGCAGATCACGATCGAAACGGAGAGGCGGTTTGGGATAACTCGGCGAGGCCGAGCGCCAGCTGTGGTTCGCCACGCGCGAGTCGCCCCGAGCTCCCGGGCATCAGCGGAGCGAAAAGAAAAACGATAGCCAAGCGTCCTCATTCGGGTGGACCTGATGGTCTTCGCGACGAGACTGCTCACTCCCACTCAATCGTGCTGGGGGGCTTGGAGCTAATATCGTAAGCCACGCGATTGATGCCCTTCACCTCGTTGGTGATGCGGGCGCTCATTTTGGCGAGCAAATCGTGGGGCAGACGCGCCCAGTCGGCGGTCATGCCGTCGCTAGAGGTAACGGCGCGGATCACGCAGGTTTCGTCGTAGGTGCGGTCGTCACCCATGACGCCGACGCTGCGCACCGGAAGCAGCACCGCGAAGGCCTGCCAGATCGCTTCGTAAAGGCCGGCGGCTTTCACTTCTTCCTGCACGATCGCGTCCGCCTTGCGCAGCACGGCCAAGCGGGGCTCGGTCAGGTCGCCGAGGCAACGCACGGCGAGGCCCGGGCCCGGAAACGGTTGGCGGTACAGCACGTCGTGCGGCATGCCCAGAGCCTCGCCGACGCGGCGTACTTCGTCTTTGAATAGCTCGCGCAGCGGCTCGATGAGCTTGAGCTTCATGCGCTCGGGCAGGCCACCCACGTTGTGGTGGCTCTTGATCACGGCGCTGGGGCCCTTGACGCTGACGCTCTCGATCACGTCCGGGTAAAGCGTGCCCTGCACGAGGAATTGCGCGTTTTCGACGCGGGCGGCGTGCGCGTCGAAGACGTCAATGAACACGCGACCGATGGTCTTGCGCTTCTTTTCCGGATCCGTGACTCCTGCCAGCTCTTCCAAGAATTGATCGCGCGCGTTGACCGGGATCAGGTTCAAGTGAAAGTGCTGGCGCATCATGGCCGTCACGCTCTCGAACTCGCCCTCGCGGAGCAGGCCGTTGTCGACGAAGATGCACACGAGCCGATCACCGAGCGCGCGGTGACACAGCACGGCCGCGACCGACGAGTCGACGCCGCCGGAAAGGCCGCAGATTACGCGGGCGTCCGGGGGCACGGCTTCTTTGATCTTGGCGATGGCTTCGTCCACGAACGAGCCCGGCGTCCAGCTCGGGGACATGCCGGCCACGTCGAACAGGAACGATTTCAGGATTTCGAGGCCGCGCGGCGTGTGCGCCACTTCGGGGTGAAACTGAATACCGTAGAACTTGCGCGCCGGATCGGCGATGGCGGCAAGCGGCGCGTTGCCAGACTTGCCGATGGGACGGAAACCAGGCGGCAGCGCCGTCAGGCGGTCGCCGTGGCTCATCCAGACGTTGATTTTCTCGCCGACCTTGAAGCTGCCCAAGATGCCGACCGCTTCGGCGATCTCGAGCTCTGCGGGGCCGTATTCGCGCTCGTTCGACGGCTCGACCTTGCCGCCGAGCTGCTGCGCCATCAGCTGCTCGCCGTAGCAGATGCCCAAGACGGGCAGGCCCAGCTCGAAGAGCTTGGGGTCGCTCTTGGGCGAATCAGCGTCGTAGACGCTCTGCGGGCCGCCCGAGAGGATGATGGCGTTCGGCGCGATGGCCTTGATCTTCTCGACCGGGATGGTGCCCGGATGGATCTCGCAATAGACGCTCGACTCACGGATGCGGCGCGCAATGAGCTGCGTGTACTGCGAGCCGTAGTCGAGAATCAGAACGCTTTGCCGGGCTTCCATCGGGCTTCGCTATCACGTCGGCCCGGGAGCGCAAAGCGCGGCGGTAGCTAGCGAGAAGTCGGGGTTTTTCCGCTGCTGGGAGGCAGCTGGCGGGCGCTTTGCCGGGCCACGACCGCCGCTTCCGGACGTAGACTGGCGGTCAGCCTGCGCAGCGCGGCTGCGTCGACGGGAGCCGGTGGGCCGGGCTCCAGCAATTGCACGAGCCGGTAGCGCGGGTCGAGCGCCGCCAAGCGCCGCGCGGAGCGCTGCTTCGCGATGGCTGCTTCCAGCTCGGCTTGGATGAGCCCGCCGCCGCTGGCGAGCCGCTCGAAGAGCTTTTGCACCCGCGACAGCGCCTCTTGCTCGCGACCCTCGAAGGCGCTGATTTGCACCACCAAGGCACGCGCCGAGCTGGTGCCGAACACCAGGGCTCGCGCCGCGCCTGCCAGGTCGGGCTCGGCCAAGGTGCGGGCCAGCGCGCCGCCCGGCTGGTTCAGCAGCTCCGCCAAGAGGTTCAGCTCGGCGCCCGCTTTGGCAGGAACGCGGAAGCCGAGGTAGCTGCCTTCCGCGGTGCTGCCGGGCGGCAGGCTCAGCTCGCCACGCACTGGGGCCGCGAGCTCGCTGTCGCAGGGCGCAGCTCGCCGCGCGTCGGGGGTCTTGAGCCAACGCGACAGGCTGCGCGTCACGACCGCCGCGTCACCCGCGCTCGTGGGCGACAAGATCGCCAAGCGGTGCGGCGAACGCAGCAATTCGCGCTGCCGCGCGAGCACCGCTTCGCGCGACGCCGATTGCAGGGAAGTCGCGCTGCCGCGCGGGACCAGAGCGCCAAAATGGCTGGGTGCCAGCGCCTCCAAAAGCCCGTCGAGCAGCGGGTGGGGCTCGCTCCCGGCGGCTTTCAGCAAGTCGGCGCGCGCCGTCGCGACCTCGAGGGCGCTGGGCGGCGCCAGCAGCGCTTGCCCCAAAGCGTCGCCGAGGCGCGCGGCGGCTTCGGCGTCGGATTCGCCGGGCGCGCGCTCGGCGAATCCGAGCAGCCCCAGCCCTTCGGCGCCGACCCACGGCTCGAGCCGCACGCCGCGCGTCGCGCCAGCCGCCGCGGCGCTGAATAGCACCGCAGCGTGTCCGGCGTTTTCGGCGCGCTCGTTGACGGCCGCGCACGGCGTCGTCACGAGCGCCCACATGCCGGGTTGCCCCGACTCGACGCGCAGCCGCTGCTCCAGCACCGGAGCCTCGGCGCGGGCCTGCTCGATGGCGGCTTCGATGCTGGGCACGAGCGGCGCTTCGTCCGGTGCCGACAATGCCACCAGGCGCGCACCCAGCTCGGTCGAGGCCGGCTCGAGCAACGCGCCGTACGCGGCAGCGCGGGCGGCCAGGCGCGGATCGGTCGCTGAAAGGGCCGTCGCTTCGAGCCGATTTTCGTCGCTCGCCTTGGCCAGCGACAAGCCGGCTTCTTCCTCGATCAGCTGGATCGCGAAGCCGAGCCGGCGCGCGTCGGGCAAGGGCGAGGCGTCCACATCGCTGTCGATACGCAAACAGGCGCCCACAGGGTGCGCCGTCGCGACCACGCGCCGTAGCCGCAGGCCCGAGCCCAGCCCCGCCAAGCGGGCGCCGAGCGCGCTCTTCGGATCGCCCAGGCTAGCTGCAGCGCTCAGCGCACGGTCGGCGTTCGCTACCGTCACCGCCACCGACAAGGTCGCTCTACCGCGCAGCACCTCGGTCACGTCGCGCTCCGCCAAGCTCGAGCGCACTCGGCCGAGCTCGGGCCAGTCTGGACCTGCCGCTAGCGCGTTGCCCACCGCCGCAGCTGCGTCTTCGTCGCCGACGACGGCCACGGCCGCGCGATCCCGCGCAAAAGTCGCGATGCGTTCCCGGTCGAGCTCGGCCGCGTCCGTAATGCGGCGGCGATTCGGCAATTCTGCCGAGCATTGCGCGACGGCGCTGGGCGCTGCCTGCTCGGTCTCGCTCGGCGCCGGCACGGCAGCCAGCTCCGCCGTCGTGAGCGGACGGCTGAGCGCTTGCAGCAGGGCTTGCGTCGCCAGGCGCGCCCGCTCCGGGTTCTCGGCGAGCAAGATCAGCTCGAAGCCCAGCCCGTGCGCGACCAGCTGGGTGGGGAAGCCGGCGCGCGAGAGGCGCAGGCTGAGCACTTCACCGAGCGCCGCGTGCAGGTCTGGTGCAGCCGCGGCAAGCGACGCGAAGGCGATCGCGACCTCGGGATCACCTTGCCGCTCGATCACCGAAAGCGGCGGGCGATCCGAGAGCGAGCGCTCTTCGATGCGACTCGAAGGGCCGCCAGCCTCGACGGGACGGCTTTGAGTCGGATGCTGCGCAGAGCCGCAGCCCAAAAGGGCCACGCACCAGCAACCGGCGACGCCGAGGCGCGACCTTTGCGAGGCCGTGTGGAGCCGGTCGCGCGGAAGGCGCAGCACGCAGCCGATTTACCCCGTGCTCGGCCACCGACGCAAACTGGAAGCGCGCGGCGGGCGCGGTAACGCTCCAGGACTTCACGCAACTTCAGCCGGCGCGCCCACGATTTCACTCAGCTTGCGCTGGATCTTGTGCTTCTTCGAGTAAACCGTCTTCACGCTGATGCCCAGGCGCTCGGCCACGTGTTCGGGGCTCAAACCGTCTTGGTAGTACAGCGTGACGAACTGGCGATCCTTGTCGCTGAACTCGGCGAGCAGGTCGCTCACCAGCTTGGCGCGCTCGTTCAGCATCGCGCTCTCGCACGGGTCCTGGTGGTCGGTGCTCAGCGTCTCGGCCTCGGTCAAGCACACGGGGCTCGGCTCGCGGCGCACGCTGCGCAGGTAGTCGTAGGCGCAGTGCGTGGCCAACATGCCCAGCCACGTGCCAAGCTTGTTGCCGCGGCTCGGCTCGAAGCTACGCAGCTTGTGCTTGTCGTTCGCCAGCAGCTTGAGCGAGAAGGTGGCGTAGATCTCTTCGACCGCGTCCACGCTGACGCGACGAGCAAAGCGGGCGACGACGCGTTGAATGCAGCTGGTGACCAAGCGCGCGTAGCGTTGGTTCAGCTCACGCCAAGCGTTGGCGTCGCTCACGAGCAAACGGTCCAGCAGCTCCGTCTCCGACCACGCGCTCGGCGTCGAGGGGACGGTGTGGAGCGAGACCGGCGTGCGGTCGGTAACTTGGACGAAGGGGGAGGTTTTGACGGCTACGGGGGACCACATCGCGGGCTCCTTTTCGCGGGCTGTGCCGCGGACGAGGAGCTGTTTTGCAGGTGCCGTGCCGTGTTTATTGCGTAATGAATACGCTATGTTACGTGTGTTGCGCCGGGCGTAACAGGTGACGGTGACGCGTCACGATACGGGGGCAGTTCCAGTAGATCTTACGCCGGCCCGGGCGCCGTTCTCCCTCGGCGCCGGGGGGCGTGTCAGTCTGCTGGGGTGCCGCCGCGCTTGAAGGCTTGGTTGCTGCTGACCCTGGCAATGCTGAAGAGCCTGCTGCGACGTTTGTTCGGCACCGCCGGTGGCATCGCGGCGTTTCGCGAGAACTACGACGCCGACGGCTTGCCGCCCGTGACCGCGGCGGAGCGCGCCGAGCTGTCGACGTTCAGCCGCTGTTTGGCGTGCGGCATTTGCGACCGCGGCGAGAGCGAGCGCATTGCGGCGTCGGGCGGGGCTTATCGCGGCGTGATGCCGCTGATGCTTTCGGCGTCGCGCAGCATGCCGGACTTTCGCGCCGCCGCGTATAGCTTGAGCTTCGTCACCGACGAGGTGCTGGCCGAGAAAGAAAAGACCTGCCCTGCCGACGTGCCGATGCGGCGCATCGCCGCCTTCTTGCGCGCCAAGGCGGCCGAGGTGGGTGGTCCCTGGCCGCTGCCGTCGCGCATCGATTCGCTGCCGCCTTCCACGGCAGCGCCGAAGGTTACTTGACCAGAGACAGCCGCGGCGCGACCGAGAACGCCGCCAAGTGGCCGCTCTCTTCGGCCACGTAAGCGCCGCAGCGCTCGTCCACGCGCAAAAGATCCGGGATCAGGTCGCTCGGCAACGTACCCAAGACCTCGCCGTCGCGCGGGCGAATGACGTGGACCTGGTGTTGCGGCACGAACAGCGCGCCGTTGCGCAGCACGGGCTCCAGGCGGCGGGGCTGGTCGGCCTCGACGTGACGCGAGAACACGTGGCTGTAGCGGGGCAGCCCGGTGCTGGCTTCGAGGCACAAGAGGGCGCCGGAGGCCGTGTTGGCGATCAAGCCATCGTCGACGACGAGCCAGGCCGTCGTGGGCGAAGCCAAGCCGGGCGGCTGCTCCCAGAGCGGCGCGCCCGTGTCGCGCGAGAGCGCGCTGGCGCCAACGCCGCGCTTGTCGCGCGTGGGGATGATCACGGTGTTGCCGCTGACCAGCGGGGCTTGGCCGGTGCACGGACGCTCTTCGAGCTCGCGCGCCCAGCGCAGCGCGCCCGACCACAGATCGACGTGCAAGAGCTTGCACGGGCCGACGGGGCCGCCCGCGATCGCGAAGGCCGAGTCGTGATCGATGCAGATGTCGCCCGAGAAGGGCAGACGATCGCGCACGCGCCACACGACTTCGCCCGTGAACACGTCGAGCGCGATCAAGGCCGAGTCGCCGCCGGCGACGATCAGCAGCTTGCCGGCGCGGCGCATGCGGTAGCTGGCCGGGCGACGCCCGGTGTAGCGCCAGCGCACCTCGCCGGAGACTAGATCGACCGCCGTGACCGCGCGGTCACCTTCGGCGACGACCAGCAGCTTGGGCAGCGCCGGGCCGTTGACGAGCGCGCCCGTGGCGCCACCCGCGGCGCGGGGCGCGATGTGCGAGGTGAAGCGCACGCCGCCGGTCTCCAGGTCGTGCAGCTCCACGCGACCGTCGAAGCCTAGGCGCGCCAAGCCGAAGGGCGTGACGACGCTGGCGGCGCGGCTGGCGGCGACGCGCCACAGCACGCGGCCGGTGTCGCGCATCAAACAAGCCGTTTCACGCTGCGAGCCGACCAAGATCTTGTCGCCGCACTGAAACGTCGCGCGCAGATCGATGTTCGGGACGGTGGCGACCCACTTGGGCACGAAGCGCATCTTGCCGCCGTGCTCCCAGGTGCCGCGGCCGTTGACCGGGCGGGGCAGGCCGAAGCTGCGGTAGCTGTCGGGCTCTGGGTTCTGCAGCGAGTCGTTGGCGTTGGTCTCGCTGATCACGTCCACGATGGCGCGCGCGCCACGCTGCAGCGAGCGCAGGCGCAGGTTCTTGGTCTGCGAGGCGTCGCTGCGCTCCAGCGCGTCGACCAAGCCGAGGGCGAAGCGCGCGCACGACAGCACGAAGCCGCGCGGCGGCACGTCGGCCAAGGTGGTGCCTTCGTTGTCAGCCGACGTCGACGAGCCGACCAGCGACACGCGCAGGGCGCCGTTGCCGGGACCGCGGCGCACCGACAGCTGCGAGCCGTCCAGCTCGGCGCGCCGGAACACCGCGCGCTCGCTGCGCCAAGCGTCGAGCACGTCTTCGGCGATCGTGAGCAGGCGCTCGGCCATCAAGAACAGCTGCACCGACGGCAGCTCCAGCGTACGGTTCTTGACCGTGAGCGCGAAGCGCCCGGCGGCGAGCAGCGAGTGCAAGTCAGCGCGCTCGAGGCCGGGCGCCTCAGCCGTTGCGGCCTTGCGCTGCTTGAGCTCGACCTCGCCGCTGAAGCAGACGTTGCCGGCCGGCTTGGGTGAAATCGCGAGCTTCTTGCGCTCGAGCGGAGCGTGCGCGTAGGTCGGGTAGGGCAAGCCCAAGGCGCGGCGCGCCGGGGCGACGGCAGCCGACGGATTCTGGGCCTCGGCTTGCTCCAAGGCGCGCGCGACGGCGAGGGTGAGCGTTGCCAGCGGCAAGCGGCGATCGAAGATGGCGACGCGCGGGCTGGGACCGACCCGGTAGATGCTGAGCAGCGCGTCGACGCCGTCGGCTTCGAGCCCAATCTCCCAAGCCTCTTCGTCCGAATACAGCGGGAAGCAGGCGCGAGCGCGCTTGCCGCGGTTCAGTTGCGACAGGGCATGCCCCAGCTCGACCAGCAGCGCGGCTTGCGGCGCTTCAGTAAGTCGGGCGGTGAGGTTGATGCCATCGACGAACAGATCGAAGAGGCCTTGAAGCGGGGTGAGGGCTTCGGGAAGCGGGGTTGCAGCTTGGGGCCGCACGACGACATCTATCGCAGTCATTCCGTGTAGCGAATCGTAGGAACCCGGGGGCTGAAACGACACTTTTCAGATGCTTTCGCAGAGGAGTGGACAGCCCACGTGAAAGGAAGCTAGGGGCGCTCGCGGGCCGGTTCGAAGGCGCGGAGGCGCTTGCCGCGGCCGAAATGCTCGGGCTTTATGCGCCGGATGGTCTCGAGCACGCCGCCCGGAGCTGCCCCAGACGCGCAGAGCGCGGCTCGCGGCGTTTGGGGCGGTTTGGCGGCGTCGCTCGGCGTCGGCTTGGCCATGGCGTGGCTCTGGGGCTTCACGGTCGACGACGCGCTGATCACCTGCCGCATGGCCGCACACCTGGCCCAGGGCGTCGGTTACCGCTTCAACGTTGGAGGCCCCGTGGTCGACGCGGTCACGCCTTTGGGCTTCGCGCACCTGCTGGCGCCCTTCGCTGGCGGGGGGCCGCTCGCTGCCTTGGTCGCGGCCAAGTGGCTCGGCGCCTTGGCGGTGGCCGTGGCTGCTTTCATTTTGGGGCGTCGGATCATGCCCCGCACCTCCGCCGCATACGGCGGCGCGCTCTTGCTCTGCTTGGCCGCGACGGCGCCAGTGGCGGCTTGGGCGGTGTCCGGCATGGAGACGGGCGTCGTCACGCTGCTCGGCGTGCTGGCGCTGGGGCAGGGCAGGCTGGCCGACGCCGCGGCGGCGCTGGCGGCAGCGTTGCGACCAGAGCTTTCGCCCTGGTGCTGCTGGATGCGGCTGGGGTTGCGGCTGCAAGGCGGCGCGTCGCTCGGGCGCGCCATGCAGTCGCCCGCGCTAGTTCTGGGAGCCGTGGCGTTGGTCGGCGTGCTGCGGGCGGTGCTGTTCGGTCGCCCAGCGCCGCTCTCGGTGTTCGCCAAGCCGTCGGATCTGGCTCAGGGCGCCAGCTACGCGCTGTTTGCCGGCGTTCAGACGGGCCTGCCGCTCTTGTGCTGCGCGCCGTTTAGCCTGCGCCGCGGGGCGCCGGTGGCGCGTGTGGTGGCGGTCGGCGGCCTGGTGCATTTCACGGCGCTCATGCTGGCGGGCGGTGATTGGATGAGCCTGTACCGCCTCGCGGTGCCGGTGCTGCCGAGCTTCGTGCTGGGTGCTGCCGAGCTGTGGCGCGTGGCCCCGGCTTGGTCCAGCTGGCTGCGCGTGGCGCTGGCGGGCTCGATGTCCGTCTACTTGGCGGCCGCGGTGGGTCCGGTGGCGCGCGGCGTGGGCGCCGACCGTGCGCGGCTCATTGAAGCCGCGCGGGCACCGTTGGCCGGCGCCAAAGTCGTCGCGTCGCCGGACGTCGGCTGGGTCGGGGCCGTCGGCGACTTCACGGTCGTGGATCTGGCGGGCGTGACCGACGAAACCGTCGCGATGCTGCCCGGCGGGCACACCTCCAAGCGCATCGACGACTCGCTGCTGCGCCGCCGCAACGTCGACGCGTTGGTGCTGCTGGCGTACCCGCCGCACGACGAACTGGCGCGCGAAATCGACCGCCGTGCCGCGCTCACCCCCACGGCGCAAGGCTTCGACATCGTGGCGCGTCTACCGCTCGCAGGCGGCCGGCAGCACTACGTCGTATTCCGCAAACCGTAGCGCCTGAGCCTCGATTTGGCGCTTCTCCGTGGCTTCAGGCGATGGCGCTGTGCTCGGCTTCCCGCCCCAGCTGCACCAGCGCTTCGCGCAGCGCCCGCGAATCCGCGAACCTTTGCTGCGGCAGCGGCGCCATGGCGCGCTGAATCAAGACCCGCCACGGATCCGGAATGTCGACCGAGGCGCGGTGCACGCCGCTGTCGGCGCCGCGCTCGCCCGTCCACAAGGAAGCCGGCGAAAGCGGCGGTGGCTCGCCCGTCAGGCACTCGTACAGCACGCTGCCGAGCGCAAAGATGTCCGCGCGGTGATCGATCTCCAGGCCCTGCTCTTGCTCGGGCGACATGTAGCCGCGCGTACCGAGCGGTGCGTTGGCGTTGGTGAGCCGCGTCTCCGCCCACTCCACGCGCGCGACACCGAAGTCGAGCAGCTTGACGTGATCTGTCTGCTGGCCTTGCTCGCTCTGCAAGAGCTCGAGGAAGATGTTGCTGGGCTTGATGTCGCGGTGAACGATGCCGGCCGCGTGCACCGCGCCCAGCGCGTCGCACATCTGCAGCGCCATGGGTAACAGCGTGCTGGGCGGCAAAGGGCCCACGCGGTGCAGGCGTTTGGCCAGCGATTCGCCGTGCAGGCGCTCCATGACCAGGTAGCAAGTGCCGTCCGGCAAGTAGCCGTCCTCGAAGACTTCGACGACGTTGGGGTGCCAGGCCAGACCGAGCGCCGCGGCTTCTCGGCGGAGGCGATCGGCGGCGACGGTGTCGTGGGCGACGGCTGCGCGCAGCAATTTTACCGCGACCAAGTTGCCGTCCGAAAGCCGCTCGGCTTCCCAGATGGTGCCGTTGGCGCCAACGCCGAGCTTCTCGGTTAGCCGGTACTGGCCCGCCACCACCACGCCTTGCTGAAAGCCCGCGGTGCCCCGATCGCGGGTCTCGCGCAGCGTTTGTGAGCGCTCGAGCGCGTGAATGCGCACCAGGTGCGCGCGCGCTTGGATGCGCCGCCGCCACTCGTGCATCGCGAGCAACCCCAAACCGAAACCAATCGCGACACCAGCGCCCGCGCCGAACGAAAGCTCGAGCAGCTCCGAAGCTGACGCCGCGGTGACGCCGAGCGTTCCGCCCAGCGCGAGCCCCGCGCCGACTGGCCAAACGCCCGGCACCCGCCACGTCACCGAAAACTCTTCTGTCTCGGATTGCGGACCGTCGAGGTTGGGCAGCGCCACGACCTGACCTGCGGGCAGACCGAACAAGAGCGGCACGCTGGCGAGCTCGGCCTGGCGCGCGAGCGAGCAAAGCCCGTCGCTCTCTTCCGGCGACGAGCGTCGAATGCGGATGCTGCCGCGCCACCAGTTCGGACCCGAATCGAGGGTGCGCCAGCGCTCGGTACGGCCTTGTTCGCCGCCCAGCAGCTCGAGCTGGCGGTAGGCACCGCCAGGATCTGCGGTGCCGCGCAGCACGTGCGCCCACGCGCCCAAGCTGTCAGCACCTACGATGTGCGGAGTAGTGCGAAGCACCGCTTCGCGGCCAAATCGCGAGGCGAATGCGACCAGAGCAGAATGCCAAAGCTCGACGGGGACCAGCCGCGTTTCGTCGTCGAGGTAGTCGCGATCGAGCTTGGTGCTGAGCAAAAAGGCGTCGGCTTCCGCCCGGCCATGCTCTGCCTGGACGTAGCTGAGCAGGCTTTTGATCCGCGAAGCGGTCGTCTGCCCGCCACCAAATCGCCTGTGCACCCCGAAAGCCTACCGGCTGTACGCCAGTCCGACAAGCCAGGAGGCCGGCTTCCGCCCGGTGGTGGGGGATGTGGGGACCGGATCGAGCGTATTACCGGCAAGACG
>DATAKF010000210.1:0-54700 GCA_036261775.1 Polyangiaceae bacterium | reverse complement strand
GATGCGTCGCCGCCCGTTTTGACGATCTCCCCTTCGCCAGTGCTCTTACCAACGGTGCCGATGACGAGGATAGCCTCACCCTGCCGGCCGTCCTTGAGACCGTACAAGCCCAGATTCTGCACGACTGCCACGTAAGGAATCAAGCGCAAACGAGCTAGTCAATGTGCAAGTCCCGACCAAGCGACGCGGCAGTAGCTTTTGCAAGAAGGCTGCGGCTGTGCAGCCACGAGATGTGTGGAATCGCTAGTTCGCAGCTCGACTCGGAGAAGCACAGCATGCCAACCGCGCAGCATGCCAACCGTGATGCTGAGTCCTGGCCAGCGTGGCGCCGTCGATCACCGTAGGCAGCCGCGTCGGACCCCCGCAGCTCCACGGACTGAGAATGCTAGATTGACCGGCAGGTATGACCACAGTCGGATTCCTGCTCTGCTTGCTCGGTGGCATCGTGCTGCTGTTGGGCGGGCTCATTCCACCTTGGTCATTGGGAAGAGGTGCGTTCGCGGGTGCGCGGCGTGGCAGCGTTCTTGGTCGTCGCCAGCGCGCCGATCGGTATGCCCTTCATTCTCGAGGACCGCGTGATGCTCGGAGCGTACGCCGTGTTCGCGATTGGCGCCTTGCTGTGGGGCGGACTGGGGCTACGCAACTGGCTCAGCCAACGCAACGCTCCGTGAGCTGCTTGATGGTTGCGCGGGCCGGGTTCGGGCTAGATGGGAATGAAGCGGGCTCGCGTCGACGCCACCATCCAGCTGCCCGACGAGTCGCGCCGACGGTTTTCTGCGCGTACAGCTGGAGGGCCTCGGCCGAGGCTCATTCGACTCGAGCGAGGTAGCTCATCGGGATGCTTCGGTTCACTCCGAACGCCACGACCTTGGCACCCCAGTCCTTACTCGAGTCGTCCCAAAAGAACACGTCGGCCGCGATCTCCTCCCCAACCCCGTAGGTCCGGGTCCTTTCTTCGAGGCATTGAGGAAAACAGCCGCCGCTGTTTCGCACGCAGCCGCGAATCTCGAACGCCTCCACTAACCGATAGGCACCAGGCGCAGGCCGCGTCGGCACCAGAAGGTCACGAGCCACCATCGCGGTTCTTGCGGCCGCAGCCTTCGCACCGGTAGACGAGTTCGCGCCGACTGCGCTTGCCTCTGCCCTCGCATCGCCATCGGGGCGCACCTCACCGGCAGTGCATCCGACCAGCAGGGCTACCGCGCAAGGCAGGTACAAAGCCTTCGAGCGCCCGCGGTTCACCTTAACCACCACGCGCACTCTAGCACGCCCCGCGACGGTAGGGCTGCGCGTTACTTCTTTGCTCGCTCGCGTCGCACCTCGAGCGTTGCAGCACGAACGTCTCGAGGCACCCAGGCGACCCGAGCGCGCAGCTGATACTTCGCTGCGCTGCGAGCGCGAAGCGTGCACCGCAGCGGTAGGCCCGAAGTGGCGACGTCGTCCGACCCACTCGAGGTGGTGGTCGCCTTGCCATCGAAGGCGCCGCAAGTAGCCGAGCCGACAGCAGCGCCGTTCAGCGTCAGCTCAACGGTGATCTTGGAGGCGGCGAGCTCATCGTGGACGGCGTTGGTCCGACTCCGCGAGCTGTTTGGATAGTCGGTACTCCGTACCGTCGCGTCCAGGCGAAAGTTCAGGGTGTCCCCAGCAGCGAGGTCTACGTCCAGCTGCGGCGCCGCCGCGCGCAGATCCAGCTGCCCGATTCGCTCACCCCGCGGCCAGAGAAAATAAGCCGCAAGGCTCGCAATGATTGCCAAGCCAATCCCGATCGGTACCAGGACCAGGAGCGCGGAGCCCTGTGGCGCCGGAGAACCACCCGAAGAGGCCATGGCGCGATGCTAGCAAGATTAACGCGAGCAGGGAGACGCGGAACTACTCACTCAGGCAATAGCGCGTCAGTGTGTTGTCGTACGCTGCCGCGATAACGTCGCCGTTCGGCGGCTGCCACCTCGTCCTCAATCTCCTTCGCGTTCGGCGAGCGCGGTAAGCTCGTTGATTCGCTCTTCCTTGTAGGGGGACGTCCACTCGTCGGGCGAGAAATCAGCAGCGCGGTAGGCTGCGGTACGGTGCGCTCGCTCGACGGGCAACAGCGGCTCGCTGAGCGAGCCTGACTCGTTGCCGTCCAGATTGAAGCGTTGGCCCCGGAGCTGCGTGACATCAAAAGAGCCGTCGATGCCGGAGTCGTGCAAGATCTTGCCGAAAAACAGCAACTCGATCTGCTGGAGCCCAGCCTCCAAATCGCGGTCTTCCTTGGCGTAGGCGAGCAGCTCTCCGTCGTGTTCGAGGTTCGCAAACACGCGGTAGCGCCCAGGTTTCTCCACTTGAAGCCCCACGGTGACGATCAGCGACCCGTCGCCCAAGCGATCGCTGACGCGCTCGACGAAGCGCGCCGGGGGCAGCGCCGAGATCGAGAAGTGGGCGCTCAGGGCTTGAGCGTCGAGCGGATCGTCCGCCTCGCGGTTTGCCAGACGAACTCGTGCCACGAGGTCGACGAGGCCCGGCACTTGCTCCACTATCGGAAGGTTGGCAGTGTACGTCCCGTCGCCAGCGGCTTCATCACCGTTCGAACCGTCGTCCACGAACCTGAGACCGCCGAGGGGGATCGGGGCTGGCCCCGCGGCCCCCAACACTTCCGCCTCTACGCTCTCGATGACCAGCGGCAGGCCGGTGGCCGCGGGAGTGGCGCGTTCGAGCCCACGAAGGCAGCGCAGCGTCAGGCGCTGCACCTGACCGCGGCTGACCTGATTCAGCGCGGGTTGCATCCAGCAGAAAACGCCACTGCCTACCTTCTTCCCTGCCGCGTCGCTACGTAGCAGCGGTTGCGCGCTGGCCGCGATCGTCAGCGGCTCGGCGACGTCGGAATGAGAATCGTCCACTGGCCGCGAGTTGGGCGGGTATTTGCTGTACTCGCGGAACATGGCCAGGGCGGCCGCGTGGGTCGCTCCGGGCACTTGGTCGGGATCGAGGGCTAGTTGAGGGGTATTGGTCGGGAGCCGCGCACGCGCGCGCGCAGGGGCAGCGGATTGGGGCTCGGGTTTTGCCGCTTCGGGCGCGGGCCGGGGCGATGGAACGTGGCTCACGTACCGCCAAGCAACGAGCGCGAAGCAGGCGAATGCGAGCCCGGAGGCGCCCCGCAGTGCGGAGCGCCTCGTGAGCCAGCTTTTCATGGATTCGGCACCGTTGCCAGGTTCTGAAACTCGTTCGCCACGAGCTGCATGTGGGTCTTGTCGCAGCCGTCGCGCCCGCAATACTCCACGCGCGTGTGGTTGGTCCAACGAGCCACCTCACGCATCACGTAGTACGGTACGCCCCACGAGGTCTTGCGTACCCACTCCCAATCGTTGGAGCACTGCGTCGCGCTGAAGACCTTCACGTAGCCGCAAGCGCTATGAAAAGGCACGACGCCGTCGTCTTGCCCGGGCAACAAGCCCGCACTCCCGTAGGAACCGCCGTCGTATCCCGCGACGTGGAAGAACGCCGAGCCCGCGGTGTCATTGTGGTCGTAGGCACCACGCACGTAAGAAGGCGATAGGTACGAAACCGACGGAGTAACGACGCTGCCACCCCAGATGCTGGCCACGACGTTTGCCATTGCGCCGGTGCTAGCAAGCTCGGTACCGCCTTCAGCCGAGCCCAAGGTCAATACACGGTTGATGCGCCAGCGTGGCACGCCGCCGCTCGTGCCATGGATATCCAGCGCAGCGGCGGTGATGGGACAGCCGGTAGAATGGCAGACCACCGTGCACGATTGGCCCGCCGCTCGGGAACATCGCGCGTCCAGCGTCGTCTTTGCGTTGGCGATCGCCTGGGTCCAGTTGGCGCCCGTGTTCCAGGCGATGTTCACGGCTCCCGAAGGCATCGATCCCCAGGGGTAGCCACTCGAGGACGAAGTGTTGTTCGCCCACGAAAGGTCATTGCCGCCCGGAAGCCAGCCGTGAGCGTAGATCAGAGTCTCCGCTTTGGCATGGCTTCCGATCAGCCATAGCAAGCCCAATGTCATCATCGACACGAAACGTTTCATTCGTTACCTCTCCCTGTAAGTGCCGGAAGAACCGGCGTTCCGCTTCACACACCACTACGAACCTGCGGCGCCCCAGACATGCGCAACCGCCGCCGAACAGTTCGCTCTGGCTTAGTACAACCGCTCCCAGTGGTACTGGCGATAGTCGTCACGGCTCCAGCCCGCCGCGTTCAAGCTCTGGTTGCTGGAGCCCTTGAACTGGCCACCCAAGTCGTTGGAAACGAAACGGATGTCTCTCGTGCTAAACGCACTGATCTTGCGGCTTCCCACCGAGAACAACCAGCGTTGTGTGGGAGGGCTCGAGGATGCGCAAGCAGCAAGCACCAGGCCACCGTTGGCGCCACCGCCCGAGACATCTACACAGTCGCCGGAGACGCTGCGCAACAACCGTGTAGACGAGTCGTAGCGGAACAGCTGCCCATCGTCATTGGAGCAAGCCTTTACCGCGAGCTGCGCACCAGGATAGCCCGCAGATCCGTCCGCGACCGTGACACACACGTTGCCCATACGAGTGCCCACCAAGCGTTGCGATTGACCAACTATCTTCAGGTACTCTTCGCCGTCCAATTTCATCGTGTACATGTGGTTTCCGAAGGCAGCGGCACCCTGACCAGAACCTTGGAAGCCCGCTGGCGAGCGATACTGATCGATGTACCATTGGGCGCTCGTCATGCCGTTGCGACCGCGGTTCGTCAGGTCCTTGTAGGTGGTACCAAGGTCGGCAAGCTGTTTGGCTTGGGTGTAGTAGCGGTCGAAGACATCGATGGATGCCACGCGCGAACGCCAATCGAAGAACTGTGCTTCGGTCTTGCCGCCATGCTGACCAAAGGGTGTGAGCTCGGTGCGAATGGTGACTCCCTTGTCCACGCGAGCGGCAGCTCGGAATGTCGTCAGCAGTCCCTTCACCTCACCAAGGGTCAGCTCCGTGATGTCGAGGATCTTCCCGGGCGTGGTACGGGTAATGGCCAGCACGGTAATGCGCATCTTGGAGGTCATTTCGGAGACCTGCGAGCTGGAGAAGCCGCTCACCGTCACTGACCCGCCCACGGACGCGGCGGTATACGAAGCCTTGAGCACCGCTTGGAAGTCCTCTTTGCGGTACTTGTCCGTGCGTTCTACGTCTGCCGTGTAGATGAGCTTGATGCTGTGCCCGATGTACGCCGTCTTGACGAAGGCATCGCCGTAAGTGTTGTGCAGACTCACCTTGTCGCCACTAGCGACGTACTGCTCGAACAAGGGCGAGTACGGGACGTTCCCATCCAGCGTCACCTTGGCGTTCGTGATCTCCTCGTCGGCCATGAAGACGATGCTGCTGCGCGAGAACTTGACCTTGGATTCGACCGTCTTCTTGACGCTCGCGCTCGCCGAGTACGGACCGTATGAGCCACTGCCTTCGACGCTGACGCTGCTGGTCATGGCGCGTTCGAGCTCGTATGCGTCGGAGAAAAAGCGCATGTCGGTGCGCGTCGTTCCGACGGTAGATTCACACGCGGTGAAGTCGTCATTGAAGGGAAAGCTCCCGGATTTGCCGGTCAACAAGTCATAGGCGTCGCCCACGGCTTGCCGCGATTCGCCTCGAATACAACCTGCGACCAGCGCTTGTTGGCTTTCCCCAACCTCGCCCTCCGCTTGGGGGGAGTCTTCTCCGCCCATTGCCTCGAGGTCGGTCGGATCCACTGGGCCACAGCCGAGCCCCGAGAGCGACGCCGCTGCCAGCAGCCAAGCGGCTGACCTCGGACCTGCGAACAGTTTGAATGAAGTGAGCGATGGCGACATTGATGACAATACCTTTCAGATGCAGACGCGCGCCTCGCGCATGTCTGACGGTTCATTGATGAAGCCGGCCACGGGAAAACCCGGCACCGGCGTCGGTGTGCAAGAAAAGGAGACTGAGGCAAGCACGCGCCAAGGCCAGCGCAGGACGAAGGCCGCGAATGCGTGCATCGGCTTGGCCGGACCGGAGTCCACGTACCCTGTGGGGTTCGTCTTCGGTTTCTCGTACTAGAACCCGTGGCGGCCCCGCGCTGCGCAAGGGCGGCTCCAACTTTTCGTGCGCGGGCCAATTCAAGTTGCGACTCGGTCAACGTGCTCGGGTTCAGCAGGACCAGTCGTCGAGCACTTTCCCGCGTCAGACGCGCCACGCGCTGCTTACCGACTCGCCCGCGCTTGCGCCCTTTCGTTGCTCAAACAAACCGAGTCGCGTGTCTTGTGTGAGCGGCGCGGTTGAGCGAGGCCGGTATGACGGCCAGGGCGCCTTTCGCGTCATCAGCTGGTCACTATGAATCGGCGCCGCGACGCGCCCGGAGCATGGAGAAAATGACGATGAAGAAGATGGGGAGCTTGGGCTCCGTGGGGAGCACCGTCGGTCATGCGCCGCCGAAGCGCCGTCACGGCATCGGCGGACCGACCATGGCGCTCTTGGAAGTCTTGAACAGATCGCCCTTGCCCGTGCTCGGATCGACCACGAACGAGTAGACGAACTCGCCTTGGACGCCCAGGCCGCTCACGATGCCGTCGCCGGAGCGCAGCGTCGAGCCGAAGCTGTCTCCGGACAGCGAAACTTTGACGATGTCGTGCACCGGCGGCTGCGGCACGCGCAGAAAGCCCAGGAAGGCGTCGGTCCCGTCGCTGGCGAGGCCGCTCACTGGCGCGGCCGAGTTGAACAAGTCGCGCACGCTACCGGCGCAGTCGCTCAGCTCGCAGGCCCTCACCGCCCGATCGCTCGCCCAGAGCGCCGTGTCGTCGAGCAGGATCGGACCAGCCACGAACATTTGTCCGCCGATCGCCGACGTCTTGCTGGCCTCACAGGCCGCGTGCTCGCAAAACTGCAGCTCGCCCGCGGCGTTGGACCAGGCCATGCGGGCGCCGCTCACCGACAGCGCGATCACGGGCGCGGAGTCGGTGACGAGGGCAGGCGCGGCGGCGCCACAGCCCGTATCGAACATGCTGCATGAGCGGATGCTCAAGCCGGGATCCGCTTCGCGGAACAACACGGCGGAGTCGGTCATCGCCAGCAAGCCTGGCGTCGCCATGGGCATCGGCGGATTCGTCGCGCTGCCGTTGGCGATCACCACGCTGCTGCCTCCGGCGCAGCCTCCTGGGAACGGGCAAGCGTGCAGTTGCATGCTTTGCTGCTGAACGCCCCACGCCACCAGGTGGCTCTGATTGTGGGCAAAGCCGGCGGCGAGACCGCCGGGGGGACCCAGCCACTGCGACTGTGCCATGGAGTCGCAACCGGCCAAGGCGCACCAGAAAACGCCGTCGGTCCCATCCGTAGCTCGACCCAAGAAGAACACGCCCAGCGGTTCTACGACGACATGCCTGGGATCCTGAACGCCCGTCAGCATGGTCGTCTCGGGGACGGGCCCACCACCGACCGGTGGCATCATCATGTTGGGGTCGACGGGCGTCATCATTTGCGAACCGCCGCCGACGGCAGTTTCGAACCGCGACGCCGGGCCACAAATCGGGGTCAGCGCCGTCTTGCTGCTGCAGCCGCTCGCCACCACGACCTCGCGCGGAGGCGTCGTCTCGCACACGGCGGCCGGCAGCTGAAGCGTGCCGCTCGGCCCTTGCGACCAGCCTTCGTCCGAAAAGTCGAGTGGGACGTAGCAGTTGGCTGCGTCGCAAGTTCCGTTGCTACCGGGCGGCAGACGCAGCGCCACGTTCCAGAGCGAGGCGTCTCCGGCCGGCGCCGCAACGCGGCAAGTCGCTGGATCGACCGGGGCTAGCGGTGCGCCGGCCAAGCATGGCAGCACATCGAAGCAGCCCGAGGTCTCGCTCGTGCCTTCCACGACGGCGGAGTCGAAGTCTGGCAGGGTCGCGGAGTCGACCTCCTTTGCGACGCAGCTGCCCGCGACGCAAGTCTGCCCCTCGCCACAGGCGGAGCTCACCTCACCTGACGAGCTGACGTCGAGTGACTTCTCATCGGCGCAGAGCCAGTGCAGAGTCACCGGCAGCATCGCCGTCCGGTCAGGCGGAACCGTGGTGATGATCTCCCGCAAGACCCGAGGCACGCCCTGATCGCCATCGGCTCCGTCGGGCACCTGCCGCGCCAGGATGCGAATGCTGACCGGATCAGCGGGGTTGTCGCCAGCGACGATCGAAAGCGCGCCGGGCAGCTGCAGCTCGGGCGCCGGGCCGATCAAGTAGGTCTGTGCAAACTGCACGCGCCCGCTGGTGAGCACCTCCACTCGAAGCGACGAGACATCCTTGGGAACCGACAGGTCCGTCTGGAGCACCAGCACCAACTCACCACGCTTGGGTTCGGTGGTGGTGGTGGTGCAGGCAAGCGCCCAGGGCGCCGCCAGGAACGCGAGGCTGAGGGTAGTTCTTCTCACTCTAGCGGAGATTAGCCAAGGTCTGCTCCGAGCGGCTAGTGTTTCCGACTAGCCCTAGTAGGTAGAGGTCGGCTAATCGCCTCCACCCTCGTCGAACCAGTGCGTGGCGCTAGCGCGATCGGCGCAGGCGGCGCAGAGAAACGTATCGCCTGCGCTCTGTCTAAGGTGGTGCTTGGAGTGGCATGCAGCGCACTCCAGCTCCGCCAGTGAGCGCGCCAGGTGGGCGCCGGCCCTGCTGAGATCATCGCGGGTGACAATCCCCCACAGGCCGTCGCGGTTGGCGATCAGAACGGAGCCCACCGCGTTGTCCTTCATCAGCTTGGCCGCGTCAGTGGCGCTACAGTTTGGCTCCGCGGTTACCGGGTTGCGGCGTGCCAGCTGTATGACCCGCAGGTCCGGACTGGCTTCGGTCAAGTCGCAGGTACAGACGACGCCGAGCACCTTGCCACGCTGGACGATTGGCACATGATGCACGCCCCTGCTCTTGGCGAGCGTGCGAACCTCTTCGACGCTGGCTCCCGGACCTACGCTGACTACCGGCTGGCTCATGAGCTCCGAAACCATTTGAGTAGCTGGGGACATCGGTACCTCCTAGCGCGCGAGTGCGTGCAACTTTGGAGCCACCGGCTCGAGCCCGCTGCGATTGACTGCTTCCGCTCGAGCAGCGCGTCGAAGAGCGCAAGGCTTGCGGGACAAGCACGAAAACCATGCGCTCAGGCGCTCAGGCCCCGTCGCCCAACATGGCGCGCAGGCGCAGCACGCCCTCCGTCGTCCCGAGCACGACGATGTACGAGCCAGACATGATGGCCTGCTCGGCCGAAGGATTGTAGACGAAGCGGCCATCGGCGCCGCGAATCGCCACGACCAGCACGTTGGCTTGGTCGCGAATCCGAACCTCGCGCAGCGTCTGCCCCTCGTAGCGGTTGCCCTTGCGAACTTCAACGTCGTCGAAGCGCAGCTGGCCTTCGCCGGTGCCGCGCATCATCTGGTCCAAGAACTCGGCAGTGTGCGGCCGGAGCAGCTCGGTCACCAAGCGTAGGCCTCCGATGCGGTGCGGGCTCACGGTGGCGTTCGCGCCCGCGCGCTCCAGCTTTGCCTCGGCGCCGAGCGTAACCACCTTGGAAACGATCCGAATCGCCGGGTTGAGTGAGCGGCTGGAAATGGTGACGAAAACATTTCTCCGGATCGTTGGTCAGCGCGGTCACCAGCCCGCTGGCCCGCTCGACCCCGGCAGCTTTGAGCGAGTGATCGTCGGTGGCATCACCCACTACGAAGAGCAGCTGCCCGTCGTGCTCCGCGTTCAGCTGCTCGAGCAAACGGGCGTCTTGGTCGATGACGACGAAGGGCTTGCCGCTACCGACCAGCTCTTCGATGACGAAGCGGCCAGTTCGACCGCAGCCTGCGACGATGGTGTGCCCGTTCAGGGCTGCGATTTTGCGTTCCATTCGGTTCCTTCGCCACGCCTTGCCGATCACGCCTTCGACCATCACCGCCGTGAGCGACGATTGAAAGAACGCGACCGACGCCACGCCCGCCACGATCAAGCCCATGACCAACACGCGCGCCATCGGCATCAGCTCCATGCGCGGCAGCTCGCTGTAGCCCACGGTCGACACCGTGATCAGGGCGAAATAGATCGAGTCGAACAGTGAATAGGCCGTCCCCTCGACGCCCCAAAAGAGCAGTCCGCCGCCAACGACGACACCGGTCAGCAGCGCAGCCGACAGCAGGAATCGCGAGCGGGTCGAGTGATCAGTCAAGCTGGCCCACACTGCCACCCTCCACGGTCAGGCTCAACGGCTGCTCTGCGAGCCGTGAACCGCCGCTGGCTTCGAATATGTTTCAGCGACGAGCACCGACGAATGTTAAGCTCCACGCGTCTTGATCAGCTGGCGTTGGTTAGTACTGCTGGGGTTGCCTGCTACTCCGTTCGTTGCATGCGGTCCGGATCACCGACCCGAGCGGCCGTGCGAAGGACCGAGCTTCAACTTGGTCGTGAGGGCGGAAACGGGCCCGCTGCCCACGGACACGCGCATCAACATCCGCTACGGCGGCAATCCAGAGGGCGAGCCGTATGAGCTCGGCAACCCCCGAACACCGCAAGCGGTGTCGTGCATGGAGGATCTCACGCCAGGGGGCGCCCCGTCGGACGCGCCCGCGCTGGTCGGCGGGGCAGGCGCAGGCGGCGCCGGCGTCGTCGCGACGCCCACGACCGACGAGCGCGTCTGGGCGCTGCGCTGCGGCCTGTACACGCAAGGCCCGGCGCGGGTCGACGTCAACGCGACTGGGTTCGAGCCCGTGGACGATCAAGCCTTGTCGTTCGACGACCGACGCCACTGCGAGGTCGAACGCGAAGTCACGCTCGTGCCGCTCAAGCCTGACGCCGGCACCGACTGAGCTAGATACCCGTGAAGCGCGGCCCGAAGGTCTTGAGCTCGAGCCTCAGCGAGACGGGCACGCCGTCTTGCTCGCCTTCGAACTGGTAATAGACCATACCGACGCCAGGGCAGAACACGCTGGTGGCGGTCTTGCTGAAAGCAGGCGTGTGGGCGGATTCGACGGTTTCGACGCAGTTGCCGAACTCGCCTGCCGGCACCTTGATGGAACGACTCAGTGACTTGACGGCAACGCTACCGAACTCGCCCGGCCACTCGGCGTCCGCGATGAGCGGTGCGCGGAGCACGTAGCCACCGCCCGGCACTTGAATACCGTCGGCGCTGATCTCGCGACGGTGGACCTTGCTGGCGATCTTGAGCTCCGCCAGGTTGGGCCGCGGACGGCTGACTTCGATCACGTAGATGCCCGTGTTGCCGGAATCGTCGGTCGTGACGTAGGAAAAGACCGTGTTGTTCGCGAGGGGGTAGAGCCGCTCCAAGTCCGTCACCGGACCGCCGACGCTGCCATCTGGAGATTTGGCCTGCTGCTCACCACCACAGCAGAGTAGCGCCAGCAGCACCAAACACAGACCGAGGTCGCGAATGCTCATGACGTAAGCCCTGTATTCCGTAGTTAAGCGTCAGCGCGCGCTAGTGGTGGTAGGCGAAGTACGAAAGCGAGAGGAGTAGCGCCGCCGTGAGGGCGAGGAGGTACTTCGCCAGTGGATCCGGATCGATGCGACGACGCAGCTCGAGCGCTGCGTCACGCACCGCAGGGTTCTCCGCGCGTTCCGCCACCCTCTCGGCCTCGGCGCGAACCAGCGCGTAGTTGCCTGCCTCGAAGGCTGCTGCCAGGCGGGCCAAATCGGGGTGCTCGGGGAAGCCGAGTAGGAAACGCGGCCGCTCACGACCGGCCGCATCCAGCACGGCGCCGTCCTCGTCTGGCTCCTGAACGCTGGCCTTGGACGCGGCGGCCGCCTCGGGCTGGGCAGCTGCTTCCGACTCGGCGGCTTCGGGCTTGGCCTCGGCCTCACTGGGCTGAGTAGGCTCGAGCGGTTCGGCTTGATCTTTGGTTTCTTCGCTCATCAGAACTGGAAGTAGACGAAGGGCACGGCCTCGAGGCTTGCCATCTCACGCACGGACAACGCCAATACCACGAGCACCGCAGCTTGCGCCAACGCAGGCAGACCGGCAAAAGCCCCGAGCACCCGCTGGTACCATCTCTCGGGAACATAGTGCGAGACCAGGCCTACCGCCAAGACTCCCAAGAGGCGCGGGTCGAGATTGGGGTGGAAGGTCGAAAACGTGCTCAGTCGCTCGAGAATGGTAGCGGCATCGCCCAGGGATTTGGCTCGGAAGAACAGCCAGCAGAAGGTGACGGCGTGGAAGGTGAGCAGCACGCTCACCACGCGCCAGAAAGAACTTTGAAGCCCGGCGTGAGCGGCCCCACTTGTGCCCTTCTGGCCCAAGAGCTCTTGGAACGCGCGCGTGCCGGCGAGCAGTAGTCCGTGCAGCGCCCCCCAGACCACGAAGGTCAGGTTTGCGCCGTGCCACAGCCCACCGAGCAGCATGGTGAGCAGCAGGTTCACGTAGGTGCGGACGCGCCCGCGGCGGTTACCCCCGAGCGGGATGTACAGGTAGTCGCGTAGCCAGGTGGAGAGCGAGATGTGCCAGCGCCGCCAAAAATCGACGATGTTGTGCGCCTGGTACGGCGAGTCGAAGTTGCGCGGGAAATGCACGCCGAGCAGCGCTGCCGAGCCGATCGCGATATCGGTGTAGCCGGAGAAGTCGCAGTAGATTTGCACCGCGTACGCGACCAGCGCCACGTAGCACTCGAGGGCCGAGTACGACAGCGGCGAGTCGAAGACGCGGTCGACGAGGTTGAGGCCCAGGTAGTCGCCGATGGCGAGCTTCTTCACGAGCCCGAGCGTGATCATGAGTAGGGCGCGGCTGGCCAGCGTCGGGTCGAAGCGCGGCGCGTCGCGCAGCTGCGGCAGCAAATCGCGCGGGCGTACGATGGGGCCGGCCACCAAGTGCGGAAAGAAGGCCACGAACGCCAAGTACTCGAGGTAGCTCTTGTGCGCCGGCAGCTCGCGCCGATACACGTCGATCACGTAGCTCATCGACTCGAAGGTGAAGAAGCTGATGCCGATGGGCAGCGTGAGCCGCAGCGCCAGCTCCGGCGGGTGAAAGCCGAGCTGGGAGAGCAGCGCCGACAGCTGCGCGACCCCGAAATCGAAGTACTTGAACAGGCCCAGCACGCCCAGGTTCATCACCACGGTGATGACGAGCAGCCGCTTTCTGCGCCGAGCGTCGGTCGCCGCGCCAATGGCGTTGCCCAGCAGCCAATCCGCAGTCGACGACGCCCAGATCAACGCCAGAAACCGCGGATCCCACTGCGCGTAGAAAAAATAGCTGGCCAGCAGCAAGAGCCACAGCCGCAGCCGCCCCCGCGACGCCAGCAGCCACGACGCCGTGAACACCAGCGCCAAGAACACCGCGTAAGCCAGCGTGTTGAAGCGCACCACGTCGTGCGCCTTCTCGAGCAGCTGGGCGAAGAAGCCTCCGGTCGGCAAGGCGCGGGAGCGTACTTGCCGTGGACGAGTCGGGGAAGGCCGAAAGCCAGCCCCGGGCTCGGGCTGCTACCACTTTTTCACGCAACTGCCCGCGCGCTCGTAGCGATGAGCTGGGGTGCAGCCGGAACTGGCTGCGGGAGGTTTTCTTGACTACAGCCATTTCGAACAACAGCCCGAGTATTTGCGACCCCACCATCGCCAGCTGCGCCGACCCGCCGGCGGCCACCGGGGCCGCGTCGCCGCCAGTCGTGGACATCCCCCCGGTTTACATCGAGGGCAACGCTGGTACGCGCGACCTCGTGAGGCGAGCGGACGCCGCTCGAGGAACCCCTCCGTGCACCGCCGAAGCAAGAAGCGCAGGGCTAGCCGGGGCCAAGCTGGCCAAAGAGGTCATCGTCGCCGCAACCGCGGGAGCCACACTGGGGCCGATTGGCGCGGCAATTGGAGTCAGCTCTGTCTTCATCGAGAGCATCGAGACGGGTAAGAGCCTGCGTGCCCTCTACGATTGCAAAAACCAATGAAGACCGCAGGCGCCCCCACGGGCAGCTCCAAGGTAGTTTGGCTCATCGTCGCGGCCGTGCTCGCGCCGATCGTGATGCTGCTGTGCGTCTGCATTTTCGGCATCGTCGTCGGCTTCTTCTGGGGGTAACGCCCTAGCGCAACCGCAAACTCACCCCTCTCCCTCAGCGCGGTGGCGTGGACGAATCACGGTGGGGCCTGTACGGTCCGGCCCGATGAAAGCGCTGCCGCCTGCTCGCCTTGGTCTGTGGGCGTACGCGGCTACGGGCGTGGCGCTGGGCGCGCGCGCGGCGCTTTCGGCGCCGCCGCCGCTGGTCCCTACCCTGCTCGGCCTCGGCGGCTATCTCACGCTGGGCACGCTGGGCGTGTTTTGGCCCGAGCGCGGCATGTACGGCAGCTTGCTGAGTCGCGGTCCCGAGCGGCCCGAGGTCGCGCTCACGTTCGACGACGGGCCTAGCCCCAAGACCACACCGCGCGTGCTCGAAGCATTGGCCAAGGCGGGCGTAGCGGCGACGTTCTTCGTGGTGGGGCGCAAAGTGCAGGCGCATCCCGCGCTGCTGCGCGAGCTGGTGCGTGCCGGTCACCAAGTCGAGCTGCACGGCTTCGAGCACGACCGCTTGTTCTCGCTGCGCGGCAGCGCGCGCGTGGCTGACGACATTCGCCGCACGCAAGACATCATCCAAGCCGCTGGCGCTCCGCGACCGACCCTGTTCCGGCCACCCATCGGCTTCGTCTCGCACCTCACGGTGACCGGCGCGCGCAAAGCTGGTGTCACGCTCGTCGGTTGTAGCGCTCGCGCCCTCGACGGCTTCCGCCAAGCAGCGCCCGCCAAAGTCGCTGAGCGTCTGCTGCGCGCGCTCAGGCCCGGCGCCTTGCTGGCCATGCACGACGCGTCCGAGCACGACGACTACGAGCCAGCTTCGCTGAGCGCGCTGCCGCGTGTTCTAGGCGCCCTGCGAGAACGGAGCTTGCGCGCCGTCACACTCTCGAGCTGGGTGACGGCCGAAGCTTCGCGAGCTTAACCCCCGCGTTTGCGGGATGGGCCTAGACGGCTAGGTCGGCGACTCTGTCACGATGAGATATTCGCGATTGTCGGCACATTTACTGGGGATTGTGGTGGTTCCGGGGCTCCTGATCAGCGCGTGCGGTGACGACGCCACGACGTCCGGCACCGACTGTAGCGGCGCAGATTGCGCCGGGATGCCTTCTGAAATGGGCGGCACCAAGGCCGACAACACCAGCGGAAAATCCGGCAACACCAGCGGCGGCAAGACAGGCAACGGCATGGCCGGCGACGCGTCCGCGGGCGACACCTCGATCGACCCCAGCGGCGGCAACGGCTCGGCTGGCACAGGCACCGGCGACGCCGGCGCCAACCAGGGCGGCATCAGCAGCGGGGGCGTGGGCGGGCAACCCGATCCCGTCGAGCTGCTCGGAGACGGCGTTAGCTGCGAAGACGACAAGCAATGCGGCAGCGGCTACTGCACCGACGGCGTGTGTTGTGAAACAAGCTGCGGCGACGCTTGCTACTCGTGTTTGGGCACCGAAACCGGCGGCGACGATGGCCAATGCCTACCCGTCACCTCCGGCACCGATCCTGGTGACGACTGCACGGCCGACGCCCAGAGCTGCCAATCGGGCATCTGCAACGGCTCCGGCGCGTGCAAGAAGGTCGAAGACGGCACCATTTGCCGCGACGCCGAGGGCGACTGCGACACGGCCGAGACGTGCACGAACGGCGCTTGTCCCACCGATGCCGTCAAAGGCGCCGAAGCGAGCTGTCGCGCGTCCGCCGGCGTCTGCGACATCCCCGAGCTGTGTAACGGCGTCGACAAGACCTGCCCCACCGACGTTTTCTCGACGGCCTCCGTAGAAGCCTGCCCCGGCTACAAATGCTCGGGCGCTTCTGCCGCGTGCCCGACCACTTGCGTAACCAAAGCCGACTGCAGCCCCGCGCGCTTCTGCAACGCGAGCAACCAATGCGTCGTGGGCAAACGCGTCTTCCTCCCCAGCACCACGCACGCCGCCAATTTCGGAGCGTTGACCAGCGCCGACGCCATCTGCAACGCGCGCGCGGAGGAAGCAGGCCTATTCGGCACCTACATGGCCTGGGTCAGCAGCACCACCAGCAACATCGCGACTCGCAGCTCTCACTCCACGTACCCGTACTACCGGTTGGACGGCACGACGCCGATGATCGTCGCCAACGACTGGGCCGATTTGATCAACGGCACGACCGTCGCCATCGCGACCGACGAAAACGGCGTGGTGCGCGGCTACGAGTCGGTGTTCACGGGCACCGAGTCGAACGGCACCGTGGCCACCAACAACTGCCAAAACTGGAGCACCACGGCCGCCAACGTCAACTTCGCGGCCGGCAACAGCTCGGCCGCGGCCACTAACGTGCCCAACTGGAGCCACTACTGGGACTACGCCTGCAGCACGCTGGGGCGCTTTTACTGCGTCCAGCAATAGTGCAGCATGAGCGCTCGTGACCTCTGCTGAGTCTCACTCACCGAGCGCCTCCGCGGCTGCCCGCATCGCCATCGTCGAGGACGACACGGTGCTCGGGCAGGCGCTCGCCCAAACGGTTGGTCAAGTCGACGGCTTTGCGCTCGTCGGCTTGGCCGAAACGTTGCGCGACGGCCTCAAGCTGCTCGAGCAGCCCCTCGACGTGTTGCTGGTCGATCTCGCCCTGCCCGATGGTAGCGGCCTGGATCTGATCACGCTGGCGCACCAAAAGCTGACCTGCAAAATCCTGGTCATCAGCGTGTTTGGTGACGTGCGCAACGTGGTGCGCGCCATCGAATGCGGCGCCGACGGCTACCTGCTGAAAGGCGCCGACACGCTCGAGGTCGCGAGCGCGATCCGGACGGTGCTGGCGGGAGGCGCACCCATCAGCCCAGCCGTGGCGGGGCACATTTTGTCGCGCGTGCGCGGCACCCTGGCGCGGGCAGAAAAGGAGCCCAAGCCCGCGGTCACGCTCACCCCAAAGGAGGTGCTGATCCTCGAGCACCTAGCCAAGGGCTTGTCGTTCAAAGAGGTCGCGCGCCTCGAGGACATTTCGCATCACACGGTGGGCGATCACGTGAAGGCCATCTACCGCAAGCTGGCCGTCAACTCGCGCAGCGAAGCGGTGTTCGAGGCCGTGCAAGCGGGCCTGATTCGGCTGCGAGACTAGCGGATGAAGGAGAAGCTATTCGCCATCGCCGATGGCTTCTTGCCGGAGGGGCTGAGCGACAACGACGCCGTCCGCCGCGCGCGCGCCGCGGTGTTCTTGAGCTGGCTGGGCGTGTTCTTCACGTCGGTGATGGGGTCCATCTACGCCGCATTCGGCTCGCCCTGGTCTGGTACGGCCATCTTGTTGATCACGGCGGGCCTAGCCAGCGTGCCGTGGCTCGTGCGGCGAAAGTGGTCGGTGTTTTGGATCGGCAACGTGTTGATCGGCCAGACTTGGCTGGCGACGCTGATCGTGGTCACGCGCTCGGGCGGCTTTCCTTCACCTGCGCTGGCGTGGTGCTTCTTGCTGCCGCTGTGCGTGTACCCGGTGGGCGGCCGCGGCTCGGCCACGTTCTGGTCGGTGGCGTCGGCCGCGCAGATGCTGTTCTTCTTCGTGATGGAGCTGAGCGGCTTTCAGTTCGTCCAAGACTTCGACGCGCGCACGCTGTCGATCCTGCGCATCTCCGGCTTTGCGGGCGTAATCTTGGCGACCATCACCGTGCTCTTGGCGTTCGAGAGCGCTCGGGCGGCGTCCGCGCTAGCGCTGGAAAAAGCGCAGCGGGCGCTCGAGCGCGAGCGCATTTTGGACGACGTGCACGACGGCGTCGGCAGCCAGCTGCTGGGTCTGATCGTGCGTTCGCGCAGCAAGAGCTTGCCCGACGCAGAGCTGCTCTCCGGCCTCGAGAGCTGCTTGGACGACCTGCGGCTGATCGTCGACTCTTTGGAGCCGCTCGACCACTCATTCGAGTTGGCGTTGGCGGCGCTGCGGGCGCGCGTGCAAGCGCGCTGCGACGCCAGCAACATCGAGCTGAATTGGACGAGCGAGCTCGAGCTAGCCAACGAGCTGTCAGCGGAGCGCAGCCTGCACGTGCTGCGCGCCATTCAAGAGCTCATCACCAACGCCCAGCGCCACGCGCAAACGCCGCGCATCGACGTCAGCGTCAGCGCGTCCTGCGTGCTCGAGAATGGCCTGGACGTCACGGTGCGCGACCACGGCAAAGGCTTCGATCCAACTCAACTGTCTCGCAGCGGCCGAGGCCTGAAGAGCCTGAAAACGCGGGCGCGCAAGCTTGGAGGCGAGCTGCTGTTCGAAGCGGCTGCGCCAGGTACGCGCGCGACGCTGCGCTTTGCGCGGCAGGCCGAGCCCGAAGCGCGCCCGACCTCGCGTTAGCCCAAGCCGGGTCCGCCCAGCACGAAGTTTTGGGCGTAGCCGCGAGTGCGGTTTTCGATGGCGATGGTGACGGTGCCGTCGGCGCCGTAGCGGTAGCGCTCGACGATTTCTTCTTCCCACAGCTCGGGGCGGCGCTCGGCGGCCGCGGCGGCTAGATCAGAGACGCCGCGCAGCGCGGGGTCGTAGGGAAAGTAGATGTCGCCCCACGGGGTAAGGTCGCCGCCGGGCTGACCGGCGTCGGACAGCTCGCTGCACTCCAGGAAGCGCAGGTGACCGACGGCGTGCTGCGGGCGGTAGCAGCGCTCGATCACGAAGGCGTCCCCATCGGGCAGCTCGCCCTTGCGCAAGATCGGGTCGAACACTTTGTCGCGACCGGCGTCACCCTCGCGCCACACGCCAAAGTGGCGGGTCACGGCTTCGCGCACGAACAGCTCGGCGGCAGGGTCGGCCGCGATAGCCAGCCCGATGGCGGTGGCGGCGTGCGGTTGCGGCGCTAGCTGCACCTTGCGTTTGTAGCGCTCGCGCAGCGCGCGCGTGACCGACGGAAACGCGGTCGCGCCACCCACCAAGTACACGGCGCCCAGCTCGCGCGGATTCTCCGGATCGATGCCGAAGCCGGTCAGGCTCGAGAAAACCCGCTCCAAAAGCGCCAGTGTGCGCTCGACCAGCGGCTCGGTCTCGGCGTACAGCTCGCTCAGATCGAGCAGCGGATCCGTTACGTCGGGCAGCACGCGCGAAAGCTCGATCAGCATGCGGCGGCTGCTGGGGCCGAGAGCTTCTTTGGCGACGCGACACACCTCGAGCAAACGCGTGCGCTCCAGCGGCGACAGGTCCGCTTCGTCGAGCTCGGCTTGGCGCAGCGCGACGCGCAAGATGGCCGCATCGAAATCATCGCCGCCCAGCTCCGAAATACCTTCGCTCGTGATCAGCTCGAAGCGACGGTCTTGCAGCGAGACAGCGGAGGTGTCGAAGGTGCCGCCGCCCAAGTCATAAACGACGACGTAGCGCTTGGGGCTGCGCTTGCCGACAGCGCCCAAGTTGCGATGAGCGAACTCGATGGCCGCGGCGGTAGGCTCGTTCACCAGGCCCAGAACCTTGAAGCCAGCACGACGAAACGCGTCTAGCGTGAGGTAACGCTGGCGGGTGTTGGCGTTGGCCGGCACCGCCACCATGGCCTCCAGCGGCTCGCCGGGCGCCACGTCCAGATTGCTGCTCTCGTAGATGCGGCGCTTCAGCTCTTCCAGATAGCGAGTCGTGAGCTCCAGCGCCGATACCGAGCCCAGCGCGCCCAGCGGCTCATCCGGCGAAACGCGGCTCACCGCGCGCTTGATCGAGCGCAGCGCGCCGCCCACGTCAGCGTCCAGCTCTGCGTCCCAACCCAGCGTGAGCTCGTCACCACGCCGGGCTGCAATTCCCGGCACGTAGTCGCAGTAGCCGGTGCCGCTTTCGAACGACACGACTGGATAGCGGCCGTCGACCGCCGCCGCAACGACGGTACGCGTGGTCCCAAAATCGATACCGAGCAGCATGAGCTGCCCCGAGTGTCGTAGCTTTTTCCCAAATGGCCAAGCACTGAGGGCAGCGTCGCCGCAACACCTCGAATTCACGGGCCGGGCGGGCGCAAAGTGGCGCAGTGGACTGCGCGTTCACGCTGCCGAAACAGGACGAGCGACCAGCAGGCGTCGGCCCTCGGCGAAGTTACTCCGCTTGACGCGAGACTTCTTCGCTGTTGGCGCCGAGCATTTGCATCATCTCGGCGGTGGTAGCGCCTTTGACGACTGCCAGCGAGGTCACCATATAGCTCGTGAAAAGCGCGCCGCGAATCTGCGCCTGCGCGTTGGAGAACAGCTTGAAGTAGTAGACGCCGTGCCGCACTGGATAGGCTTGGTCGCTCGAGCGAAGCGTGTCGCAGCTGCCGCGCGGCCCGGATTGCAGCACGAACAGGACGTAGGTGAACGCGCCCAACCTACCGGCGGCGGGCGGCTCAAATGGCGCCCACGGCCGCCCGCGATTCTCGGTGGGCTCCGGCAGCAAGATACCCAGATCGCAGCCGAGCACTCCCTTCTGGTCCTTGGTATCCACGCGCATCAGCGAACCGGGGCCAATCACGGATCGCTCTTCGGTATGCGTGAGCCGATCGGCCAACATGGCCAGGAACGCGTCGTCGCTCGGCAGCCACAGCGTGCCTTTTTCGTACGCCACCGCCTTGGCCGTGTCGACGTAGCGCTGCAGCTCGGGGAGCTCGGACTGGGTGGCGGCAGGTTGCAGAGCTTCGACTTGGAGCCAGAGCTGCTCGGCGACGTACGCCAAGACGCCGCCTTTCCGCTTCAGCGACTCGGGATCATTGCTGTTTCTGATCTGATCGAGCTCATCCACGGGTTGGTCGCGCAGCAGGTGCAGCGAGTGCTGGATGCGTTCGAGCTCTTCGAGCCCGCTCAAGTCTCGGTTCTCGAGCTCGACGACGCCGCTTCTGGCCATGCGCTCGGCCCAAGGGTTCTTGAGTTGCGGCAACGTTCCCCAGCTTGCTTCGAGCCGAAAGCCTTGCTCCCCGGCTGGCGGCAGCAGCTCGAAGGTCGTAGGCAGCTCGGCTTGCTGCTGGTTGTACCTCTGACCATCGTCAGGAGGCTCTTGGAGGCCCGGAGGCAGGCGCAGCGTAAAGCCTCGAGGCGCTTTCTCGACCTCGATCGGCGCGGCGCGCTCCGGCCAGATGAAGAACAGCCGACCACCCACTTCCACGAGCCCGACGAACGGAGCGCCTTCGACCGAGTAGGTGCCCAGCGCCTCGGTCGGAATGCCGAGCGGCATCGCTTCGGCGAGCGGCGGCAGAGCGGCCACCACGGGCGGTGCGTTCGACGGTTGCCCGGCGCAGCCCGCGCTCAGTGCGGCGGCCAGCAGGACGTAGGCGACTCTCCCCATACCGCTACTGTGGCACGGCGACTTTACGCAGCAGCGCCGCTGAGTCGTGGCGTCCACACGGTGACGCGATTGCGGCCGCCGCGCTTGGAGGCGTACAGCGCTTCGTCGGTCGCCTTGAACAGCTGCTCCCAGGTAGCACCGGCGCTTGGAAACGGCGCGACGCCGACCGAGCAGGTAACCTGCAATGTGCCGAGATCACTATGGAATTTGACAGCCTCCAGCTCGGTGCGAATGCGCTCGGCGAGCAGCTGTGCGCCGCCTTCGTCGGTCTCTTCGCACACGATCACGAACTCTTCGCCGCCAAAGCGTCCCACGGCGTCGGTGTCGCGCTTCACGCGCTTCAAGACGTCGGCAAAGCCCTTGATCACGACGTCGCCGACGTCGTGCCCGTACGTGTCGTTCACCTTCTTGAAGTGATCGATGTCGCACACCAACAGGCTGAGCGGTTTTTGGAAGCGCTTGGCGCTCTTCAGCTTCTGGCTGCCCACTTCGATCAGCGCGCGCTTGTTGTACAGGCCGGTCAGGCCGTCGAGCGTCGCCATCTCTTCGAGGCGAGCCAGCATGCGGGCGTTGGCGAGCGAGACCGCGACGTGGCTGGCCAGGACCTCGAGCGTCGGGCGAACCGAGTCACCGAAGGCGCCTTTGCGGCGAGAGCCGAGCACCAAGGTACCGAGCGCGCGCTCGTGGACGAGCAGCGGCAATACGAGTAGCGACGGCATGTCCGGCGGTACCAGGCGGCGCGTGAACACCACCTGACGAGAAGGATCGTAGTCGCCGCGGTACGGCAGCGCGTGCCGATTCGCGACCACCATCGAGACCAGGCCCGAGTTGTGACGGAAACGCTGTCCCACCAATTCGGCAGAATTTTCGCCGCTGACGGCGCAAATCTCGTGCTCGCTGGTGCTGCGGTCGAACAACGTGACGACGGCAAAATCGAAGGCCGCGAACTCGCGCGCGCCGTTCACGCCCGCTTCGATGACCTGCGCCTCGGTGGTGGCGGCCGCCAGCGCGTTGGCGGCGCGGTACAGCTTGCCTTGCTCCACCTTGGCGCGCTCCAGCTGCACGAACACGCGCTCGTTCTCGATGGCGCGCAAAATGTAGCGCGACGCGTTGGCGAGCGTGGTCTGCTCTTCGTCCGTGAAGGGTTCGCGTGACTCGCGATCGACGACCAACAGGCCGCGCGGCTGTCCGTGATCCAAGAGCGGCGTGCAGCAAACGCTGCCGATAGCCGGCTTGCGCGAGTAGTACGGCACGTGCTGACCCGACTTCGGACCAGCCAGAGAGACTTGCTCCAGCTTCGAGAGCACCGCGCCAAAGATGCCGTCGCGCACTCCGAAGGGACCTGGAGCGATGGCGTCTTCGCTGGTTGAAAGCTCTTGAATGTGCAGGTGTTGAGCGGAGGCGTCGGTGCCGAGCAAGACGGCGGTGCGCAGGCCCAACGTGCGGCGCAGCAGCGCAAGCGCAAACTCGACGGCTTGATGAATCTCGTCGACGCCCGAGCGTAGCAGGCGCTCTTCGTCTTCGCGGGCTGGCTGTTGGGTGCGCTCTTGGGCGCTAGCGGGGGCGCCGATCAGGCGGTAGGAGCGCGCCGCCTCCTTCATCTTCTTGAGCTCGGTCTCGATGCGCTGCCGCGACACGCGACGGATGCGCGCAATCTCGGCCCGGAAGACCAACATGTTCAAGAACGCGAACACGCCCAGCAGCGTGGCGTGCTCCACCAAGTTGCCGCGCCCGCGAAAGGCGATGAACGTGAGCGCCGACTCGAGCAGCACCGCGAACGCGACCGTGGACACCGTGGCGGCCGGCCGCGCAAAGCTGGCGGTCAGCATGACCAGCGCGTACAGCACCGGGAAGGCCGCCCCCGACAAGCCGCCCTGGGTCCGCAGCACCAGGGCGTAGGCGAGCACCACCAGGTGGGTGAACAGCTCTAGGTCGAGACGGGTCGTCTCTTCGACCACCGCCCGGCGACGTCGCTGCCAAACCCGGTAGCCCAGCGACACCAAGAACAGGCCAAGGGCCCCGTACAGCACGAGATCGTCCAACCGTTCGGTCTCGGCGTAGACGACGAATGCCCCAAAACCAATGGCCAGGAGCGCGCCGGCGGTCCGGGCGATGAGCTGTTGAGTCGCGAGCGCGAGGCGGACGAGCGGGTCCATCCAGAGTCCTTGGCCGTATCAGCTGACGCCCGCGGCGGCCCAGTTTCTCGTTCCGTTCCCGCCTCGGTCGGCCCGCTGAACCTCGCGCGCACCGGTCCCGCTCGGAGAGTGCCGCGCGTTCGGCAATCGGCTCGCCCAGCAAGCTGACATTCTCGCCAGCTCGCAGAATTCTTGGGACACGGTTCTTTTTCGGAGCCGCCAATACAAGTCGCAAAAGCTGAGGGCGCCGTCACTCACTCGTATGGAGACTGGACTGCGTAAGAAGTGGCTGCCGATGGCGGCGGTCAGCCTGTGCTTGGGGCTCGTTGGCTGCTCAATCTCGACACCGGACGATCCCATCAGCCCAACGGCCGGCGCAGGCGGGAGCGCTGGCCCGAACGGCGGCTCGTCGATGGGCGGTGCGGCCTCGAGCGGCGCCGCGAGTGGCGGGACCGCAAGTGGCGGGACCGCAAGTGGCGGAACCGCAAGCGGCGGAACCGCAAGCGCTGGCGCGGCCTCGGGCGGCACTCCTGCGGGCGGCAGTGGAGGGAGCAGCGCCGCGGCAGGTGCAAGCACCGGAGGCGGAGGCGGAGGCGGAGGCGGAGGCGGCAAGAGCGCCGTGGTGCCGAGCAAAGGCTGTGGCGTGCAGGACGGCGCGATGAAGCTGACGACCGGCGGCATGTCGATCGCCAACGGCCTCCCCACGTCGACTCGACTCAAGATCACGAGCGGCGGAATGAGCCGCGAGTACATCATCGACATACCGGCGGACTACGATCCGTCGCACCCGTATCGCCTGATTTTTTCCTGGCACCAGGCGTACGGCTCGGACACCGGCAACGCGGTTGGCCAGTATCCCGCCGGCAATGGCCCCAACTTCGATGCAAAGAACTACGCCTATTTCGGACTGCACCGCGAAGCGACCGCGGCGAAAGAGCCTGTTATTTTCGTAGCGCCCGGCGGCATCGGCAACCTTCCGTGGGACTTCGCTCGGGACAGCGTCTTGTTCGACGACTTGCTCGCCCTCGTCAGCTCGAACCTGTGTGTCGACGAGAACCGGGTCTTCACGACCGGCTTCAGCTTCGGGGCGATGATGAGCTACTCCCTATCGATCACGCGCCAGACGAAGCTGCGCGCGGCGGTCACGATGGCGGCGGCCAACTACAATCTGCCCGGACAACCGACGGATTCGAACGCCGCCCCGATCGCTTACATGGGCATAACGGGCATGAGCGATGGCACTTGTCCGTGGGTCAATAGCGACGCACAAAAGCGGGGCGGAAAATACTGCGTCCTCACGCACGCGGAAGACAACGGCTGCACGATTCCAGGGAACATCGAGACCACGATGGTGGGTAGCAAGAAGTACCTCTGTTACGACTTCCAGGGATGCAAGCCGGGGTATCCCGTCAAAGTGTGCACCTTCGACGGCGCGCATACTCCGTCGTCCGTGAACGACGGTAGCTCGACTGGGGATGACGGCCTGAAGGCCTTCGTCCCACCGCTGGCCTGGAAGTTCATCGCCCAGTTCTGAGCGGTCATCCGTCGGACTGGATGTTCGGAGGGGGCCGGAGAGGGTCGGGCACGGGCACATTTACGGGCAGCGCCAGCGATCCCAATTGAGGGACGCACCCTAACCCCTAACCCCCTCACTCCTCCCCCCTCAGCTCAGCTAGGCTGAACGGAGTGCGCGGCGGGCTACGGCTCCAAATTCTCTTGCTGCTCGGCGGCTTGCTGCTGCTCGCGTTCATTCCGCTGTTCTTCGCGGTGGCCACCTACACCAGCGTCACCCTGCAGCAACTGCGGGTCGGGCACGCGCGGGCGCTGGGCCGCGCCATCGCGGCGCACGTGGCGGAAGCTCGCGGCAATCGCAGCGGCGAAGATCTAATGGGCCTGCTGCGCGCGGAAATCGGCACCGAGGGGGTCGAGGCCATTGGCGTTTACGGAACTGCGGGCGAGCGCCTGGCAGCGGCCGGCGAGCCGTCGGCGGTCGATGAGCTGCCGCGCGGGTCCGTCGCGAACCGCGAGGCCCTCCATGAAAGCGGCGCGGAGGCTGCGACCCTGACCGTCACGGTACCGAGCCGCATCGGACCGGTGGTGGCAGTGCTGCGCGTCGATGATCAGTCCGCGCGCGCGGCGCCGCTGGTGCGGTTGGTCGGGCTGTACACGGCGCTGGTCGCGTTGGCGCTCTTGGTCATCGCCTACTTTGGCCTGACTCGGCTGATTGTTCGGCCCATCGACGCGCTGGCGCGCGCCGCGGAGCGCGTTGCAGGCGGCGCGCGGCGCCTGGCCGTGCCGAAGACGTCGGTGCGCGAGCTTTCGGACTTGGGCTCGAGCCTCGGCATCATGACCGAGCGTCTCCTTCATGAAGAGGACAAGCTGCGCCGCAAGGTCGACGAGGTAGAGCGCGCGACGGAGCGCTTGAAAGAGGCGCAAGACCGGCTGGTGCGCAGCGAGCGCCTGGCTTCGGTGGGACGCCTCGCCGCCGGCTTGGCGCACGAAATTGGCAATCCGATTTCCGCCCTGATGGGCCTTCAAGACCTGGTGCTGGCCGGCGGCCTAACGCCCGAAGAAGAGCACGACTTTTTGACGCGCATGCGCAAAGAGACCGAGCGCATTCACCGCATTTTGCGCGACCTACTGCAATTCGCCCGACCCGCAGCGCAGCCGTTGGCCGGCGAGGCCGAGCAAGATCCAGGCGACGTAGAGACGGCCGCGCGCGACACGGCCGCGCTGGTAGCGCCGCAGCGCAGCCTGCAAGAGGTCACGCTGACGCTCGACGTTAGCCCCGGCTTGCCTCCCGTCACGCTCGGTCATGAGCCGCTGATGCAAGTCATCTTGAACCTGGTGATGAACGCGGCCGACGCCGTCAGCAAGGGCGGCAAAGTGCGCGTCGCGGCCAGCCGCAGCGGCGAGCGCGTGCGCCTGTTGGTGGAAGACGACGGCCCTGGCGTCGATCCGCGGGTGCAGGCGCAGCTGTTCGAGCCTTTCGTCACCACCAAAGACGTGGGCAAGGGCACGGGCCTGGGCCTGGCGGTATGTCGCGGTTTGGTCGAAGCCGCCGGCGGCACCATCGCGCTCGACACCGAGTTTGCGCGCGGCGCTCGCTTCGTCGTCGAGCTGCCGATTCGCAGCGACTAGTTTCTCGGCTGCTCGGCGCCGCAGCTGTGCGCAAAGAACTCGAGCCCCTGTCCCACGCGCGCAAGCTCCGCGGCTTGCGTTGCGCAGTCGAGCAGGTTCCCTTGGAGGTCGAGCGCCCTCAACGTCGAGGGCGCGGTCACCCCGAGCAAGCTCGTGATTCTATTCTCGTAGATGTCGAGCGTCCTCAGCGCTGGAAATGAGCCGAGCGAAGCCAGGCTTGCGATCTCGTTATTTGGAACGTTGATCTCCTCGAGGCCCGGAATCGCGGCGAGCGGCGAGATGTCGGCGATCGCATTGCCACCCAGCTCGACGTGGAACAGCGACGTCAGCGAGGCCAGCGGCGACACGTCGACGACCTGGTTGTCGCGGACGTTCAGGCTGTTGAGCAAGGTCATGCCGGAAAGTGGTGTCAGGTCGGCGACGGCCGCTTCGTCGAGGCCGAGCGAGCTCAGCTGAGTCAGACTGGCGAGTGGTCCCAAGTCCGAAACGTCGGTGAAGCTCAAGTTCAATGACTGCAAGCCGCGCAGCGTCGCGAGCGGTGACAAATCGCTCACGAGGGTGTGCCCCAAGTCGAGGTCCGAAAGCGTGGACAAGCCCGAGAGCGGCAGCAGCTGACTGATGGGATTGCCACCCAAACGCAGACCATTGATCCTGGGCAGCGTCGCGAGCGGTGCAAGATCCGAGAGCTGCGCGTTGTTGGCGTCGATTGACTCGAGCAACGGTAGCCCCGTCAGCGGGCCCAAGTCGGACACGAGGCTGCCGCTGATTTCGATGCCCAGAAGCTCCCGAGCTTGGGCGACCGGACCGAGGTCCGTCAGCGGATTTGCGTACAAGCTGAGGAAACGCAGCCGCTTCAGCGCGCCCACGGGCCCGATGTCGGTCAAGCCGCTCTCTCCCAAGTAAAGATCGGTCAAGTTGGGCAGCAGGCGCAGCCCTTCGAGGTTCACGCCCGGCGAGCCTTCGAGGCTCAGCCACGTCAGGTTGGGCAACGCAGCCAACGGCGACAGATCAGCCGAGGTGTTCCGCAAGACTAGGGTATCGAGCTTGGTCAGGCATTCGATGCCGGCCAGGGACTGCACACCTTCGGCGCTGAGCGACTTCAGCGCCGCTTGATTGGCGGCGCCAGACGCCGCGCGGTTCACTGCCTGCCTGAGCGCGGCGTCGGGGAAGACGAGCGGGCTAGCGCAGTTGGAGGGCGCACCAGCTGCTCCCGCGCTCGCGCCGCCGCCCGCAGCGCCGCCAATTAAACTCGCGCTACCCCCGACGCTCGAACCCGCGCCGCCGACGAACGCGCCGCCGTCGTTCGAGCCCAGATCCGGGGTCCTGGTGCTAGCCGTGCCGGCGCTGCTATTTTGCTGGCCTTCGTCGCTGGGCGGAAATACCGCGCGCCCGCCAGCGCCCGCGCCCGAAAGCTTCCCCGGGTCCGTGTCCGCCGGCACCGCTTCGCCAAGCTGAAGCTCGGGCGACATGCAACCTATCGCGATCAGCGCAACGCAATACCCCGCGCGATGTACCTTCATTGAATCCCCCGAGCTGACAGCAGCGCCTGAATCCTCTTCGCGTGCGGGCTGGCTCGATCGGTCGCCAGCACGCGAGCTGCCTCCGCGCGCGCTCCGGCGACGTCTCCAGCGGCAAGCTTCGCTTCGACCGCCAAAAGCGTCGCCTCGCGCGCCAACGCACCTCGCGGAAAGCGCGCCTGGTAGCGCTCGAGCGCCGCGATGCTGCCGGCCGCGTCGCCGCTGCGCAGCGCTCCTCGCACCTGCTCGAGCGACCGAAGCTCTTCACCCAAGCCTGAATCCGAGGCTTCCGCTGGAAACGCCACGTTCGAAGACGAGAGGGCGTGAGCAGCGACGCCTTCCGGCGCCTCTTCCTCGAGAGGCCTGCTCTTCTCACGCACGATCGCCGTGGTGCTCGGCGCCGCGACGGGCAAGGCGGGCTCAACGGTGCGCACGGTCGATGCGATCACGGCACTACTGCTCGGGGGCGGGCTTGGTAGCGTCGCCTGGGCGGGGCTCGACGTGACCGGTGGCGCGTCGACCAAGGCCTGCACGCCGCCCGCCGAAACCACGCCGACCACGACGCCCGTCCCAATCCATTTTACCAGCACCGCCAGCGTTACTTTCGGCGTGGCCAACGTCGCAAAGCCCCCACGCGCGCTCGCGAGTGCCGCGCCCGAAGCCACCGCGCCCGATGACACCAGCAAGCCCGCACCCAGCGAGCCCAGTGCGGCCAGCGCGCGCGCCTGCGCCGCGTCCGAGCCGCGATCTGTCAGCGCGGACCCGAGCAACGTGCGCTCGAAGTCGTGGGCAGCGCTGTCCAAAAGTCGAGAAGGATCGGTCATGTGCGACTCCCCTGGTGACGCGCGCGCATGCGCTGCGCGGCGTCCTGAAACGCTGCCCGGGCCAGCCGCAAGCGCGACGCGACGGTGCCCGGAGGCGCGCCCAGCAGCTCGGCTATCTCGGCGCAAGTCAGGCCCTCGAGCTCGAACAGCACGAACACCGCACGTTGCTTGTCCGGCAATGAATCGAGCACTTCGTCGAGCAACGCCCGAGTACGGCGAGCAGCCAGCGCGCTCTCCGGATCTAGCTCGGGGCTCGCCAGCTCCAGCTCAGGTTCGTCGGCAATGCGCCTCGCAAACGAGGTTTGGCGGCGGCGCTCTTCTGCAGCAACCAGCACCGCGGTCCGAAACAAGAACGCGCGTTCCATTCCGACGGGAACCTTGCGCACCTTACGCGCGGTGATCTCGAAGACGCGCTGGACGGCGTCGTCGACGCTCGCGTCCGGCCGCACGCCTAGGCGCCGCAGCAGCCGCCACAAGAACTGAAAGCTCTGAGCCGCCGCCAGCGCGAGCCGCGCGCGGTCCTCCTCGCTCGCCCGAGCTTCGTCGAGCTCCAGCGCCGGGTCGGCGGGGGCCGGCTCTCCAGGCCCGCTCGCCCCCGAAACTGCAGCTTCTCGCGCCTCCATCAGGTCCTACCGCAACAACGAGTCGAGGCCGCCCAAGTGATCACGGAAAAAGCACCCCGACGGCCAAGCCGGCGCGAAATCCGACCGCGCTTACCCGATGAATGGTTTCCGCCTCACTTTCCGGCCCCGCAAAGAACAGTCGAGGCCTGCTGAGCGGAACGAAGACGCCTGCCTCGGGCTCGAGCACCAGAAATTTCAACGCCACCAAGGTGGCCCGCGCCGTCAGCCCAGGTGACAGCCAGACGGCGCGCTTCGTCGTCGCGTTGGCCGCGCGGCTCCCGGTTGCGTCGAGCCAACCAACGTCGAAGGTCGCGCACGGGCTCGCCCACAACGGCGCGTGTCCGAAGCGCAAGCAAGCATCGCCGCGCAAGCTCAGCCAAAGCATTTCGGCATCACCAATGGCTCCACGAATGATGCCGCTGGCTGCTCGCAGGGCCGAGAGGCGCGCCGTTGCCGCCGAAGGCAGACCGGCACGCGTTCGATCGAGCTCGGCGTAGATCAACTGCCCGACCGCCCAGTCCGGCATCAGCGCCGAGGCTGCTTGCAGCCCCACACCGACTTGAAAGCGCCAGCGCGTGCGCTCGGTGTTCGAACTTCGCTCGCTCGCCAGCTCCTCGGCTCGCTGTGACGGCGGAGGCGCTGGCGTGGGCGACGCGTGATCGGGGTCCATTGGCGCATCCGCCTCGCCTTCGATGCTGACGGCGCGACCAAGCTCGGCCACGATGAACGCCAACGCTTCCACCACCTCGGCGCAGTCACGGCCCTCCAAACGTCGCGTGACGTTCGCGCCGGACGGCTCGAAGATCTCGACCTTGCCGCGCATGACGCCGTCGGGACCAGACGTCACTGCGACGTTGAACTCGCGCGCCGCGTCGTGCGTGCCCGCGTCCACCAGCTCGGGAGCACGCTGCCGAACAGCATCGCGAAATTCACTCGCGTTCGCGCAAGCCGCGCGAGGGTCGTATTGAATGCGCACGGGCAGCGCTGGCGACGCTGGCTCAGCGGCCCGCGCTGGAAGCACGCTCAGGAGCACCAGAATCGTCGTCCGAACCAACGCTGCCAGAATGTGAATGAAAGGGCGTTGCCGGTGCCGCACTTGCCGGAGGTAGAGTTACGTTCCGGGCGGCTTTCTGGTCAGACTTCTTGCCGTCGCGGCTGCAGCCGGCCGCCCAGCCTCAAGAGGCGCCGAATCGGCGTCATTTTTCCGCCGCTACCACTCGGGTGGGTCCGTACCCAGCCAGACCTCGGGCTGACGCAAGGCGTGCTCCCAAGCGCCGTCCTTCAAGAACGAGCTGGCGTCGCACGGATTGACCACGACACCGCTGACGACCATCGGCTTTTGCCCGACGCACAAGCTTTGCCCAAGCGCGCGACCGCGCAGCGGATCGAGCAGCGTGGCCAGTTGCTTGCACGCGAGCAGACGGTCGGCGTCGACCTCGCCCTCGAGCGCGGCAGCTTTCGGGTCCGAGCCCATGCTGGCGCGCGGCGGCTTGCAGCGCGGCACGAGCGCCCGGGCGGCTGCGAGCTGCTCGTCTTGCTTCAGCTGGCAAGGTGCACCGGCGCCGGGCGAGCACGCGCGCTCGAAAGCGCGCCGCGTGCGGGATTCGTCGTTGCCCAGCGTCGTACGCCCCAAGCCGGCGCAGGCTTGCTCCAGCACGCCAAGGCTGTGCTGATACGGCCAGGGCGCGATGTCCTCCGCTGGCGCTCGCGCCGCCAACTGACAGGCGCGCTCGAGCAGCTGCTGGCGCTCGGCAAAGAGGCCGGCCAAGGCGGCCGCCTTTTCAGGGCTTCGAGCGTCGCGGTCGACCAGCTCGGCCTGCTCCAGGCAGCCGCGAGCATCGCCACCCGCGCAGGCTCGACCCAGAAGCGCCGGCGCGCGCTCGAGCGGGCCGCGAGTCAGCGCCAACCAACCGGCGCTGAGGCATCCGCCTTCGCCAACCAGTCCGCGCTGACAAGCAAGCTCGCACGCTGCCAAGTCCTCGTTCTCGCAGCGCGCAACCAGCTCGTCCATCTTGCATGCGCCAAGGCACAGCAACGCCACCAGCAGCCACGCGCCGCCAGCACCGCGAAGCTGCGCCAGCGTCACGCCGCCCTCCGGCGCCGTGCGCGCCAAGCGACCGCTAACGCCAGCGCGGCCAACAACGCCGAGGCGGCGCCGAATACCAGCGCTCGAGCCTGCACCAACACTTTGGCGCCCGGCACGTAGTACAACGACGCTTTCGCGCTCTCCTTCGACAGGCCAGGCGGCTCGCCCAACCTCACGAGCCGCGGCGCCGACACGTTGCCCGCCTGATCGACCAGCGCCAGCGTGAACACCGTGCCCGGTTTGGTTTCGGGATACGAGTGCCAACGGCTGTTGCACTCGTCGTCCTTGCCCTCCAAAAAGTACTTCGCTTGGCCGGCAGACCAGCGATGGGCCAGCAAATCTGCCAGCGGCGGCGCGCCGGGCTTCTTCGGATCTTGCTCGCCTTGCCACAGCAAGAGCCGCAAGTTGTCGTCCGACGTCGTGTCGTCGATCAGCGCCTCGATCTGCACATAGCCGCGAGTGCTCGACAGCGTCAGCGTTGCCTCGCCCAGGCGCGGCGGCGCTTCATCCAAGACGTCGACGACGCGAAACTTCGCCAGCTTGACGGAGCCGTTGTCGAGCACGCCGTACACCTCGTACTCCTTGCCCGGCTCGAGCAACGCGTTCGGCACTAGCTCGATGAAACGGCTGCCATTCTCCGCATCGGCACGGCTCGTCGCGCGGCTCGGCACGAGCGCACCCTCGTCTTTGTGCCGCAGCTCCGCGCCCTGCAGCTTGGCCCGAGTGCTAGTCACGAAAACGCGCGTGTTCTTCGGAGCCGCCCGCTGGTACGTCCCCGGTATCACCACCTCCGCGCCATGCGCCGAGCAGTCGGCGCGCGCCTCGGTCACCCAGGCGCAAACGCAGCAGCCAACCAGCAGCGCAAGCCTGCGGGAGCGTGCGAAACGTTGGAGGTTGGCTTCGAAGGCCAGCGTGATCGAGGAGGGTAGCCCGTCCGCGATTGCCGCGTCCAACCGCCAGCGCAGCGTGCGGCTCTACTGCCCGGCTTTGTACCCGCGCCACAGCCAGCGCATGGCTTCGGGAAAGTCGGCCATCGCGGCCTTGGGCGGGTAGTGGTTATCCTCGCCCGGGCGGTAGCGGTAGTGATAGCCGAGCTGCGCAAAGTCTTCGGCGGCCTGGTCGTTCGCGGCTTTGAAGCCGCCCAAGTCTTTGGTGCCCGCCAAGTGATAGATGCGCAGTGGCTTGGGTGTGGGCACCGTCAGAAACTCTGCCGGGAACTTGCCGCCCTTGTTCGGAAAGCTGGGGCTGGCAGTCAGCATCTTGTGCCAGCGGTCCGGGTGGTACCAACCGGCGATGATCGAGGCAATGCCGCCGGAGCTGTGGCCCGCGATGGCCCAGCCGTCGGCGTCGGTCACGATGTCGTACTTGTTCAAGATGTTGGCGGGCAGAAACTCCTCGCGCAAGAACTTGCCGTACTGATCGTTCGGCGTGTCGTACTGCGTGCTGCGACCGCCGTCGCCACCGCCCACCTGATGACCGTCGTTGGTGCCGGGAAAGATGAATACGCCGATCGTAACCGGCATGGTCCCTTCGTGGATCAGGTTGCTCATCACCATTGGCGCGTTGAAGCGCGAGTCGGTGAGGTTGTTGATGCCTACGTACAGGTAGCCGTCGTTGAAGACCATCAACGCAGCGGCGTGACCGGGCTTGTACTCCGCCGGCACGTACACGTAGTACGTGAATTTCCATTTGTCCCAGCCGGTGTAGTCCCCCGTTTGCGTGTGCAAGAACGGCCCGGTCACGGTGCCCGCGACTGCGCCGCCGATCAGCGATTGCGACTCGGGGGGAAGGTTGTAGGGCGGAGGCTGCGGGAACGTGCCGTCGCCCATCGTGCCCGGATCGGCCTGTGTGCCCATGGTCAGGCTGCTGCCGCCGCCAGCGCCCCCGCCAGCTCCTGCAGCCCCGGCCGCGCCCGCGCTGCCCGCAGCGCCCGTAGCGGTACCGCCAGCGCCGCTGCTGCCCGAACCACCGGACGAGCCGCCGGCTCCAGAGCTGCCGCTAGTGCTACCGGCAACGCTGCTGCTGCCGGACGACCCGGCCGTTGTAGGTGCCTGTCCGCCAGCCGTCGTATCGTTTGGCTCCACCGCGTTGGGTGAGCAAGCAGCTGCCGACAAAACTGTCCCAAGCAAGAGAACGCGGGCTTTCACTTCGTGTCATGTAGCCACACACGCCCAAAAACATTTAACTACGCCGCGCAGGCTGTGGGTTTTCGCTCTGAGCGTTTCTTTCCTATCCGAACGTCGGTGCGATTGCTCGGTGGCACCGGCGACGCAGGGCACCTATGTAGGAGCGCATGAAGACTCGAGCGGCGTCGGTGGTGAGTGGGCTCGTTTTGCTGGGTGCTTGCGGTTCGGCGTCGGCCCCAGCGCCTGCCACTGCCCCAGCGCCTCCGCCACCCATGCCGGCGGCAACGCCGGTCGCCTCCGTTCCTGCAGCGACTACCGAGCCTGCTGCGACGCCGGCATTGACCGCGGAAGAGCAGAAGAAGGCGGACGAGCAAAAGAAGCTCGAGCAAGAGTACGCCAAGCTCGAAAGTGATCGACAGAGCGAGCTTTCGCGCATGACGCCCGAACTTCGCAAGAGCGGGCAGGCCTTGCTCGAAAAGTCTTACCCCTCGCTGCGCGCCGCGCTCGCTGCAGCCATGGCCAGCCCGCACCGCAAACCGAGCAGCAAAGAGCGCGACGCCGAACGCCACCCGCAAGCCATGCTCGAGCTGTTTGGCCTGAAAGCGAATCAGACCGTGCTCGAGTTTGCGCCCGGTGAAGGCTGGTACACGGAGCTACTTGCGCCAGTGCTGGCCAAGAGCGGCAAGCTCTATCTCACGCAGACCGACCCCAACGGCCCGAAGGAAAACCGCCCCACCCTTTACGGCCTCCGCACCAAGTACTTCTTGGAGAAGCTGCCGGAGGTCTACGGCAAGGTCGAACCCGTCGTGATCGATCCGAAAGCTCCTAAGCTTGCGCTCGGGGACGGCACGCTCGACCTCGTGCTGGTGTTTCGCGGCTCGCACGGCATGTACAACAACAAGCAGCTGGGCGTGTGGCTGGCGGAGTTTCATCGCACCTTGAAGCCCAAGGGCGTGCTCGGCGTGGAGCAACACCGCGCCGCTGCGGGCAAGAGCCCAGATGAAACCAGCAAGCAGGGCTACCTGCCGGAAGCCTTCTTGATCGAGCAAATTGAGGCGGCTGGCTTCAAGCTCAAAGAGAAGTCCGAAATGAACGCCAACCCCAAGGACACCAAAGACCACCCCGAAGGCGTTTGGTCCTTGCCTCCAACGCTGCGCGAAGGCGACAAGAACCGCGACAAGTACCTGGCCATCGGCGAGAGCGACCGCATGACCTTGAAGTTCGTGAAGGTCGAAGCGCCCGCCACGAAAGCCAAGTAGCTACGGGCTTGGCGCTTCCAGGCAGTGCCGGCGAATGTAGCGGCGTAGCCCCGAATCGAGCTGCTCGTCGTAATAGCGCTGGGCAACCGCGCGAGTCTCTGCCCCCGGATGCTCGAGGCAGTTGGCGATGAGCTCGTAGCCGTCGGCCAGCACGTGGGCGTCTTCGGGGTACTCGTCGCGGTACTGCTTCAGCAGCTCGCGCAAACCGGCGGCGTCTTTCACGTCCATCGCGCCGTTCAGGTTGCCGATCAGCTGGTTCTCTCGGTAGATGCGCTCGTGCGTCGGGGTAATGGCGTGCGGCAGCATGCCCTCGGCGTGCTCCACGTCTCCGGAGCCTGCCGGCCTCACCGGCTGGCCGCGGTAGTAGTTGATCGGCGTCGTTTCGGCCTGCGGCTTGGCGACGGGCTCCGAGACTTCGCGAGCAACCGAGGCGGGCCCCGGCAGATCTGGCGGAGTTGCCGACGGCCGCAGCGCCCACCAAGCGAGCACAGCTGCGGCCAGCACGGCGGCCAAACCAGCGCCCCAACGGCGATTAGAAGCGGTTGTAGTTTCCAATCAGGGTTTGGTAACGGTCCAGGTTACCGACTGGGTCGAGCGAGTCCACGCAGTGCCGTGGCAGTAGTTGCCCTTCACCGAGGACGGGCAGACACCGGTGCGCAGCTTGACCAGATCGGTCGTGGCGTTGTCGTACGCCTTGGCCACGATGGTGTGCGTACCGGAGGCGAGCGCGGCGGTCGAGAAGCTGGTGCCGCCGTTCACCGTCGTCTGGCCGTCGATCGTCCAATCGACGTTGATCACGGCCGGATCGATCACGTTGACCTTCAACGTCGTCGGGTTGGTGACGGCGCCCGCCGGCGGCTCCGTCGAGTCGATCGGCGTGACCGCGCGCCAGATGCTGAAGATCATTTGCTCGCGCGAGACCGAGTTGAAGCTGGTGTCGACGTTGTTGCCGAACAAGCTGTTCATCATCGAGTTGCACGACGGTCGGTACTGACCGGTGCCGACGTAGCGGCTGCCCTGCCAGGTGCCCTGCATGCCCGTGGCGCCCATATCGGGAACTTTCAGGCCTTTTTGCGTGGTGCCGAGCCACAGGTCCCATTTGCCGTCGGTGGTAGTGCAGTTACCGGCCGAGTTCACTTCGCTGTAAACGGTGCCGCTGGCGCCGCAGCTGGCTTGTTGATTCTGACAGCCCGTTTGGCTGCCGTACTCGTCGGCGAGCTGGTGAAAGCCGTGACCGCCTTCGTGCAGCGCGGCGCCCGGCGCGTCGTTGCCAGCGCCCGACCACAGCATCAAGTAGCTGCCGGTGTTCTCCCACTTGTTCTGGTTGAGCACGACGGCTTTCCAGTCCACTTCGAACGACGCCGGCACCTTCTCTTTGATGTAGGCGTTCACCTTGGTCTCGTTGACGGCTGCCAGGCGATCGCCGCCGTTGCCGCCATCGAACGCGGTTGGGCCGTTGCCGATGCCGTCGCTCTGGCTGACCGCCTTCATGACGCAGATGTTCACGAAGTTGCGGTAACGACCGTAAGGCTCGCCGCTCTCGTGCTCGAAGCGCCGCTTCAACGCCGCCTGAATGTGCTCTTTCAGCGTCGTTTCTGCGGTGGCGGCGGTGTAGCCGTCACCCAAGATCACGTAGTTGACGCGGTTCTTGGGCGGTCCGTGATTTTCGACGGCCCAGCCTTCGGCGCCGCAGTCGAGTGGAGGAATTGCGGGGCCGCCGCCCGAGCCACCGCCCGGCACGAACGACGTGCCGCCGGAGCCGGCGCTGCTCGCGCTGCCAGCCGTGGGTGCGCTGCCACCGACTGTGGAATCGGTACCAGCCGTGCCCGTGCTGGTGCCTGCCGTGTTGGTCGCGCTACCGCCGCTGGAGTTGCCAGAGCCTGGCAACGTGGTGGAGGTACCGGCTTGTGCGGCGCCGTTGCCGCCCGAACCGGGCGCGTCCGGATTGCCGTCTTCGGCGCTGCAAGCGACGCACGTGAGGAGGACCAAGGGCAGAGTTAGCTTGACGGACATGCTCGTGATTCCCTCGCGGTAAGGCGCCGCGCCGATCGTCGCGCGGAAAAATTCAGTGAGTCTCGACGCTCGGCGACCAGATTGCCTGCGATGTGGACCAGGTTGTCGATCGACCCCCTTTTCGGATCAGAAATTCTGCACGGTTCGCATTTCTGCGAATTCCTCGACGAAAATGCGACGTCCTAAGGACTCACGCAGCGGCCGCCCAGCGAAGATTTCGCATCAGCCTGGCAGGTTCCGGCAGCAGCGGTCGAACACTTGGCGGGACAAGTCGGATCGACGCAGTCCGCGTCGAACCATCCGTTCGCCACGTTGGACAGATGCTCGATCGCAAACGGGTCCGATGGCTGAATGAAAACACGACACTCGCAGCCTGGTGCTGCCGCTGCGCGATTCGCGCATTGCGAGCCCGCGCCGGGTTTGCATTCGAGCTGCTTGGCCAGCTCGGCCGCGTACTCCGTCTTCACCAGGTCACAGACTGCGGCCGAGCTCGTGCCGCCGCTGCCCGCGCTCGTCGTGCCTGCGCTACCGCCAGCAGCCGCGCCAGCGTGCGCGCCCCCGCCCGAAATACCAGCCGCGCCTGCGCTGCTGTGACCGCCGCTGCCCGCGTTGTTCGTCGCGCTGCCTCCTGCAGTGGTGCCGGCCGTGGCAGCGCCAGCGCCGCCAGACCCTGCGATCCCACCGGTAGCAGAGCCTGCTGCGCCTATGGACGGCGCTCCTGCAACACTGGGAGCGCTACCAGAGTGACCAGCGGTGCCGCTCGAACCGGCGGTTTCGATGCTTGGCTCTGAACCTGAACAACCGAACCCGCTCGCTACGAGCAGCGACAAGCATGAGCCGCACGCCAACCGGAAGCGAAAGGATGAGCGCATCGGCTGGTCAGTGACGGGCGCGTGCGATCGATGATCAGATTCGCGGCGCTATGGGTTACGCTGACACCCATGGGTTTGGGCAGGAGGCTTGGCTTACTCTTCGTCGCCATCCACGTGGCGTGCGGCGCCCATTCCGTTCGCGAGGAGCCCGACGGCTCCGCTGGCTCCAGCTCGACCCCGGATCCGGGAGCCGGAGGCAATCCGCCGCTGCCGGTACCGTGCGAGTACGAAACGCTCGACGCGACTTGCGCGCTCGGCGGTTGTCCGACTTCGCCCGATTCTTTTGCTGACCAATGCGCAGAGGGCTTCGATGTCAGCAGAGGCAGCACGGTTTGCGGTGGGACGGTCGTGGTCGTCGGCTTCGGCTTTGGCCAGACGTCGTGGTTCTTCGACGCCAGCGGCACGCTCACCGGCAACATCTCGCAGGGCGACTTGGTCGAAGTGTGTCCGGATGGTCGCCACACCGGCTCGCATGTCTACGGCAATGTCTGCCAAGCCTCGGGTGACCTTGCAGACGCGTGCCCGCCGCCTGGTGATTGCGGCGCCACCTACGACTGTGCCCCCAGCCCCGACTGTCCGCGCCGCCCGGAAGATGCGCTGTCGAGTTACTGTAGTCACCCACGTACAGTAAGCCTCAGCGCGTCCCCGAGCACGTGCGGCGGCCGCATGGTCACGGTTCAGAGGGCGGACGACCAAATCCGCTACTGCTACGATGGCCGAGGCTGGCTGACCGGCATCGCCACGCAACAAGCTGACGGCTCTTGGAGCTCGCTCGGTACCGATTGCCGCATTGAAGGCGAGAGAACGTACCCGTGCTTGCCCAAGTAGCGCGGCGAGACGCCGCTCGGTTCCTTTAGCTAGGGCGGCTCTGCGCGTCGCGCGGCGGCCCCAAGCGCCGCTTGGTCTTGCGCGAGCCCGCAATCGCTGGCGCCGGCGCCGGTTCTTCGACCTGCGCTTCGGTCGGCTCTTCTTGCGCAGGCGCGACAGCCGCGCTTTCGACCTCGACCGGAGCGGCTTCGACCGGCGCCGAGGCCTCGCCCGGCGCTTTGGCGGCACCGGCTTTGCGCGGCTTGGCGGCGCGCGGCAACGTGATGCGCGCAAGCTGCTCGGTGAGCGCTTCGTCATGCTCGGCGTAGACGCGCGCGTAGGCCACCGCACGCTGCGCGAGCAGCAGCAGCGCGTCTTGCCGCTCGACCAACGTTTGACGAAGCTCGGCCAGCTGCGCTTCTTGCCGAGCGACTTCACCGGCGGCGCTGTCTACGGCGGCCGCCAAGTTGGCGAGGCCCGCCGCGTCGACGTCGGCGAAGCGCACGTCGGCGAGGGGACCTTGAAAGAGGTCGAGCACGGCTTGAACGGGGGCGGACAACGAGGTCATCGGACACGGAGCATACGTTCAGTAATTGCTCTGCGCCAGCCTGAAAAATTGGCTACAAATCTTGCCCGCGCTCACTCGCTGACGAATTTGCAGCGATACGTAATGTAGGTCGCCACCGGTCGTCCATCGCGATCGAGCGGGCCCGTCCAACGACTGGCGAGCAGCGCCTGGCGGCAGGCGGCGCCAAAACCTGGAGCGGTTTCGCTCTTCATCTGCGCTTCGGAGAGCACGCCGTTCGCTTCGATGCGGGCGCGCACCAAGGCCTCGCCGCTGCGACCGAGCCGACGCGCAGCCACCGGGTAGTGACGTTCCAGCGCGTCGGCCAGCGGCGGGGGCACGGGCTTTCGCGAAAGCTGCGCGAGCGGCGTGGGCTCGGGGCGCGCCAATGCTTGCGAGGTCGCGCTGTGCGCCGAAGCCTTGGCCACTACCGTTGGCGGTACGAACGCGCTGACCGCTCCGGTTCGCAGCAAGCCATCGCGCTCGTTGCCGCTGCCGGGTGGGGCGCTCCAGCTCGCTTCGGCATCACTCGTCAGGGTGGTGCCGGTGAGCTCGGGCGGCGCGGCTTCGGGCGGCTTTTCCGCAGGCGGCTCGGGCGCTGGTGCCGGCTTCACTTTCGCGACGGGAGCGGGCGCGGGCGGCGGAGCTTTCTCGGCTGCCTCGACGTGGGGTTCGGGCGGCGGCGCGGGCTTCGGCGGCTCCGGTTGCGCTAGCTGCACGAGCAAGGGGGGTGGCTCCGCTCGTTTGCGTTCAGACGCCGTGCCGGGGCTCGCCGACAGCAGCCAAGCATGCAAACCGAGGCTCGCGGCCGCGTACGCCGCGCGCGCCAGGTGCCGCTTCATGGCCGCAAATCTTCCGGGGCGACGCTGATTGCCACTTGGCCGACGCCTTCGCCACGCAGCACGTCGATCACGCTCACCACCGCGCGATGCTGGGTGCCGCCGTCGGCGGCGATCAGCGCGCTCTTGCCGCCCTGCGCGTGAAACTGCTTCACCTTTTGCCGCAGCACCGGCAGCGATGCAGGCGCGCCATCGACGTACGAAGCGCCGCTCACGTCCACGCTGATGGCCAAGGGCGACTGCGCGGCGGGTTCGCCCGTGCTGGCGCGAGGCAGCTGCATCGGCAGCGCGCGCGACACCGTGTAGCTTGCCGCCAGCATGAGCACGATCAAGAGCACCAGCACGACGTCGACCAGCGGCGTGACGTTGATGCCTTGAATCAGCGCGCCCTGCTCTTGAGTCGGGGCAGCCATCACGAAGCCGCCTGGGGCAAAGACAACGCATGAGCGCGGGCGTGGAGCTTGGCTATCACTTCGCGCCCTCGCGCGTCACCGCGGCTCAGTCGCACCTGAATCGCCCGCTGAAAGCCGTTGTACGCTGCCACCGCCGGCAACGCGACCAAGAGGCCCAGCGCCGTGGTGGCCAGCGCTTCACCGATCTCGGCCATCAACCCTGCCGTGAGCTGTCCGCCCGAAACATCCAGCTGCCGAAACGCCCCGATGATGCCAATCACGGTGCCGAGCAGCCCGACGAAGGGCGCGTTGTTGCCCAGCGTGCCTAAGAACGCCAGGTTTCGCTCGCAGCGCAGGCGCTGGGTTTGCGCCTCGGCGGCCATGCGCACTTCGGCCTCCGCCGGGCACGACGCCTGCTCACCCGCGCTGGCAATGCTGGCCTCGAGCCGCTTGCCGTGCACGCTGAAGAACACGAGTCGCTCCAGCACGATGGCCAGCGAAGCCACGCTCAGCCCCGCCAGCAGCCACAGCACCCACGTGGCGCCCGCACCCACCAACCCTGCAATTGCACCTTCGAGCTTCATGAGATTTCTCCTTGTTCACCGCACGCACACACTGAACGTCACCCAGCTCACGCCACCTCGACCGTCTCGCACCACCACGTAGTGTTTGACCGGCGTCTCCGCAGCTGGCGGCTGCCACTCGACCCGGGCGCTCAACGCCGCGCCCGGCTCGACGAAGCTGAAGGTCCTGGCGTATTCGCCAGCCGTCGCAACGTGCGAGAGCTGCAGACTCTCAGCGTCGTCGTCGCGCGCGCCGTCGCCCAGCTCGAGCACGATGTCGTGGGCGGCGCCCGCGTCGACGCTGGGGGCCGTGGCGTCGCAAGTGGGTGCGGCGTCGACGGCATCGAGCGGCACCGGCACGTCACCCACCAGCACCGTGAGCTCGGAGAGCTCCGGATTCAGATTCGCAAAGTCGTCGGCACCTGCGCGCGCATCGAAGCTGAAGCGGAGCGGCTCCGTAGCGTCACTGCAGCGAAAATTCGCGGCGTCGTCGGCTAGCCCTGGCTCGCCGGTGAGGCAGACGGCGCCGAGCAGGGCTAGTCGGGCAGCGGGCTCGAGCGTGTCGGGCAGCGACGCCTCGATCGGCGTGCCATCCAAGTCGACGTTGTCTTCAGCGAACGGCGCGGCCGCGCAATAGGGCACTCCACGCACCGAGGCCGCCGCTGCGCAGAGCCGATAGGCCATCCGCGCGCTGACACCGCCCTCGGGTCCCGCGAGCAGCACCTCGAACGAGGCGGACTCTCCGGGCAGCAGGCTCGCGTGATTGTCGCTGGTCGCAACCCTTACGCCCAGGACGCGCGGCTCTTGGAGCACTTGGGCCTGCTTCAGCGGATCTTCACAAGCCGCGAGCAGCGAGAGCGCGAAGACGACAAAGCGAACGGCTTTCACAGCTCACCTCGCAAGCCAAGGTTCGGAAAGAACGGCAGGCCGACGACGCTCGACGACTGCCGGTAGTCGAAGCTGTAGCGGCGGCTCTCTTGGTTCTTGGCGTTGTAAGCGTTCATGAGCTCCAGGTAAGCGGTGAGGTCGACGGGACCTACGTGCCAAAGCTTCTCGACCCGCAGGTCGAGCTGGTGAAAGGCCGGGTTGCGCGCGTCGTTGACGACGCCGTACAGCGGCCGATACGTGTCGTTCGTGGCGTCGTACACGGCGCCGTGCACGGCGCTGTACGGACTGCCGGTGACGTAGCGAAAGCGCGCGCCGACCTGAAAGCCGTAGCCGAGCTTCGCGCTCGCACCCAGCGACAAGTTGTGGGTCTGATCGCGGTCGAACAGGCGCTCGGCGGCGCCGGCGCCGTCACGCCGCGTGCTGCGCGACAGCGTGTACGAGGCGAAGCCGGAGAAGCGCTCACCCAGCTTGGCTTGCAGCAGCAGCTCGAGACCGTAGGCGCGGCCGCTGCCGCCGTTCACGTAGTGCGGCGGCGCGCCACCGGGCGTGCCCAGCACGCGGTCTTCCCAGCGCTTGTAGAAGCCGTCGAGATCCGCCCTGAGCGCGCTACCGAGCTTCTGCTCCACGCCGGCCGAGGCTTGCAGGGTGCGAAACGGCTTCACGTTGGGGTTGCCAAAGCCTTCCATGACCTCCCAGTACTGACCCGGCTGTGAATACGCCCCAACTCCACCCTTGAGGGTTGTCGCGCCGTTCAGCGCCAGGCGACTCGAGAGCCGCGGATCGACGCTCCAAGCCTTCGCGTCACTGAAGTAGTCGACGCGGACGCCCGGCACGACCAGCAGCGCCGCCGTCGGCTGCAGGGCGGCTTCGAAGTAGCCGGCTGGCCTGAGCGCGTGCAGCTCCGACTCGATGCGCACGGCGCTGCTGCTGGCGAGCGCGCCTTGGATCGGTGCGCCCTCTTCGGGTGGCGGCAGCGGCCCGTCGTAGAGAAACGTCACGCCTAGCGCGTGCAGGTCGAAGCCCGTCGAAACGCGCAGCCAGTCGCTGGCAACGACGGACCAGTCGGCCCGCGCATGTGCTTCCCACGACGTGTAGTCGAAGTGATTCACGCCGAAGTTACCGCGGCCGGGCGATGGCCCCACCGCGAGCATCAGCTCCTGCTTCACGCGCTCGCTGAAATGGCTTTCGAGCTCGACCTGGAGCCGGTGCAGCCCCTGGCGCGCGCCAAATTCACCGCGCAACGCCGGATCGTCCGCCGCCGACTTGCCCAGCTGTAGCTCGAAGGTGTCTTCGCTGCCGTAGGCCAGCACGCGCAGGCGGTGCGCGTTGTTGAAACGATGCGCCAAAATGGCTTGGTAGTCCCAGTAAACGGGCGCAGCGACGACAGCAGTGGAGTCGTCGTCCAGCGCGGCCTCGAAGAACAAATCGATGTTGCTGCGCCGCGCGGCCAGCGCAAGCTGCGTGTCGCGGCCGAGCGGACCCTCAGTGAGCGCAAAGCTGTCGATCGCGCTGAGCTCCAGCATGGCGTGCAGGCGATCGCTCTTGGGATCGCGCACCTTGACCTCGACGACACCACCGGCAGCGCGACCATAGCGCGCCGAAAAGTTGCCCGGGTACAGCGTCACGCTCTCGAGCAAGTGCGCGTTGAAGACGCTGGTCAGGCCGCCAAAGTGATAGATGAGCGGCGCCTGCGCGCCGTCGAACATGACTTGGCTTTCGCCGGCTGGGCTGCCACGCAAGAGCGGCGGCCCCGCGTTGGCCGCAAACGGCGTGCGCGAGACGCCGGGCATGATCTCGATCGCGCGCAGCGGGTCGCCACGAGTGCCGGGTACGGTCGTGAGCTGCTCCTGCTCGAGCGTGCGCTTGGTCGCTTCATGCGGCGGCGCCTCGATCTCGGCGACACCTTCGAACTCCGGCTCTTCCTCGGCAGCCGGCGCCTCGTCGTCGGCGGCCCAGGCTGGTGCCACGCCAACGACGCTCGACACGCCCGCCAACACGAGCGCCAGCGACCGGTATCCGAATCTCCCAAGCAGCGCCGGATCCTCGGTGCTGCCTAACCTGTAACGACCCATCGACGAAGCGGAACAAGCGGACCCGGGCGGCGTTGAAAGCGGCCGACACTTTTTCGCCCGTGGCCAAGCTCTTGCCAGGAAACACGGCCATTTGGCGCGGCCGGCGATTTTCTTCGATTTCGTTTCAACGCCGCCCGGCCCCGCGTGTTCTATCTCGCGTGATGGCTTTTCCCCGCTTGGTTCGCGCCAAGCCGCCTGCCGAAGACGCTCTGTCCGAGCGCAGCGATGACGAGCTGATGCAGCTCGCCTGCGCTGGCCTGAAAGAGGCGTTTGCCACCTTGGTCGAGCGCCACGCCCAGCGCGTCATCAACCTGTGCTCGCGCTTTGCCGGCGACCCGCAGCTAGGACGAGAGCTGGCACAAGACACGTGGGTAATGGTTTGGCAGAGCCGCGAGAAGTACCAAGCGACCGGCGGCTTTGGCTCGTGGCTGACCACCGTGGCCTGCAACCACTGTCGCAACCAGCTGCGCCGGCGCAAATTGGCGCGCGCCCACGCCGCGCTGCCGGTACCCGAGCACACGCCCGTGCCCGGACAGCTCGACGACCTGCTGCACGAAGAGCGGCGCCGTCGCGTTCGCCACGCGCTTGCCGAGCTGCCGTACCAGATGCGTGAAGCCGTGCTCCTGCGCTTTGCAGAAGACCTGCGCTACGACGAGATGACCACGACGCTTGGTACGGGAGAATCGACGCTGCGCTCGCGCGTGCACCACGCGCTCAAGCTCTTGAAGCAGAAGCTGGAGGACTCGTGACTAGCAAGCCGTGCCCCACCGAGACCGAGCTGTTGGCCTTTGCCGATGCCGATCTTTCACCCGAACAGCTGGAGCGCGTGGAGCGGCACCTCGAGGTCTGCAGCAGCTGCGCCCGCCAAGTCGTAGCGCTTTCGCGCTTGATCGAAGACATCGCGGCGCCGCTCGCGCCTGCCGATCAGGATTTGAGCGAACACGTCGCCGCGGTGATGAAGCGGCTGGACCAGCCTGTCAAAGCTCGACCCGCGCGCGCTTTGACGTGGGGCGCCGTCACGGTAGGGGTGCTGGCTGCCGCTGCGGCGCTCCTGTTCGTGCGTGGACGCTCGGGCGACGAGCTCGAGCGGGGCCAATTCGCCGCTCGGGGCGGCCTCGGCGAACCCGCGCTGTCGCGCGACGTCGGTGTGCAGCTGTACACTCAAACCCCCGAGCTGCGCGCGCTCACGGCGGGCAGCAAGATCCAGGCGCAAAGCTCGCTCACGGCGGGTCTTCGCAACACCGGCCGCACGCCGGTGTATCTGTTGCTCTTCGCCGTCGACGCGCACAACGACGTTCATTGGATCGCCCCTGAGTTCACGGTGCCGGGCTCGAACCCACGCGCAGTCAGCCTGGCCCCGCAAGCCGAAGAGCGGCTGCTACCCACGGCCGCCGTGTTCGACGACCTGGCGCCCGGCCCGCTGCGCGTGATCGCGCTGCTCAGCGCCGAGCCCAGCGCGGTCGCCGACGTGGAGTCGCTCACGCCCGAGCAGTTGAGCAGCCACGGCTTGACGGCGCGCTTTCCCCGCGCCGAAGTGCGCGAGCTGGCGGTGGAGGTGAGCCCGTGAACGGCGCTTTCAAAGCTTGGCTCTGGTCGCTGTTGGCGTGCTGCACGCTCTTGGCGGCGCCCGCGCGCGCGCAAACGCCGCCCGGCGCCGCTCCAGCTCCAGCTCCAGCTCCAGCTCCAGCTCCAGCAGCGGCACCGCAAGGTAAGCCGCGCCTCACCTTTGCGGTCGTGATTGGCAACAACAAGAGCCTGGGCCGGCGCCGCCCCGACCTGCACTACGCCGACGACGACGCCGCTCGCTACTTCGAGATCTTGCAAACGCTGGCGCCGGAGCGCGTCACTTTGCTGGCCGATTTCGACCGTGACACCCAGCGGCTGTTCCCGAACGCGCACGTCAAAGCGACGTCGCCCAAGCGCCGCGCCGTGGACGCGGTCGGGCAACGGCTAGCCACGCAGGTGCGCGCCGCGCAAGCCGCCGGCCACGAAACCGAGCTGTACTTCGTGTTTGCTGGCCACGGCGATGTCGCCCAGGGTGAAGGCTTCATCGAGCTGGCAGACGCGCAGTTTCGCGCCTCCGAGCTGAAGGCATGGCTCCGCGCGATCCCGTTCACCCGCGCCCACGTCATCCTCGACAGCTGCAATTCGTTCTTCATGCTGGGCGTGCGCAAGCCTGGTGGCCGCCACTTTGCGACCTCCGAAGACGCAGCGCGAGCCTTGGCGGCGCGGCTGCCCAACGTGGGCGTGTTTCTCTCGACCAGCGCCGAGGGCGAAGCCTTCGAGTGGTCCGAGATTCAATCCGGCATCTTCAGCCACGTCGTGCGCTCGGGCTTGATGGGAGCAGCCGACGCCAACGCCGACGGCCTCGTGAGCTACACCGAGCTGGCAGCTTTCGTGGATACGGCCACGTCGGCCGTGCGCAACCCCAACATGCGCCCGCGCGTCTTCGCGCGTGGCCCCGGCGCCGCGGACAACACGCCCATAGCGCGGCTACAAAGCATGACGTCCGTGCGGCGCCTGGAGCTCAGCGACGGCAGCTCGCTGCGCATCCGGCTGCGCGATCAGAACGGCTTGCCGTTGCTCGACGCCCACACGGAGAAAGCCTTGCCGATGCGCTTGGCCTTGCCCGAAGCCTGGGCGCCAGGCGCGCTGGTCGAACGCGCCCAGGGAGGCTCACCCATCGGTGACGTGCCGATGCAAATGTACGCGCTGCCCGAGCTGCCCGGCACGGTGACGTTGGCCGCGCTCAGCACCGTGAGCCCCCGCAGCAGCAGCCGCGGACCCGACGAAACCTTCCGCACGCTGTTCGCCACGCCGTTCGGCCCCGCCGCCGTCGAGACGTACCTGGCTCAGCGCGACAGCATGCCCACCCCCGTGTACGGCGTGTCGCGCCAAGACGCCGAGCGCATGGAGTTCGTGCTCAAGCAACTCTCACGCACCGAACGTGGGCGACGCCTGAACGAAGGCTTCGGCAGCATGGGCGCGGGTATCCTGCTCGGCGGCGCCGGCATTGGCGTACTGCACCTGGACCCGAACCTGTCGTCGGGTGAAAGGACCGAAGCGCGCATTCTGGGCGGGTCGCTGCTCGGCTTGGGTGGCATCTTTCTGATCGGCGGCGCAGGCTCGCTGTTCACCCAGACCGATGGCGAAGCCGCGGCGCGTGACTTTCAGCTCGTCATTCGCTCCGGCGGCGATCCGGCGCAAGCCTTTGCGGCGGCGGACAAGCGCGTGAACGAGCTGGCCCGCAAGCGCCGCGGCGAGCGCATCGCAGAAGGCGTGATTGGCAGTCTCGCGATCGCGGGCTGCGCCACCGGCTTCATTTGGAGCGAAGCCGCCGCCGATCCCGGCGACCCGCGCATGGGACGTCGGCTCGGCTGGGGCTCGGGCATCGTGGCCGGCGGCATGATGCTCGGGGACGCGCTGCTCATGGAAACCTCTGCCGAGGCCCTTACCCGACTGTGGCTGGATGACCCAAGCCTCAACCAATACCGCCCTTCCATCTCGCTTTTGAAGGGCGGCGCTTACTTGAGCCTGTCAGGCGCGCTGTAAGCGTCAGCCGTCTCTTCTCGCACATTGGAAGCAATTGCGTCCCTTGCTGCCGAGACACAAACTGCCTAGTCGCTCGTCGGGCTTCGCGTAAGCTACGCGGAGTCCGCATGGGGCAGCACGTCCACGAGCTGTTACACGTTGCTGCGGCCACGCTCTTCATCGTCGTGGCCGTTTCGGCGTTGCTCGAGTACCGCAACCTGCGCGAGCGCGTGGTGCTCACCTTCGCCGCCGCGTGCTCGTGCGCGGCAATCTACGCTAGCCACGTCGCGATCTCGCACGGCTTGCCCAAGGCAGGCGCGTTTTGGATCCCGTGGACGTCGCTGGGGCTGAGCGTCACCTTCGGCGCGACCTTCTTCTACCTGCTCACGATGCGGGCGTTCGTGGGCGTTCGCGGCAAGCTATTCGGCGGCGCGCTGGTGGTTCAGCTGGGGATCACGGGGGTTACGCTGAGCGACGCGCTGCTCTACGCCATCACGCGGCGTTCGTTCATGTTCACCCCCGTGGCGCGCCCCCAGCTGAGCGCCGGCCAGCTCGAACTCGGCGAAGGGGCGTACTCGCTCTTGCCGACGGCGAGCATCGTTGGCGCGCTCTTCATGCTCAGCTACGTGTTCAGCGTCGGCTACCTGCTCACGCACTTGATTCGCACGCGTTCACGCGACGCCCTGGTCTACGCCGGTCTGGTCTTCAACTCGGCCATCGTCGTCAACGACACGCTGGTGGCGTTCAGCGTCTTTGGCGGGTGGTACTTGATGGCGTTCTCGAAGGCCTTCGAGACCATACGCATTCACGGCGACATCCGGACGCGCGCGCGTGAACGTATCGAGCGGCGCCTACGCCAGGCCGAAAAGATGGAAGCCATTGGGCGCGTGGCGGGTGGCATCGCGCACGACTTCAACAACATCTTGCAAGCCGTGGGTGGCAGCGTCGACCTGGCGGGCAGCACCGTCCCTCAGGAGCATCCGGTCAACCAAGAGCTGGCCTTCGCGCGCGAGGCTCTGGATACCGGGCAGCGTCTGGTACGCCAGCTGCTCGACGTGGCGCGCGCCGAGCAGACCAAGGTCGAGTACGTCGACGTGCACGCCTTTCTGTCGCAAAGCACCAAGCTGCTCTCGTCCCTCGTGTCGCGCGAAACCCCGCTCGAGTTGGTGATCGAGCCGCAGATCGGCGGCGTCATGATCGCGCCAGGCCAGCTGACACAGGTGCTGATGAACCTCGTCATCAACGCGCGCGACGCCATGCCCAACGGCGGCAAGATTCGAATCTCTGCCACCACCAATTCCGCGCGGCGCGCAGAAGCGCGCAACCGAACCGAGATCGTGATTAGCGTGATCGACCAAGGCAGCGGCATGCCCGCCGAGGTGCTCGAGCACGTCTTCGAGCCATTCTTCACGACCAAGAGCGAGCAGGGCGGCAGCGGGCTCGGCCTCGCGACGCTGTATTCGATCGTTCGCAAAGCGGGTGGCCACGTCGAGGTCGAGTCCGAAGTCGGCCGCGGCACACGCTTCGACGTGGTGCTGCCGCGCTGCGAAGCCTGACCGGAGCCACGCGGCACAGTTTGGCACAGCGCGAGGTCTCGGAATCTCGGATCGATGTGCCTTGAAGACTGGCATGAGGGGTGCATGCTGGAGCAGTCATGATGGGTGCACGCTGGACGCTAATCAGCCTCTCCCTGGTGGCCGCGACAGCGTGCGGGGGCAAAGCCAACCAAGCTCCGGGCGCTGAGTCGTCAGACCATGCCGGTGGTGATGAATCGCCAAAAGCGGGCAGCTCTAACACGAGCGGCAGTGGTGGCACCGCGCCGAGTGGCTCTGGCGGTGGCAGTGGAACCGCGCTCAGTGGCGGGAGCGGCGGCTCTGGGGGCAGCGGCGGAAGCCCTGAACAAGACCGCTTCGGTTTGATCGTTGGTGATGATGCTTGCCCGACCACCGCACCCTCGGCTCCCGGCTGCCTACAAGACGGTACGTCTTGCGTTTATCGAGGCGTCGAGTCCGGACTATCCGAGCTCGGCACGGCTCACTGCGTGTGCCTGGGCGGCGATTGGGCCTGCGTGAACAGTGACGAGAACGGCGACACCGACTGTCCCCCAGCCAAACCAAACCCCGAAGACGCTTGCCCGGCAGGCGGCATGTTGAGTTGCCACTACGCGCTGCTCGGCCACAATGCCGTTGCGGCTTGCTTTTGCAAGGGCGAAGGAAACGTTTGGGGAGCCTGCGGTCTATGATCCGACGAAGCTCGCGTTGCGCTTCCTCGACCACGACAAGCAAACACTTCGACATGCACAAGCTCGGTTTCATCCTGGGTTTCACGCTTGGCACATGCGTGCTCGTCGCAGCGTGCAGTAGCAGCTCCGTCAAAGAGGGAGAGGAGCCCAGCGGCGGTGCTGGAGGGAGCGCTGGCAAGACCAATGGCGGAACTGGCGCGACGAATCCGGGCAGCTGCACGCAGCATCCAGACTGCAAAAGCTTTGGCGACTGCCAGACGCTCGAAGACCTTCGAGCAACGGAGTGTGGCAACGAGGACTACACGATGGAAGTCACGGTTTGCGGCGGCACGTACGTGGAATTCTCTGGTGCCGCCACCGCGTCGACCTGGCTCTTCGACGCCAACGGCCAACCCATCGGCGGCTTCTACGAAGACGAGAGCAGCTGCAGCGAATGGGGCACGACGTGCGCCCCGGCAGGACCCACCAAACCGCTGTGCTCGGACGAATGCACGACCCTCGATTCATGCGAAGCGTGGGCGAGCCGAAGTTTCGGGAGCTGCCCTGCCTCGCTGGACGCGCTGAGCGATTGCCACCTAGGTATCGGGCTCGAACGCCAAGCGTCGGGTTGTGGCGGGATCATCATCTCGACCACCGACGAGACCCCGAACGCGATGTGGACGTTCGACGCGGCGGGTCAGCTCGTTGCCGCGGCGGGCGCCGACGACCTGGACTGCTGGCAGTGGGGCACCCCGTGCGACAAGCCCCGCTTAGGCAAGAGCGAGCTATTGTGTGTCGGGGCCGGTGAAGGTGGCATGGGCGGCCAGGGCGGTGCAGGCGCAGGCGGCGCGGGTGGTGCGGCTGGAGCCGGCGGCTCTGGCTAGAAAGCTCACGGGTGCGGGGCGCGCGTCGCTCGGGCACAATGAAGGTTCGGGCCCGTGCCGTCCCTGCTTCAGTACTTGCCCATGCACAACCCTTCGCAGTTATTGATTGGTTGCTTACTGCTAGTCGCTTGCGCAGGTGGCGCCGACGCTGGGTCGAACACGGACAACACAATATTACCTTCGGGTGGCTCCGAGAGCAGCGCAGGCACGAGCTCGAGCGCCGGAAGTGCCTCGGAAAACGCAGGGAGCAGCAGCGCCGGCAGCGCGAGCAGTAGCGCCGGCACGACTGGGGAAGCTGGCAGTAGCGCCGGCACGGGTGGCAGTGCCGAACCCCAAGGGGGCACCGGCACAGGTGGCAACGCGGCCGAAACAGCTGGCAGCGCAGGTACCGGTGGCGCGCCGTACGTACCCGGGCCGATCGATTTTAGGTATTGGCTGCTGCAGCTGCCAACCGGCAGTGGCACGTCGCCCGATCAGATCAAGCCGGCGGAGCTGCTCGCTGGCTACACCAGCGCCTACTTCTACAACGCCGACGACGGCGGCTACCTGTTCATGGATCCCGCGCAGGGCATCACCACGTCAGGCTCGAAGCACTGTCGCACCGAGATGCGCGAACAAAAGCTGCAGGGCGGCGGCGCGGCGTGGCCTTCGACCGGCACGCACAGCATGACCGTCGAAGGCAAAGTGGTGAAGCTCGGCGGCGGCAGCATCGCCGTCGGCCAGCTCTTCAACGGCACCGATTCGATTCCGCTCTGTGAGCTGCAGTACACGAACAGCCAAAAGTTTTCGCTGCTGTACGAGGAAGCCAAGGGCGGCGGTTCGTCGACCGACTTGAAGACGACGGTCGACCTGAACACCCGCTACACCTTCGCGCTCTCCATGGTCGAGGGCGAGCTGCGCGTGAGCATCAACGGCAAGCAGGTCTACAGTCGCAAACCGAGCGCGGGCATCCTGGACAACAGCTTCTATTTCAAATTCGGCAACTACGATCAGAGCACCTCGGCCGGCACGCCCACGACCACGCCGCACTCCATCGTCGAAGTCTACAAGGTCGACCTCGTTCACCTCTAGTTCACCAGTGGTTCACAACTAGCCGCGCCCGAAAGCCGACGCGCCGCGCCTTGCGAACGTCGCGGCGCGGATCTAGGTGGTGGGCATGTCTCTTAGGGTCTTGGGCTTGCCCCTCGTGGGGGCGCTGCTGTTCAGCGGTTGTGGCGATACCGAAAGCTCGCCTCCAGGCAGTGTAGGCGGCGGTGGCTCGGGCGCCGGCAACCCCGCGCATGCGGGCATCAACGCCGGGGGTGCGCAAGCCCACGCGGGCTCGGCCGGCTCGAGCAGCGCAGGCGCGGCAGGCGCTGCGCTCGGCGGTGCTGCCGACGGGGGTACCAGCAGCGGCGGCGCTGGTGTTGGCGGCGCGCAAGACGGCGGGGTCGGCCAAGGCGGAAGCGCGGGCGGGCAGGGTGGAGACGGAGGCCAGGGCGGAGCTGGAGCCGATCCGTTTCCGGTGCCACCGAACGTCGTGTTCGTCACCTCCAAGAGGTACGTACCCAAGGCGCTCGGCGGGCTAGAAGGCGCCGACACCCAGTGCAATGAGCTAGCGGCTGCTGCAGGTCTCGATGGCCACTTCGTCGCGTGGCTATCCACCTCGACCGTCGACGCCAAAGACCGCTTGGGCTCCGCCAGCGCCTGGCGCAACACGCAAAACAACCCTTTTGCCGATCAACCGCACGAGCTCTTCGACGAAGAGCAAGTTTATCAGCCCATTCGGTTCGACGAAAACGGCGATCCGGTCACCGGTTTGGTCGCCACGGGCACTGCCCCGAACGGCGTCGCCGCGGCCGAGAACTGCAGCGATTGGGCCTCGGATTCGGACAGCGTTGCCCTGGTCACCGGCGAGCCAACCGCCGGCAGCACGCTCTGGACGGCCGCGTACGACGGAGGCTCGTGCGCGGACCAGTATCACCTTTATTGCTTTCAGATCGATCACGCGGGCGCCGACTACCCCACTCCCAGCCAAGGGCGCACCGTGTTCGTTTCTTCGCAGCCCTTCGTTCTCGGCGCGCAGGGTATCGCTGCCGCAGATCAGCTGTGCGCGACAGACGCGGCGACCGCCGGCTTGGGCGGCGGCCCTTACGTGGCGCTGCTCGGAGCAAGCAATAGCTCCGCGCTCGACAGGTTGACTCAGCCTACGCGCGCGTGGGTGCGGCCGGACGGCATGGTCATCGCCAACGGCAACAGCGCGTTCCAGTTCGGACCGCTGAATTCGCCCATCACTCAGCTTGCAGATGAGACCTACGTCGGAGGCCAGGCCATCTTCGGCGCGCCAAAGGTCAGCGACAAAGTGGAGCTGAATTGTGAGAACTGGACCAACCCCAACGCCAGCGTGCCCGCGGTCATCCACGGCCGCACCGGCCACACCGACGCGCGTTGGTACGCCGCGGAGACGGCGGCCTGCAGCGAGCCGGCGCGTGTTCTGTGCGCCGAGAAATAGCTACGAGCGCCGCCTACAGCACGATGGTGCACATCGGCGTGTCGGGTAGCGTAATCACGCGCAGCGCCGTGGCGGTCGCGTCGTCCATGATCAAGATCACGTTGCCGGGCGACTGTTGCATGGTGCGCGAGGCGCCGGGCTGCATCAGCGCCTGGATCTGATTGAAGCAGACGCCGGGGGCGGAGAATTGGCGGCGGTACACCGTGATGGGGTTCGGCGTGTTGTTCACGACTTGAAGCGCCATCGGCGCCGTACCGGGGTCGCTGCAAGCGCCGGGCGTTTCGGTGACACCCGGGCAGTCTTCGACGACTACGCTGGGTGCTCCGCCACCGCCGCCGCTACCACTGCCGCTGCCGCCATTGGCGTTCGGTCCGGGCGGGCTCGTGAAGGCCGTCGCCTCGACGTCGAGGTGCTTGTAGTCGTAGGCGACGCTCACGGCGCGCGGCGTCTCTTCCGAGACCGCCATCACCGAAAAGCTGCTCTTGCCGTCGAGCTTCAGGTTGGCAAACGTCGCGATCCGCTCGTCGCCCTGGAACACCTCGACGGGCCCGACGTTTTCGGCGGTGACCGCCAGTGTGAGCGGCATGCCCGGAACGGGCGGCAGCGGCTGCGCGCTCAACGTCAGGTTACCGGCCTTGTTCTCCCACTCTTTCACGTCGCCGCACGCCAACGCGAGCGCGCACAAGCACGCTCCCCACAGCACCGGCCGCGCGCGCTCAGCGGTCCTGAATCGGAACATCCGGCTCCTCCTCGCGCAAGTAGCGGTCGTCGACTTTCACCGGCTCGAAGGCGCCGCGCATGCGAGCGTTGATGCAACAACGAAATCCGAGCAGCGGATGCGAGTATTGGTCGTCGAGCACGGGCGTGCTCTGCAGGTAACCGCCCACAGCGCTGTCGGCCTGCAAGCGACCGAACAGCAGCGGCACGTCGGGGTCGTTGTAGCGGTCCAGGCGCTCGGGCGAGTAGGTCCAGTACGCGACCGAGCCGGTGCTCTCCGGAAACGGCGGCTGGCCCGTCTTTTGCGAGATCATCATGTCGACCGGGTTCAGCTGGTCGAAGCGATGCGCTATGGCGCTGACGTCGCTGGTCGGTGACAGCGCCTCGATCGCCGTCTCATCGTACAAGACCTCACCTGAGCCACCGGCGATGCCGGCGATGGGCGCGATGGCCCGAAGCTGGTCCGAGTCGCACAAGAATTTGCCGGCACGGCCGCACGCCTCCACCGCCCCTGCAAACGTGACGGCGGTCCAAGGAATCGCGTTCGCGCGCGAGGTCGCCAAAGACTCGTCACGCCCGGGGGCGCTTTCGGTGGCGTCGCGGCGAGAGGCCGCGTGAATGTCGACACAGGTGCGCACCGCGTTCTCGGACTTGCTGTCTTTGCCCAAGAAAGTGATGATCGACATGCTGTCGTCGCCGCAATCGGTCGGCGGGTCCTCACCGCCGCAGCCAGCCAGCGCGGCCGGAGCCAGAGCCACGAGCAGCGCCACTACGCGCGACGAACCAGCTTCGGACATCAGTCGAACCTCAGGTGGTAGTCGATGGAAACGCCGCGGTTGTCCACGCCCGAGCCGAAGTTGTTCTCGTACTTGATGAGCTGGCCGCCAACCGACAGCCCGCCGTGGCGCGAGTAGTTGATGGGCAACTCGAGCGCGAGCTTCAGGCGCTGCCAGGTGTAGGTGCTACCGCCGCGCAGATCGTCGAAGCCAATCAACGCCAC
>DATAKF010000187.1:0-16803 GCA_036261775.1 Polyangiaceae bacterium | reverse complement strand
CGAGGAGTTGACCGGGACACAACCCGACGAGCTACCGAAATCTGGCACGACTCGTTGCGTGGTTCACGGCCAGAGCGATGCGGCATTTGTTTGCAAGCATCTTGCCGCTCGAGTCACGGCGCCAGGCGCGTCGATTGGCTTCGTCCAGCCAAGCCCGCGGGACAAGAATTCGAGACAAGCATGGTGTCGAGAATGCGACGCGATGTTTCTACGCGAAGGTCAATGGAATGACGTTTCCGAGGCATTCGCAAAAGTTACGATGATCTGCGCCGACTGCTTTGACTCTCTCGCTGAGAGCCAGAAGATTTAGACACCTTCAATCGGGCCGTCACCGTGAGAGCTGCCCAACAAGCTGTTGAAGCTGTCGGCCGCGCCTCGTCGTGACCTGAGCCGTCCTCCCTCTCGCCCGTGGTGATGTACCACGGGCTCGCTCGTCGCTTCCTGACACCTCGTGCCTTTCTGGATGCGGCCGCTGCTTAACGGCGGTACGTTGGGCGGCAGGCCAAACTTGCAGCGTGAGCTTGAATCGAAAGGGTTCGTGACTGTCGCCGGCGCGGTCGACGACGCACAACGCGCTCGACTGCTGGCGTTGCTCGAGCCTGAAGGACTCCTGCGCGCGACCAGGCATCCGTCGGGCATCGTCTTTGCCGCTCGACATCTGCTCTTCACGATTCCCCAACTCAGGGCCGAGCTGACGGCCTGCGGAGTCACCGACCTCGCGTCGCGAATTCTGGAAGCCGACGCTTTTCCCGTCGATGCCACCTACTTTGACAAGCAGGCTGTCGCCAACTGGACAGTTCCCGTTCACCAGGATCGCGTGCTGCCGGTCTGCCTGGATCGCGACCGGAAGCATCGCGTCGCGCCTGGCGGCGTCACTGTCGCTGAACCCAGCCAAGCGACGCTTGCTCGGCTGCTGGCGCTTCGCATCCATTTCGACCTGACCGATCGCGACACCGGCGCTCTTTTCGTTCTGCCCGGAAGCCATGCAACCGGCGTACTCGGTTCCGAACAAATCAGCCAGACGCCTCTCTCTTCGTTCGTACCCTGTGTCGCACAACCGGGCGATGTCATCTTGATGCGACCGTTGTTGCTTCACCGCTCGTCTCCCTCGACAGGCGACGGCCATCGTCGCGTGCTCCACATCGTCTACGCCACCGAGCAGCCAGACGATGGCTTCCGGTGGCGAGCCTCCGCCCAACAAGCTGTTGAAGCTGACGGCCGCGCGTCTTCGTGACCCGAGCCGTTCTGCCTGTCGCCCGTGGTGATGTACCACGGGCTCGCTCGTCGCTACCTGGCGCGCTTCGGTTTCCTGATGCGGCCGATGCTTAACGGCGGTACGTTGGGCGGACTGAGTACGGAGTGGCACCCAGCAAGCCCGGCACCGAGCGAGGCCGACGCCCATGACCATGACCGTGATTCGACGTTGCGAGGCCTGTGACAGAAAGCTCGATGACGGCGAGGCCTGTTCCTGCGCACCGACGCCGGAACTCCGCCTCCTACGTGGCATTCGACGCCGTCCCGCGATGTATTGGGGTGAGGCCGACAACCTTTTCGATTCGTTGGTTGCGTTCATTGCTGGTTTTAACCACGCGACGGTCACCACCCACGCCCACGTCATCGGGCTCGTTCCTCTCGATTTTCACGAGTTTGTTTGGCGCCGCATCGGCTCAGGTCCGATGAACGGCCACGGTTGGACTTCCGCAATCCGACTGAATGCGAGATCCTCCCGCGAAGCTTTCGACTTATTCTTCACCCTCCGAGAGGAATACGAACTCGAACGTGCTCGTTCTTAACTTGAAGCGCGACCGCTCCTCAGCAACGGCGTTCGGTGACGCCTGCCTCGCGTATAGCGCACGCCGCCCAACAAGCCGTTGAAGGCAGACCGCCGCACCCTCGTCGTGACCATCACCGTCTCCCTCTCGCGCGTGGTGAGGTACCACGGGCTCGCTCGTCGCCACCTGCGACCTCCTCGTTTCCTGATGCGGCCGATGCTTAACGGCGGTACGTTGGGCGGGCGACGGCTCAGATCACGACGCATACTCACCGAAAAGGTTCACGTGCTCACGTTCAAAGGGCCACTGACGCCCGAACAAGCTAGCGTCTTCGCCTATCTCGGCCTCATGTTCGCCCTTTTGGTGACGGGCGTCGCGATTTGGGGTGTGGCTGACAAGGTTCCGGTTGTGATTCTGTTCCTTGGTAGTTTCGCGATCGCGGCTACGAGTTCGCGCGTTTTGCTTCGCCATTGGAGACGGAAGGCGTTGCGACGGTCTGGCGGACCTGAGTCACAGGGCACGTCCGAGCTGCGATGACCGCGCCATCATCCGGTTCGGCGATACCCATATCTTTTGCCGGATCGACTCGAGACGCCTCTGCCAGGCGTAGTACCGGCGAGGCCAACCTAGAACCTCTTCGTTGACGCTGGGGAGCGCCGCCCAACAAGCTGTTGAAGCTGACGGCCGCGCGTCTTCGTGACCTGCACCGCCCTCCCTGTCGCCCGTGGTGATGCACCACGGGCTCGCTCGTCGCTACCTGATGCCTCTCGGTTTCCTGATGCGGCCGATGCTTAACGGCGGTACGTTGGGCGGGCGACTCGATGAGGCCGAAGATGAAGCAGTGGGACGTTCTCGGGGCCGGGCTGATCACCGTTATGGGCTGCGCAGGAGCGCCACCACCTGCCGCTATCCCTAAGGAAGAACAACGCGCCGCGCCGCCGGCCGAACCAGCCCGACGCGCCAGCCCGGCCGAACTAGCCACCTCCCCAGCCCCGGCCGCAGCGACTTCCAAGCCCGACGACGAAGTTTGTCACGGCTTGATTGACGAGCCGTTACAGCAACAGTTGGCGGGGCGCGCAGCAAAGGTCCGCTTCTGTTACGAGCGCCTACTGAGCCGCGATCCTCAGCGGGAAGGTCGCTTGATGGTCACGGTGAAATTGTCGGGAGTGGGAACGATCGACCGCGCCTGGATAACGCTGGATGAATTGGCCGATCCCGAGACTACCGAGTGCGCGCTCGCCTCCTTCAAGGAACCCCTCAATGGCAGCATCACAGGTGGCTGTGCAATCGTGAACGTTCCGCTGCGCTTCAAGGTCAAGAAGCCTGAGCCGCAGCTCGCGCAGTGAGGAAGCCCCTGCACGCGAACCGCCCGACTCACTGCCACGGTGACGAGCGCCGCCCAACAAGCCGTTGAAGGAGTCGGCCGCGCCTCGTCGCGAGCATCACCGCCTCCCTCTCGGCCGAAGACTTCGCGCTCACCGCCGAACAACGAACAGGCAGCGCTATTGGCACATCCACTGCTATAGTTGGCTCATGAACGATTTGGGGCTGTTCGTGTGCCAACGTGGGTCAGGGGTGCTGCTCTGGCGTGCGGGGCGCGACTTGGGCGTCGCACTGATGTGCATCTCGCTGGGGCTCGCTGCCGCGGCGCCAAAGAGCGCGCACGCTTGCACTACCTTGCGACCGCCAGCGGTCTTGGTCGGCTACCCCGCAGACGGGCAAGTGGAGGTCCCGACCGACGTCGTCCCTTTTTACAGCGTTTTCGACGCGCACATCGAAGGCGTCGCGACGGCCCAATTCAAGCTCACCTCCTCGGAGGGAGCTGTCATCGCGGTGCAGCCCAAGCTATCGCACGTCTGGCACGCCGACTTGTTGCCGAGCCAGTTGCTGGAGCCCAACACCAAGTATCGCGTGGAGCTCTCGCTGCCGAGCGGAGAGAGTGTGAGCGGCATCAGCTTCACGACCGGCGCGGGTCCATTCGAAGGCACGCCGCCACCGCCGAGCGCGTCGTTGCAGCACTACCAGTTCGCCCCCAGCGTTCCCCTGACCAGCTGCAGCCCTCCGCGGACGGGTACATGCGTTGCGCTGACGGCTGACTGGCCGACTGAAGTCACCCATCTCTGGAACGGTAACGTGGACCCAACGTACGTGTACTTGTACGAAGGTTCGTTCTTTACCAACTTGTCCGGGTTGGAGCAGGGCACGCCCTTCGATTGCGTCAGCTTGCGCTCGCGCGCCCCCAACGGCGTCTACAGCACTCCGGTCGAGCTGTGTCGCGATGACGGGCCGCTTCTCACGCTGAGCGACACCGATCCAATCACCTGCACGGCCGATGGTTTGCTGCAAGAACCAGCGCAAGCGAGGACGCCGAACGAGGCCGAAGACCCGCCGAGCGACGCAGACGTCGATGGCGCCGATGGCGCCAACGAGAGCGCTAGTTGCAGCCTGAGAGCGCCGGGCGGCAGCGGTGAGTGGCATCTCTTCGCGATCTCGTTCGCCGCCGTAGCCTGGCGCCAGTCGAAGCGACGGCGCCGTTCCGACAATGGAACTCCTGATGCGGCCGATGCTCGAGGTACGTTGCGCGGGCGGCACGAGGGCTGACGATTCCGATGACGATGACCAAGCAAGCGACGGACGCCGAGATAGCCGCCTACACGATCGGCGAGCTCAAGCCTCACAATGCGCCCGTCAACATCGTCTACTACGATCCCGCGTGGCCCGACTTGTTCGAGCGCGAAGCGCGCCGAATTCGCGAAGCCCTGGGAGACGTCGTCTTGCAACTCGAGCATGTCGGCTCCACTTCCGTCCCCCAGTTGGCAGCCAAGCCCGTAATCGACATTCTTCTCGTCGTACAGGACTCATCGGATGAGGCGGCCTACCTTCCCGCGCTCGAACACAGCGGCTACGTCCTTCGCATTCGCGAACCGGGCTGGCACCAGCACCGACTACTCAAGGGTCCCGACACCAACATCAATCTCCACGTCTTCTCGACCGGCTGTAGCGAGGTTGATCGAATGCTCCGTTTTCGTGAGCGACTTCGCGCTCACCCCACCGAGCGCGAACTCTACGAGCATATCAAGCGAGAGCTCGCCACCCGCACCTGGCGACACGTTCAGAACTACGCGGACGCCAAAACCTCGATTGTCGAGGAGATACTCGCGCGCGCCATCTGACGGGCTGCACGCGGAGCGGGGTACGATAGACGCATGCGGCTTCTCCAACCGCCGGCAGTGATCAGGGGCACAGTGCTGGTCGCGAGCGTGCTGGGAATGCTTGTTTTTGCGAGGGACCCGCGGCGCGGTGAGGCGAGGCGGGTGCCGTTGGGCGTGGTGGCGGCGGCCGTTGCGCGTTTGTCGGCTGAACCGCCGATGGCTTTGCCGATTATCGAGGCGGAGCCGGCGGTCGATACGAAGTTGATTCCGACGCTGCGGATGCCGTTTCCGGCGGGCGTCGTCGTGCTTTGTAGCCAGGGTAATTCTAGTGAGCCGGGGCAGACGCACGCGCTGCCGCAGAACCTGCACGCGCTCGATTTCTCCAATCGAGTGCTCGCTGAAGTGCCGGTGGTTGCGGCGGCTGCGGGCACCGTCGCCTACGTCTTCGAACATGCTTCCGACGACGACCCGGATGGCGGCAGCGGCTACGGCAATCAGGTGCGGCTCTTGCACGAGCACGGCATCTTCACGCTGTACGCGCACCTGGACCGCGTGTCCGTTCGCGTGGGGCAGCGCGTGGCGCAGGGACAGAAGCTCGGCACGATGGGCCGTACGGGTCTGGCCGGCGATCGCCACTTGCATTTCAGCTTGCACCACGGGGCCATCGACAAGGGCGGCGTCCCGAATACGCTCACGATCCCGGCGCTGGTCACGCGCGAAGTCGAAGCCCCGGAGGAGTTCCGCGCGCGAGCGAGCGGTGAATTTCGTTGCAGCGCCACGAGGAACCCGTGGGCGGGCGCGCTCTACGCTTCCGACAATCACGGGACGGCCGCGCCGCCAGCCCTCGTGCCACGCTTGCGAGAAGCCGAGGCGACGCTGCGTCGAAGCGTCGCTCGGCGCGCGCTGCTGTGGGACCTCTCGCAGCGGGTTCCGTACGTAACGAGCGGCGAGTATCGAAGCCTTCTGGAGCCGCTGCTCGCGGAAGCGCCCGATGACCCGGTGACTCAATACACTTGGGCTGTCGAGGTCGAGCTACGCGCACGGCGCTTACAAGCTGCCAAGAAGCACCTCGATCTCGCCGAAAAGCACGCAAAGAGTCCGGCTCTGTTCGAACCGTGGCTCGCCGGCTGGATCGCCGCGCGTCGGGGCACGATCGCCCTGATGCAGTCTCGCGTGGACGAAGCGAATCGCCACTTCGCGAGCGCCCAGGAGCAGCTCCCCATCGTCGAAATTGAAGCGTACATCCGCCAAGAGCGCGAGCGCTTTGGAGCGTACTAAACGGAACCTTTCGCTTGGCATGCAAGAACCCAAGGTTCCGTTGCTCGCCGGGTCCATGCGGGAATGGTGCGGAGCGCAGTGGGTGGGGGCTGTTTTCATGCTTGCGGAGCCCGTGGTGTTCCGCCAGAGCAGCAAGACGCCGCGCTCCTGCGCGAAGCCGCCAAGTATCGGGCAGGAACGAGCTACCTCTGCCGCTATCGAAAGCCTGGAACCGGCACAAGCGCTTCGCCTGCCGCACCATCGCCCAACAAGTAGCAGAACTCCCTGGCTCGGGCAGCGTCGGCCTGTTAATCCGTCGGAAGACCGCTACTTCGGCTGCGTTGCGGCTTCGACCTTTAGGTCCGCGGCCAACTCTCGGGCGAGCCATAGAGCGGGGCCGGGCTCGACTATCTCACCGACGATCGTGCAGGTGTCGGTGCTGCTCAGACGTGCCACAACCGCGTAGTGCGAAGTGCGGCTTCCGTTGTGGGCCGGACACATCACGCAGAGCGACTCGATCTCGCTCCGATGGAGCTGCGTGTTCAATCCAAACGGGTCCCGTACGATCAAGGCTTCGTCGCGGAGCTCCAACACCACTTGGCTCACGTCTTCTCGAAGGAGCATGAACCACAGGGGGCCAGCAAAGACGGCCAGCGTTGCGCACGCGATCAGGCCTAGACCTACACCCTCGCTCGCACTGGCCCACGCCCCGCCCAAAAGGCCCGCCGTCGTAAACAAGATGAGACTCGCCCAGACGACGAAGCGCGGATCCGTCCCCTTGCGTCTCACCAAGTAGCGCCCTCGCTGATCCTTCTGCACTTGGCGGAGCGTGACGCCCGTCCCTAGCTCCTCTGGATAGAACGTCGAGCAGGTCGGACACCACCATCCCACGTGGTCTCGTGATAGCTCGCCCGAGGAGCACACCGCACAACTTCGTCCCACGCTTCGACGCTAACCCAATCTCGCTGCCGCCGCCTACGCCGAAGCCTCACCCTACGAGCGTTCGCGCAGAGGGCTAGGATTCGGAGGCGCAAGGGACATTGTCCAGTTCCTGATAGCGCCGACGGTTGTCAGGCCACGGAAGCCAGGTATTGTCGAGGCGTGGCGACATGACCCTTGTGACGATTCGGCGAGCTGGATTGGCGGATTTGGGGGCGGTGATTGAGCTGCTTGCGGATACGGATGCGCTGCATCGAGATGCGCTGCCTTGGCTTTTTCAGCGGACGGAGGGCACGCATTGGAAGGAGTTCCTGGAGCCGTTCGTTACACAGCCCGACCGAGTGATGTTCCTGGCCGTGGCGGCTGATGGGGCGCTCGCGGGTGTGACCTATATGCTGCTGCGTCCTCCGGCGCGCGCGCCCATCGTCAAACCTGCAGTCGTCGCAGAGCTCGACAGCTTGGCCGTGAACGCCGCGTTTCGTCGCCAACGCATCGGAACGCGCCTCGTGGAAGCCGCGCTGGCTTGGGCGAAGGCGGCTGGTGCGACTCGCACGGAGCTGAGCGTCTACGAGTTCAACGAGCCGGCGCGCGCCTTTTGGGCTTCCTTCGGCTTCGAGACGGTGTCGCGGCGTCTCGTGCGACACGACAGCCGCGACAGGGCTCAGTCGTAATGTGGCACCGTCCTCTCGAGATGAAACGGCTTCTTGCAGGCGCGTGGCTACTGCTGGCGGGTTCATCTGCGGCGGCGTGCGGTACTCGCTCCGGTTCGGAGCCGGCTTCGTGCGAGAAGCCGCTGGATTTTCCAAAGGCCGATGGCGCGCCTTCGGGCTGTAAGGTCGTGAAGGTGGTGGCGTGCAAAACGACCCAGGGCGCGGTGGTGCTTTGCAATGACAATGCGAGCAACTGCGGGACGCCGGTCGATGCAGGCTCTTGCACCAACGCGTGTTCCGAAATCGCTTACGCCCTCGAGTGCCCCGAGAACGGCACGTTCTTCGGCAGCCCGCCCGGTGCGCCAGCGGGTTGCATCACGTTGTCGCCGTCGACATCAGTCACGGCGTTGTCGTGTTGTCCGTGTCTCGACGAATGAGCGCGCGCAGTGCTTAGGCGTCGCTGGCGGATTCGACTTCGGCGCCGGCGGCACCGGCAAGAGGCAACCCCGATAGCTCGCTCAGCAGCGCGCGGGTGCGCTCGCTCAGTTGGTTGAGCGGGGTGTCGCGGACCTCTGTGGCGGAGAGGGGGGCGGCGATGTGGACGGAGACGCGGTGGCGCCTGATGAGGCGGCCGTGTTTGGGCAGCACGTAGCGCGTGCCGGAGATGCCGACGGGGAGAATGGCGATGTCGCCCAGCTTGGCCAGCCGAAATGCGCCCGTCTTGAAGCGGGCGATGCTGTCCTTCGTGCTGCGTGTGCCTTCGGGAAACATCAGGATGGCCGCGCCGGCTTTGAGGTGCTCAGCGGCGGTGTCGAGTGAGCTGCGCGCGGTGCCGTGGTTGCCGCGACTGACGAGCACGTGGCGCCCCGCGCGCAGCGCCGCGCCCAGGAACGGAATGCGCGCCAGCTCGCGCTTCGCCATGAACTGGGGCAGCTTGGGCAGCGTCGCGAACAGCGCCGGAATGTCCATGTAGCTGGCGTGATTGGCGACGATGACGTACGCGCCGTCCGGGCGCATGTGCTCAGCGCCCTGCACCTCGACCTCGATGCCGCACAGCTTGAATAGCCCGCGCGCCCAACCGCGCTGCCAGCGATAGAACAAGAACGGATCACGCGTGACCAAACCGGCCAAAAGGCCTGCAGTCACGGAGGCCGCGGTCCACAGCGGGAACACCAGGGAATTGAACAGAGCTCTCAGCCAGGTGAGCACGGGCGCGCACCATACCAGCTGGAGCCCAGACGGCCAGACCCGCGTAAACGCGGGATTTTAGCGGCTATTTCGTACCGGCCGGCTCCCACTCACAAACGTAGCCGTCCGAGACCTCGCACTGCGCGTCGACCCAAGTGCCATCGCCCAGCATCGAGACGCAGTGCTCGTAGCACGACGACACCACCGGTCCCGGCCCCAGCACGATACCGCCGCCCTCACAGCGCACCTTGCCTTGGTTGGGCTCGCCCCTGTCCCAATTGCTGTACGTGAACGGCTCTTCCGTGATCCAACCGTAGTTGCCGGTGCCTTGAACGTTGGAGGCCACGTCCTCGGCGCCGCCCAGCCACTTGGAGTTGTTGACGAACTTTTGGGCGATCTTGTTTTCGGCTTCGCTCGAGATCGTGGCCAGGTGCGCGCCACGCTCTTTGCAAGCCGCGACGGCGCCCTCGAAATCAGCGGCGTCGTAGCCATTGTAGCAGTGGTGGTCTTCGGACTCGAGCGTGCCGGAGCCGAAGTCGGCGCACACGACCTTGCACGAATCGCAGCCGTCTTTACCGGTGTGGCCCGAGTCGTCGCACTCTTCGCCTGCTTCCAGTTTGCCGTTGCCGCAAACCGGCTCCGGGGGCTTGGGCGGCTCACCGGTGCCGCCAGTGCCAGCCGTGTTGCTGCCGCCCGCTACGTTGTCGGGCCCACCCGCCGCGCCGTTGGGCGAGCCAGGGCTACCGGCAGACTCCATATCGATGGGGCCGCCGGCAGTGGGCGTGCTACCGCCGAGCGAGGTCGTGGCGCCAGTGCTAGCGCTGCCAGCCGCGCTCGACGTCGTACCGGCGGTCGCTGCGCCAGCGACGCCATTGCCATCCGTCACGTCGTCACCTTTCGGGACGTCGTCGAATAGGGCTTCGTCCGGCCGGTTGCAGGCGGCAATCCAAAGCAGCGCGACAGCGCGGTAGCGAACGTTTGCTTTCATGTTCGGCTCGCTCGTAGGCTCGAGTGCCATTGCGCGCAAGCGCCACTCTCGAGCGCCCCAAGCCTGGCACCACCAGCGAGTCACAACAAGAGAGGTGCGGCTACCACCTCGACCTCCCTTATTGCGAAATGAGTCGCAAATTACCCTATCGCTAGAGCGTAATCACAGTCATGACGGCAATTCGAACCAACGGAACAAATCCTAGTCAGGATCGGTTCCACCCCTTCGGCTTCGTCACTCGCTCGGATTAGAAAAATGATCGTACCTGCCAAGCGAAACCCGGCCGTCCGTGCCGCGCGGATCCTGGTCGGCGTCGTGCTCGGGCTGGTGGCCCTGGCAGGCAGCGTGCTGCTCTACGGCGTCCCGATGCCGGGCCAGTCGTACGAAGGGCCAACGCCGGCTTTGAACGAGAACGAACGACAGGCAGCCGCCGCGCTTCGTAAGTACGTGACCAAGCTGGCGAGCGAGCTGGGTGTGCGCAGCGCGACCGAAGGCGATTCACTGCAGCGCGCCGAGCGCTACCTACACGAAGAGCTTCTGCCGTTGACGTCGCTGCCGGGTGTCACGCTCGAGCGCGAGCCGATTCCCAACGCACCGGGCAACGCCGCCAACTTGGTGCTCAATCTGCCGGGTCGGCAAGCTGGACCACTGCTGCTCGTTGGCGCGCACTACGACAGCGCGCCGGGCGGTACGCCAGCCGCGAACGACAACGGCAGCGGCACCGCCTCCGCGCTGGTCTTGGCGCACCGTTTGGCGCGCGCCAAGCACGCTCTGCCGATCCGCGTCGTCTTGTTCGCGAACGAAGAGATGCCGTATTTCGGCACCGAAACGATGGGCTCGCTGCACCACGCGCGCGGCTGCAAACAGCGCGGCGAGCAGCTGCGCGCCATGTTGTCGCTCGAGACCATGGGCTACTACTCGGACGCACCCGGCTCGCAGCGCTACCCGGCGCCGCTCAGCAGCCTGTATCCGGATCGCGGCAACTTCATCGGCTTCGTCGGCAACCTGGGGTCGCGCAGCCTGGTGCGCGAAACCGTCGGCAGCTTTCGCGCGCACGCCACCATCGCCTCCGAAGGCGCGGCCTTGCCGGACGCGCTGCCCGGCATCGGTTGGTCCGACCACTGGGCGTTTTGGCAGGTGGGCTACCAGGCTGTCATGGTCACTGACACCGCGCTATTCCGCGATCCGAACTACCATGAGCTGACCGACACGCCCGACAAGCTCGACTTCGAGCGCTTGGGCCGCGTCGTGGTTGGCCTGGAAGCCACAGTGCGAGAGCTGGCCAACGCGCCCAAGTGAAGTCGCGGAGCGCGGGATTGTCGACCGCAGGTCACATGCGCGGGACTAGCGCTTGATCTCACTCATGGCCTGGACGATCGAGCCGTGGTGCGCCAAATCGATGTTGGCCACGGGCTTGCCGCCGTCGAGCAGCGTTGCCTGAGCGGCAATTTCGCCCTTCGAAAGCCGCGCCGCGATGCGGTTCACGCGCTCCGGATCGCCAATGCCGAGCGCCGGGCAGCCGCCAGGCTGCTTGCACTGCGTGGGTGAACGGCACAGCTCGGGCGCGTAAGCGAGCGACAACTGCAGGTCGGCCTTCTCGCCGTTGGAGAGCTGCAAGGTGAGCGCCGACTGATGCTCGGCTGGTACCCGCACGGGCAAGCAAGTGAAGTTGCCGTTGCCCCACACGCTAGGATCGTAAGCCGGCTCGCTCCAAGCTTGCGGCATGGCGGCGCCGTCCGGCGGGGGCGGAGCAGGCGGCAAACTCGCATTCACCGAAGCCACAGCCGGCGCCGTGCCGCCACCGAAGCGCTGCTGCAAGTCGACCTCGAGGTTGTTCAGCTCGTTCGTCAAGACGCGGTGCACTTTGCCGTCACGCACCAGCGCGCCCATCGGAATCAGCTTTACTTGACCTGCCACGACCTCGACGTCGATGAACGACTTGCCGTTCGACTTGGCCTGGAGCCGTGCTTTGGCGGCCGCGTCGTCCTTCGTGAGCACCGTGTAGCCCTTGCTGGCGGCGAGCTCGAGCACGGCCGTGTAGCTGGCGCGTTGGTCCGTTTGGGTCGGTACTTCGTAGGTTTTGGGGGGCAGCCAGCGACCACCGCAACCGACACACAACGCCGCGCCGAGCAGCACGGCAGCAGCAGCGCGCTTCATTCCCACTGCAGAAAGCATGGGCGGAGCGTAGTGCCAGGCTTTGCCGGAGACAACGGAGCGTCCGCGCCGGGCCACGCGGACGCGCGAAAAAAGCGCCGCTCTGGCGCGCGCGCTGGACCCAAATCAACCGCCCTGGCAGGGTGGTGAAGATGCAGGGCGTGTTAGCCGGCCGCTATCGACTCGAGCGCCAACTGGGCAAGGGCGGCATGGGCTCGGTGTGGCTGGCCGAGCACCTGGCGCTGCGCTCGTGGGTGGCGGTCAAGCTGATGGACCCGGCCATCGCGGCGACGCCGGAAGGCGCTGAGCGGTTCCGTCGCGAAGCGCAGGCCGCGGCGTCGCTGCGCAGCGCGCACGTCGTGCAGGTGCTGGACTACGGCGTTCACGAAACGACGCCGTACTTGGTGATGGAGCTGTTGCAGGGCGAAAGCCTGGCAGGTTGCCTGGAACGCGAACGGCGTCTTTCGCCCGAGCGCACGGTCGCGATCATGACGCAAGTCGCGCGCGCACTCGGCCGCGCGCACTCGGCCGGCATCGTTCATCGTGACTTGAAGCCCGACAACGTCTTCTTGGTGCGTGAAGACGACCAAGAGCTGGTCAAAATCCTCGATTTTGGCATCGCCAAGACGCCGCAGTCGCAGTTTGGCGGGATGGAGACGCGCACGGGCGTCACCATGGGCACGCCGTATTACATGAGCCCGGAGCAAGTCGAAGGCAAAAAGGCCGTCGACTTTCGCACCGACCTTTGGGCGATGGCGGTGATCGCTTGCGAGTGCATGACCGGTGTGCGGCCGTTCGATGGCTCGACCTTTGGTGAGCTCTTGCTCAACATCTGCGCGCGGCCGATCCCGCTGCCGTCGTCGCAGGGCTTGTACTTGCCCGGGTTCGACGAGTGGTTCACCAAGGCGACCAATCGGGACCCCGAGCAGCGCTTTGCCAGCGCGCAGGAGCTGGCTAGTAGCCTAAAAGACGTGGTGGCGCCGGGTGTGCAGCCCGGTCCACCGACGCCCGCCTACGTGCCCGCCGCCACGGGTGGCTACGTGGGCGCGTCAGGACCTGCCCCGACCCCGAACCCGCACGGATTGCCTTCGGTTTCGTCGATCAACACGTCGCAAGCGCTGGCCACGGCAAAGAGCGGATCGAGCGCGCTGCCGTGGATCTTGCTCGTGGCGGTGCTGCTCGTCGGCGCGGTGGCGATCACGGTGCTGCTGATGCGACCCAAGGTCACCGACGCCTCTGCCGAGGCCGCTGGCAGCGCCGCCAGCGCGACAGCCGCCGCCGCAGCGCCCAGTCACGACGTCGCGCTCGCGCCCGCTCCCGAAGCCTCGGCCACCCCAGAAAGCTCGAACAAGCGCGCCGTCAGCCAGCCTGCCGCTGCTCCGGCGGCGAAGCCCGCAGCATCCGCGCCCGCCACACCCACGCCCGCGCCCGCGCCCGCAGCAGCTGCCGCTCCCCTAGCCGCGACCCCCAAACCCTCCCCGGCCAACGCTGGCACGACGTGCTTTGTCGATCCGTTCTCCGGACAGATTCGTCCAGCCGGCGCCAATCGTCCGGCAAACACCTCGACGTTCGCCTGCAAGCAGGATCCGTTCACGGGCAAGTACAAGCGGCTGTGAGCCGTAGCTGGCGGACGCCGTCACCACGTGCCGGTGCCGCGCAAATGCGGCGACTGTTCCGGCTCCGACCAGCCGAGGAGCACGCCCTGCCACAGCCAGCCGCTTTGCACCTGGAGCTCCAGCAAACGCTCGGCACCTTCGAACGCCTCCACCGCGGCGCCATCCCAAATCACGCGCGCCGTGCCGGTCAGCGACAGCACGGCGCCTGAAGCGAAATCGAGCGCCAGGAAGCCGGCGCGTGGATTTACTTCGAGGTTGCCGAAGGTGTTGAACATGAAGTTGCCGTAAAAGTCCGGCAGCGTGAGCCGCGTGGAGGCGTCGACGCCCTCCACGCGAATGAAGCCGGGGCGACCGCCGCGGTGCGACACGTCGACGCCTTGCGTGCCGCCGTGCTGCGGCGTGCGCGACGCCGTGGCGATGAACGACGTATCGGCGCGCCGCAGCACCTGCATGGCCGCGCTCGAAAGCTCGGCGGTTTCTGCGGTTGGCGCCGCCAGCGTGCGCGGCGACGCAAACGAGCCGGCGCGCGACTGAATGTACTGCTTGCAGTTGCCGAAGCTCTGCTCGACGCCGACCTCCAAGTTGCCGGGCGCCCACTGCAGCACGCGACCGTTGGCGCGGTTGCGCCGGCGCGTCGAAAGCTCGAGCCCCAAGAGCCCCAGCGGCGCGCCGACGCGCAAGTTGCCTGTCAGCGGATCGCCGGGCAACGGCTGCGCTTCGATCCGTAGGCGGCGCGCGCCCGGAGCTTGCACGAAGCCGGGCGCCCCCACCAACAAGGACGCCCAGAGCGCCCCCGAGGCGTCCACGCTGCCGACCGTCATGAAGGGCAAGTCTTCGAAGAAGGCGCGGTGCTCGTCGGGCATGAAGTCGCGCACCAGGTTGCGGCCCATGTGCTCGACGCGCTCGCGCACGCCAATGCGCTCTTGCACCTGCTGCTCGCCCTCGTGAAAGGGGGATTCGGCGTGGCTCCAGCCGACGGGCTTGCGGAGCTTGGGCAGGGGCGCTGCGGTCATGCTCAGCCTTTGGCGGCGGCCGCCATGGGCACGAAGCCGGGCAAAGCCTCGATGCGGCCGAGCCAAGCGCGGATCGCGGGGAATGGCTCGAGCTCGATGCCGCCCTCGGGCGCGCGCGCCACGTAGGCGTAGCAGGCTACGTCGGCGAGCGTCGGGGTCCCGCCGACCAAGTAGTCGCGCGTGCTCAGCTCGGCTTCGATGGTCTTGAACAGCTGCTGGGCGACGTTGAGCGCCGCTTCGTAGTCGACCTTGGCGCCTAGCAGCTTGTGACGCCGCGCAGCGCCCGGACCATTCTGCAGCTGACCTGCGGCGATCGAGAACCAGCGCTGCACGGCCGCCTTGCCGACGGGCGTGCGCGGCCAGAAGCGGCCGGCTTCGTCGTAGCGTTCGCCCAAGTAGACCAAGATGGCGTTGCTGTCGGCCAACGTGACGTCGCCGTCTTCGATCACGGGCACTTGACCGAACACGTTCTTGGCCAAGAACCCGGGTTGCTTCTGCTCACCTTTGAGCAAGTCGACGTGCACCAGCTCCACCGGTATGCCAAGCAGGGAGAGGTACAGCTCGACGCGGTGCGCGTGGCCCGAGATAGGGTGACGATGAAGGCGGATAGGCTTGCTGGGCTGCATGAGCGGCATCTTGGGGCCGCCGCCGCAGTGGAACAATCGGCGCCGTTGACAACTCACTATTCCTAATCCAGGAATAATCTGTGGACCGGCTGACGCTGATGCAAACCTTCGTGGCCGTGGCGGAAGAAGAGGGCTTTGCGCCCGCCGCCCGGCGCTTGGGGGTCTCACCGCCGGTGGTCACGCGGTCCATCAGCGCTCTCGAAGAGCACTTGGGGGCGCGCCTGCTGGAGCGCACCACCCGCAAGGTGCGAGTGACGGAGGCGGGAGCGCGCTACCTGGGAGACTGCAAGCGCCTGCTGGCCGAGATCGAAGACGTGGAGGCGGCGGTGTCGGGCGAGCACGCCAAGCCGCGCGGCATGCTCGGGATCACGGCGTCGGTCATGTTTGGGCGGCTGTTCGTGGCGCCGCTGTTGGTCGACTTTTTGGCCAAGCATCCGCAAGTCACCGCGCGCGCGCTCCTGCTCGATCAAGTGGTCGACCTGATGGACGAGGGACTCGACGTGGCGGTGCGGATTGCCAAGCTGAGCGACTCCACGCTGACGTCGGCCAGAGTCGGCGCCGTGCGGCGCGTGACGTGCGCCTCGCCGAGCTACCTGAAAAAGCACGGCACGCCGCGCTCGCCGCGCGAGCTGGCCGAGCATCGCAGCTTCGTCTTCTCGGCTGAGCGCTCGCCGCCTTCGTGGGCCTTCGAGCACGACGGCGCAGCGCTGTCGTTTCGCCCGCGCGCCACGCTGCTGGTGAACAGCTCGGAGGTGGGCATCGACGCAGCGGTGGCAGGAGCCGGCATCACGCGCGCGCTGTCGTACATGGTCGCGAGCCACGTGCGCGCCGGTCGACTGCGCGTCATTCTGGAGGACTACGAAGCCGAGCCCATCCCGATCCACGTGCTGTACCGAGAAGGGCGCCGCGCTCCGGCCAGGGTCAGAGCGTTCGTCGATTTTGCCGTGGCAAAGCTGCGCGCCGACGCGGCGCTGGCCTTTTGACGCAAATTTTGCGAAGGCAGAGGCCCTTATAGAGCACAGACGCTAGATGTGCCGCCGCCGCTCTCGCTTGCCCGCCACGCTCGTCGTGGTCGCGGTGGCCCTCGCCGGCTGCTCGCCAGAGGTGCTGATCGCTCGGAGCGATCCGTCCAGCGCGGGTGCGGGGGGCATGGCAGGCAGCGGCTTGGCAGGCACGGGCACGGCCGGAACCGCGACGGCCGGAACCGGAGAGCTGCCGATGGCTGGCGAAGGTGGCGGCCCACCGACGGTCGTCGACCCGCCCGATCGCATTTTGGCTGACTCCGTCGCCGACTTCAGTCTGACGCAAGGGGAGCACGGCTGGCAGTACGGCTACGACACCGGCACCTACGAGAGCTTCGTGCCGATGACGAAGCAATCGATCATCACGTTGTACATGCCCGCATCGAACGACGTGTGGAAATGCTGGGCGAGTGATACCGCGCACTG
>DATAKF010000147.1:0-14543 GCA_036261775.1 Polyangiaceae bacterium | reverse complement strand
CGCGAAACCGTGCTGAGCGTTCGCCACTGGAGCGACTCACTTTTCAGCTTCACCACCACCCGTAACCGCGGTCTTCGCTTCAAAAACGGCCACTTCCTGATGATCGGCCTGGAGGTCGGGGGGAAGCCGCTGATGCGCGCCTACAGCCTGGTCAGCCCCAACTACGAAGAGCACCTCGAGTTTTACAGCATCAAGGTGCCCGGCGGACCGCTCACCTCGCGCCTGCAGCACCTGAAGCCCGGCGACGCAGTCTTGGTCAGCCAAAAGCCGACCGGCACGCTCGTGCTGAGCACGCTCAAGCCCGGCAAGCGCCTGTATCTGCTCGCCACCGGCACCGGCCTGGCTCCGTTCATGAGCATCATTCGCGATCCCGAGACCTACGAGCGCTACGAGCACGTCGTATTGGTGCACGGCGTCCGTTACGCCAAGGAGCTTGGCTACCAAGACGTCATCACGCGCGAGCTGCCCGAGCACGAGTACTTGGGGGAGCAGGTCAAAGCTCAGCTGCGCTACTACCCGACCGTCACGCGCGAGCCCTTCGAGAACCAAGGCCGCATCACCGACCTGTTGGCGAGTGGCAAGCTCTGCTCGGACGTCGGCCTGCCGGCGCTCGATCCCGAGCATGACCGCGTGATGATCTGCGGCAGCCCAGCCATGTTGAACGACCTCACGGCGTTCCTCGAGACGCGCGACTTCAAAGAAGGCGCGACGCACGAGCCAGGCACCTACACGATCGAGCGCGCGTTCGTGGAGCGCTGAGGCCGCGTCGCGCAGCTTCGGGCAAGCTCAAGGCTTTGGCAAACTGCCGTCGGCGTTGCGCTTGGCCGCAATGGCGGCCGATGCGCTCATGCTCATCGTGACTTCGCCGGAGTTGGTGAGGGAACAGTAGGCGTCTTTGCCGTTGCTCTTGGCGCCGCACCCGGTCAGCTTCGGGGTCTCGGGGTTGTTGTTGCGCACGAAGCCGCAGGCCTTGTTCTCGAAGCCGAACGAATTCGAGACCAAGTGGACGGCGCCGCCTTCACCGGCCCCGCCCGGCGCGCCACCGAGCTTGAAGCCGTTGCCGTCGCCTTGCGGGTTGGAGCCGCCAATCGGCTTGCCGTTGGAGAAGGCCCAGCTGTTTTCGATTTTGACGACGTCGTCGGCGGCGAACAAGTCCCAGCCGTCGTCGGCGTTGTTCCAAGCGCGGCAGCCGCGGAACACGTTGCCGGGACCGATGCGCAGCTTCGCCGCGAAGCCGTCGGCGTTCTCGCCGCCGGTCGCGGTGTCCAGGTTGCCCCACGAGTCGCAGTTCAAGATGGTGTTGTTGGCGGCGCGCGTTTGATCGGTGGCTTGGCTGCTGGGCGCGGTGATCTGAATGCCGGTGTCGCCGCACTCGTGGGTGATCACGTCTTCAATCGTGTTGTTGGAGCCCGAGATGGCGATGCAATTGTCAGAAGCCTTGATGATTTCGAGGCCTTTGATGTGCCAGTAGTTGGCTACCAGGTTGATGCCGCGGCCGTCGTCCACGCCGCGCGGTTGGCTCGAATAGTCGAGCACGGGGCGGCCGCCCGGCGCCGCGAACAATTTGACTGGCGCGGCCGCGGTGCCGCTGTACTTGAAGACGACGTCCATGGTGACGCCCGACGGGTACGTGCCCGGCTTGACCCACAGCGTGACGCCCGCTTTCACCTTCAACAGCGCGGCGTTCAAGGTTTTGAGCGGCGCCGCTTCGGTACCGGGGTTGGAGTCGTTGCCGTCGGTAGCGATCCAAAACTCGTTGCCGCTGCCAGCGCCTGCGGCTCCCGTCGTGCCGGCGGTGCTGGTCGAGCCTGCGGTTGGATTGCCCGTGCCAGCTGTCGGGTTGCTGGCGCCGCCTTGAGCCGACGTGCCGCCGCTCGGGTTAGCCGAGCCTGCTGCGCTGGGCGCGGTCCCGGCGGTCGGAACTGGCGTCGTGGGCGAGCCGCCAGCGCCTGCCGTGACTCCGGTATCGCTACCACCCGCGTCGGGCCAGCCGTGAGAGTCGCCGCCATCGCTGCCACACGCAACGACGGTGCCCAGAGCAATAGCCGTTACCCAGACACGCAGGTGAATCCGATACATCCACGGCGTAATGCCGTCGTGAATCGAGTCGATCACCGTTTGTGGTGGTTCTCAGAGGGCGTCAGGTCAGAAAGTGGAAGTTCCGTCTAGCGGCGCCGTACAACTTCAATTCTGACGGGATTCGCCACCAAGCAGACCGATAACTAAAGAGGATCGACCAAGGTCGTGATCGATCGGCCCTAGTTCCGGGATGACGCTGTGATGTTCCCGCGATGGTGGCCGGTTGTCCTTTGTGGCGTCGCCTGCGCCTTCGGCTGCGCGGCAGAACAACTCGATGAGATGCCCGATGATTCCGGCCTCGACGACACGCCAAAAGCTGGCAGCGGCTCGGGCGGTGGCGGTGCGCCGAGCGCGACCGCCGGTACCTCGGCGTTGCCGCAAGCCGGCACCGCAGTTTCGAGCGCAGGCACGAGCTCGAAGGCCGGTAGCGGCGGCGGCGGGACCAATACTGGGACGGCGGGCAGCAGCCAAGCCGGTAGCGCTGGTGCGGGTGGCGGATCGACCGGAGGCACTTCGGCGGGGACCGGCGGCACCAAGCCGGTGAGCACCAACCTGCCGTTCACCGAAGACTTCGAAGACGGCGTCGCTGACGGCTTCATTCCTTGGAACGACAAAGCGACGGCCGGGGTGTGGGAGGTGGTAACGGACGGCGCGGGTAAGATCTACCAACCCAAAGCCGCCCTGAGCGACCTCGAGTTTGCGGTCGGCGGCAGCACCACGTGGACCGACGTGGCCATGACCGTGAAGGTGCGGCTGAACAGCGCCGACACCGACGGGCAAGTGGTGCTGCGCTTCAAAGAGCCAAAGACGTACTTGGTGCTCGAGATTGCGGAGGGCAAATACAAGCTGCGCGGACGCGCGGCGGGCTCCACCACGGATCTGATTGCGCCTTCACCCAAGCCGGTCATCACGGCCGGTACTTGGTACACGGTGGGCATCACCGCCAAGGGCACGGCCGTCACCTTGACGCTCGACGGCAAGCAGATTGGCGCGGAGGCTCAGTGCGCCGCCGCGATCTCGAACGGCGGCGTCGCGCTCGGCGCCGACTCGGGCAGCGTCTCCTTCGACGACCTGAAGATCACCGCGGCGCCGTGAGCGCGCTGACCCGGCCGCGAACAGCGGCGTAGTGGACCGTGAAAGCGTTGCCGCCGGCCGGTGAGGCTCACCGACGCGCCGTTAACGAAGTTTGCGTGGCCAAACGCGACATTGACTTGCGTGTGGCAGTCCGCAGAGAATGCGCCGCTTGAACGAGCCGGGGTCATCCAACGAGGGGAGGCGTGCGCCTTCGGCGGCGCCCCTTCCGACGCGCTGGGCGCGCTGGCTGCCGCTATTTTTGGCCGTTTGCGTGGGGGCTACTGCGGGCATCGGCGGCTACACGTTTCGCTACGCGGAGGGGCTCTCTTACTTCAAGAGAGATCCGAAGGCGTGCGTGAATTGTCACATCATGAAGCCGCAGTACGATGCTTGGCAGAAGTCGAGCCACCACGATGTGGCTGTCTGCATCGACTGTCATCTGCCGGAGGCGTTCATTCCCAAGTACCTCGCCAAGGCCGAAAACGGCTGGCGGCACGGTGAGAAGTTCACCACGCAACTTTTCGTAGAGCCCATCGTCGTGCAAGCCAAGGGCCGCGAGATTTTGCAAGCCAACTGCATGCGCTGCCATGGAGAGCTTGCGCATCAAATTGCTGCTGGAGCAACCGCCCAGGAGCAGCTGCCGTGCACGCACTGCCATGCAGGCGTCGGTCACGGCGAGAAGGCTGGGCTGGGCGGCCCACTGACGAGCGCCGAGCGCGCTGCGCACTGAGAGGGAACATGACCGAACCGAAGAAATTGCCCTTTTGGCAGACGCGAGCTGGTTACCTGACGCTGATCGCCGTAGTCGCAGCGGGCGCCGCCGGGCTCACGGCTTTGCTCACGAACATCGTCGAGCGCAAGGCGGAGCAGCGCACGGCCTACGTGCGGCTCGTGGAAGTCGGAGAGAACGACACCGATCCGGCTAAATGGGGCAAGAACTGGCCAGCTCAGTTCGACAGCTACCAGCGCACCGCGCTCTCGACCAAAACGCGCTTCGGTGGTCATCAAGGCAGCGAATCGCTGCCAGAGGAAAAGATCGCGCGGGATCCGTGGCTCAAGCGCATGTTCGCGGGCTACGCCTTCTCCATCGACTACCGCGATCGGCGCGGGCACGCCTTCATGCTGTTCGACCAAGAGCACACCCAGCGGCTGACGAAGCCTCAGTCTGGGTCATGCCTGCATTGCCACGCCTCAGTGATGCCACTCTATCGCCAGCTTGGTGCAGGCGACGCCATGAAGGGGTTCGCCGAAAGCTTCAAGCTCAGCTACCAGGAGATCGATCAAAAGCTTCACGAATCCGGGCACGCTCACCCGGTCAGCTGCGTCGACTGCCATGATCCGAGCAGCATGGCTCTGCGCGTGACGCGGCCAGGCTTCATCCTCGGTATTCGTGCGCTGGCCGAGTCCGACGCGCCGGTTCCGGCGTTACCGAGCATTCGCCAGTGGCGAGAGGGCACGCGACGCGAGGCGTACGATGCCAACCGCGACGCGACGCGGAATGAGATGCGCTCGTTCGTGTGCGGCCAATGCCACGTCGAGTACTACTGCTCGAGCAAGATGCCGCTGACGTTTCCGTGGGGAAAAGGCCTAACGGCCGAGAACATCGAAGCCTTTTGGGACGAGAAGAAGTTTCCGAACGGCGAGCCGTTCGTGGACTACGCGCACGCCGAGACTGGCGCCCCTGTGCTCAAGGCTCAGCATCCCGAGTTCGAGCTGTGGAATCAGGGCATTCATGCCAGGAGTGGAGTTAGCTGCGCGGACTGCCACATGCCGTACATGCGCGAAGGGGCGAGCAAGGTCAGCGACCACTGGGTCCGCAGCCCGCTCTTGAATGTAAACCGCGCCTGCCAGACCTGTCACCGCGCTTCAGAAGAAGAGATGAAGTCTCGCGTCGACGCGATCCAACAAAGAAACTACGAGCTGCTGCAGCGAGGCGGCGCCGCCATCGTGGACCTGATCGACGCGCTGGTCGCCGCAAAGGCTGCCGGCGCGCCGGCGGACGTGCTCGACAAAGCCCGCAAGCTGCAGCGCAAGGCGCAGTGGCGCCTCGACTTCATCGCGGCAGAAAACAGCATGGGCTTCCACGCGCCGCAGGAGGCCGCCAAGGTGCTCGGCGAAGCCGTCGACTATGCGCGTCAGGGTCAGGTTGCCCTGTTGGGAGGCGTCGCTACGACCGCAGCCAGCGCGCCAGCCGAGGGCATGGCTGCCGCACCAGCGTCCGCCAAGCCTTTGGCGGCGCCGTCGGCCTCCGCTGGTGCCAAGCCGTCCGCCTCCGTTGGCGCCAAGCCGTCCGCCTCCGCGACTCCGTGAGGCGCGTGGAGCTGACAGGTTCGACAAATTCTCGGTGCCGAGCTTGGTCAGTCTCGGTTCGGTAGCGCAGCTGCTACAACTAGCAGGTGCTCTGGATTGTCGTCGCCGTCGCTGCTTTCACGGCGCTGTTCGTGATTCGGCAAGCGCAAGCTCCTGGCGGAGCGAGCACCGCTGCGTGGCTGCGTGGGGGCGCGTTGGTGTTGCTGGTGCTGGTCGGCCTGCGCTTTGGTTCGCGCCTGCTCCCGCTCGTCGTGCCGGTGAGCCTCTGGCTCATCTGGGGCCTGCTACGTGCGCCACAGGCCCCCGGCGCACCAGAGTGGACGAGCGCTGGGAGCGGCGCAGGCCGTCGGCGCGGCATGTCGCGTGACGAGGCCCTGCAGGTCTTGGGCTTGACGGAGGGCGCGAGCGAAGAGCGGATCCGGGCGGCGCATCGACAGCTGATCAAGAAGCTGCATCCCGATCAGGGTGGGTCCAGCCTTCTGGCGCAGCAGGTCAACGAAGCGAAGCAAGTGTTGCTCGGGCGTTAGCCTAGGCGCGCCAGGTCGGCTTTGGCTCGAGGCGCCCACCGGCTTGAATGCGAGGGGATCGGATGGGCTACGCGTTTACCGTCGACCTCCCGTGTACCGGAGCCCTGGCCAGCGCGCGCAGCGTGGCCAAGCGTTCGACCAGCGGCGGATGCGAGTAGTAGAAGGCCGCGTAGAGCGGGTGAGGGTGCAGGTTCGACAAGTTCTCGGTACCGAGCTTGGAGAGCGCGTCGGCTAGGTCGTGAGCGTGACCGTGCAGGTCCACCGCGAAGCGATCGGCCTCGCGCTCGTCGCGGCGCGACCAGGCCGCGAACAGCGGCGTGAGAGGAAACATCAACGCCGAGGCCGCCATCATCAAGATGATGACGCGCGCCATGAACGAGGCCGAGCCAAGGCCGACCAGCTCCGGCAGCACCGCGCTGGGCGCGAGCCGGAACGCCAAGTAGGCGCCCGCGACGAGCAGCACTTGCATCGTGAGCATGCGAAACAAGACGTGGTGCTTCTTCCAGTGACCCAGCTCGTGCGCCAAAACCGCCAAGATTTGCTCGTGGCTCATCTGCGCCAGCAGGGTGTCGAACAGCACCACGCGCTTCACGCGACCGAGACCCGTGAAATAGGCGTTCGAGTGCGAGCTGCGGCGTGAAGCGTCGACCTTCAGCACGCGCCCGATGTGCACGCCGGCCTTTTCGGTCATCGAGCGAATGCCGTCGGACAGGCCTTCGACCTCGAGCGGCTCCATCTTGTGGAACAGTGGCTCAATCACGTAGGGCGACAAGAAGGTCATGGCCAGGCTCACGCCGCTGATCAGCGCTGTGACCCAGATCCACCAGGTGTTGGGCGCTGCTTGCACCAGCCACAAGGCGCCCGCCGTCAGGCCGCCGCTGAGCAACAGCGACAGCACCGTGCTCTTCAGCCAATCGCTCCACCACAAGCCCGCGGTTTGCCGGTTGAAGCCGTGGCGTTGCTCGATGCGAAAGTCTCCGTAGAGCTGAAACGGGATCTCCAAGACCGCGCTGACCAAGAGCAGCCCGATCACGAACAGCACGCCGCCCCACACGAAGCCGTGCTGCATGCCGGTTACCCAGGCGTCGTAAAGGCCGAGACCGCCGCCAAACAAAAACGCGCCAGTGATCAGGCTCGAGAACACGCTGTGCGCTAGCCCAAAGCGCGCCCGCTCGGCCGTGTATTGGCTGATCTTGCGCAGCTTTTCAGCGTCGACCTCTCGCTCCAGCTCGCGCGGCACCAGGTGCCCTTCGCGCTCCAAATGCCGCAGGTTCAGCCACGCAAGGCCGAGCCGAGCCGCGGCAACGGCGACGAAAAGCAGCAGAGCCAGATCGCGCATACGCGGAACGTAGGACGGGGCAGGGGCCGCGCCAAGTTGGCCATGCCGGCGCCTGAGGTGCTTCCCGGGTCTCCGGGCGGAGCAAGTTTCGAGCGACTTCTGGGGCCTTTCGCCGCGGTGGCTTGGCCGCTAGGCTGCACGAGCCCGTCGAGAAATTGGCCCCCAGCGATGACGGCTCAGCACTTTGAAGGGCATTTCAACCTCACCATGAGCGTACAACTAGACATGTCGACCCGCACGTGGGCGCAGCGGTCATTCCTCGTGCTGCTGCTCTTGCTGAGTGTTTTCCGAGGTCAAGCGCAGGCCGACCCGATCCCCGGCAAAGATCCGCCGGTCCGTGGCGACTATGAGACCAATTGGGGGCGCGCCAAGTTCACCTACCAAGCCGGGAGTCGGCAAGACCAGCTCAATGCGTCGCTGACCTTCGCGGACGGTCATTTGATCTGGGGCTACTTCCAACCGGCGGAAACGGCAGGGCCCGCCGCGTGGGTCATGGTGGGGCGCTGGGTCGCGGTCCCCAACGCGCAGGGCCAGCTGCCGGCCACCATCAACGCCGGCAACAAATGTTCGAGGCGCATGACCCGTGTGCCGAGCACCTTCAGCGTGCCCGACAGCAAGCATTGGGGCAGCATCCGACTCGTCTTCGGTAGTGACGGAAAGGCGTATTCCGCCAATATCAACTACTGCCGCGAAAACGTGATCGAGGGCGGCGCCGCCTCGCGCGCTGAGCTTCATGGCCAGTATTTGCCGCTGGCCAGTGCCGCACCAGCGACGGCCGCTGTGCCGAGTCTACCTCGCGACGGGCAATGCTTCGCAACCAGCGCAACTGCCGTGGCGACCATCGAACCCTGCAGACTCGAGCCCGCCAAGCCGCTCACCGTTCGCCTGCTGCGTGATCTGCCGAAAGGGCTCACGCGGGTCACGTTCATTCCCCTGAGCGACGACTACAACCTGCTGCTCGACGCGGCGCGGAACAACCGACCGTTCCCGCGGCATCCAACCGCGCGAGACGCCTACCAAGTCGTCAGGTCAAAGAAGGCGATGCTCAAGGGCGAGGTCGCCAACGTTACGCCGCCCGGGGCGGTCTGTAGCCACGACTACTGGACCGTGAGCTTGAAAGACGGCACTGGAGCCGTGCACCCGAGTAACGGCGTTGTCTACATGGTCTGCGGCCCCGGCACTCAGCACGATGAAGCGCCCGCTGAGATCGCGGCGCCGGTCGTTCAGCCCAGGGCCAAGTAGCACCGACTCCCCCCATGCTTCTCGAGGCCGTACGCCTTCGTACGGCTCGAGACTACGGCTCGTAAGGCGGGCACGGAAGCCCGCCGAGTTGCCACACGTCGCCGGCAGGCGCTGCCACCCACACTTCGCCGGTAGAGTCGTCCAGCGCAATGCCGCTCAAGCCGTCCACCTCGGCCGGGTACTTGTTCAAGAGCGCGCCGGCTGGCGTGTACTCCGCCACGACGCTTTCCGTGCTGCTGACGACGAACAGATTGCCGGTCGACTGGCACACCTCCAAGTCGCCGTAGTTGACGTCGAAGTCCGGCAGCACCGAGAAGGCGTTCAAGAGCTGGCCGGTCGTGGGCGAAAGCTCGGCTATACGATTGCCCAGCGTCGCGCCCGGCACGCGATCTTGCACCGCGAAAAAGGTGCCGCGCGTGGCGTGGAAAGCTGCCCCCACGACGTGCGAATCTCCAAACACCATGGCTTGCGTGGCGAGCGGAACATCGCTGGTTCCGCTCATGTTGGCCGCGTAAACGTCGAGCTCCGCGGTTTCGCCGTTCATGAACAGCGCCGTGTTGGCCGGCAGCGCAGTCGTACCGAGCGTGAAGCCCACGGGGCTGAAGTCGAGGTCCACGTCGTCGGCGCTTTCGCCGGGCCGATTCACGCTTTCGCCCGCCACGCCCTGCGGCGAGTAGCTGGAAATCTTGGCTCCAAAGCAGGGGTACGCCCAGACCAGCTGCTGCGACGAATCGAAGCCGAGCCCGCACAGCTGCGCGGTGAGCTTGAAATGCTGCTTGACCTCGACCATCACGGGCGGCCCGCCACCTGCGCCGCTCGCGCCGCCTGCCCAAGCCTCGCCGCCAGCGCCGCCATTGCCCGGAGCCACGACCGCATCGCCGCCGGCACCAGCGCCGCCTGACGTCGTGACTGGCGCGCCGCCCTGCCCGCCGTTGGGTACCGGATTCGCAGCGGTGCCGCCGTCGGGCTCGCCCGCCGTCGCGTCGGGTGGCGTGCCCGCACCTGCCGCACCGCCATCGGCCGGCTGTTGAACGTGCTTGATGCCGTCGTCCGAGCCGCAGGCAACCCACGCCAGCGCTGTCAACGTCAATGCACCCCACGTGTGGACTGCCCGCATGTCGCGAGTAAAGGCACCGTTTCAGGCGCGCGGCAACCGCCTCGCGGCGCTGCCGCTCGCGCCTCAGCGCCGAGCTCGCTCGAACACGATGCGCGCCAGCCGCACGTTCTTGTCATCCTGTTTGGGAGCTGCGCTCAGCAGGTCTTCGACCTCTGGCTGCAGACCAAGGCGTGGCCCCAGCGAGGCGAGCGATAGCAGCAGGGCCGTAGAGAGTTGAAACGTGTAGAGGTCGTTGAACGCAGCCCCCTGACCCGCCCGCGCCAGCTCGAGCCAATGTCGGCCCAAGGCCACTGCGCGCGCCCGGGCTTCCGGAGCCGCCGATAGGTTGAGCAGGTCCACGGCGCGCTCGAGCACCGCCTGGAGCTCGAAGCGAACGCGCGCCAGGTCGACCGAGCTCATGTCGTGTTTCGGTGCCCACAGCCTGCGTGCGTCTTCCGCTAACGCTTGCTCCACCAGGCGCTCTTGCAGCTGCCTGTCAGCATCGAGCCAGTCAGGGTGGTCGACGAGCGCCAGCCAACCGACCAAGGTCCGAGCGCTGGGCGCCTCGAACGGCCGAGGCAGGCTGGGCCCTTCCAGCAGTCTTGCCACGGCCATGGCGCGGTTCTGCGCCGGAACTCCATCGAGGGCCAACGCCGCCGTGAGCGCGCAGGTCGGGGCACGCACGTCACCCAGCTGCGCGTTGAACCAGGCTAGGCGCGCGGCGTGCGGCGTCCAGCTTCCGCGTTGCCGCACGAGCCAACATTGCAGCTCTGGGTCGCGCGTCTGAGCCAGCTCCCCATCGAGCTCGCGCAGGCGACGGCCCGTTACATCCGACGTCCACTCTAGGATCGTCGAATCGTCCAACGCCCAGTCGACGCGAGAGACGCGGCGGCGGGCCGGGAAGGGCAAATCGGGCTCGAGCCAGTTCTGATGCTCGGGACCGTCCAGGCTGTCGTCTAGCGCCTGAGCTGCGCGAACGAGCAGATCCCGCGCCCCACCTTGCAGCCCCAGCGTGAGCGGCACCTCTCCGTCAGCCGAGACGATGCCTTGAAGCAGCGGGCGCACCTGTGACTCGAGCCCGTTTCGATCCGCGTAGGCGCCCAGGTAGTTGAGGTGGGAGAGTACCACTTCCAGCGTGACGGGCTCGGGCGGCCCGCTGAGGCGGCGGCGCGACTGAGCTAGCCAATGCTCGAGCAAAGGCCGCGCATATTTCGGCTCTCCGTAGCCTTGAAGCACGTTGGCCGCCGTGAACGCGAGCAGGCCTTCCTCGCGCGGATCGCTCGCTTGCAGGGCCTTGTCGAGCAAGAAGCGTCGCACGCGCCCGTCGTTGAGAAAGAGATTGGACAGCGCAAGGTGCGCAAGCGCACGCGCGCGCAGTTGCGCGGCCGTGGGCGTGGGCCCGCGCTCTTCCGGCAGGCGTACGTAGTCACCAATCGCGTCGGGTTTCAACGCTGCGACGCGCAGCAGCAAGCGCGCCTTCTCGGGCATGACGTCGGTCGTGTCGCCCACGCTCCCGAGCGCATCCAGCCAGTGAAACGTCGCGTTGTCGAACTTGAGGGGACGACTCTCGAGCTCGGCTGCGAGCGTTTCTACCAGCTGCGGAGCGCAGGCGGGCTCGTCCCTGCGATCGCTCAGGTCTGGAAACAACGACGGCAACGCTTCGTAAATGCGCGCCCGCACCGCTGGCGACGCCTCCGACCCACGCTTGAACTCTCGCTGAACCAGCTGCAAGTCGGGTCTGTCGGCGAACTCTGCGGCGAGCGCTCCTTCCAGGCAGTTGCGATTCGCGGAACAGCCCGCGAGCACCCCAGACAAGAGAGCAAGACCGAGCGCCGCCCTGACCAGCATGGCGCGAGACTAGAGGCGCCTGGCCGGCGGTGCCACAACCCGTCTAGGGCCAGCTCGAAGGCCGAGCGTCAGCGAAAGATCTTTCGCTCAAGCTGCCGCCCTTCGGGAACTAAGCAAGGCGAGCAATCTCTGCGTCCAAAACTTGGCGAGCTGTCTCCCTTCGAAAGGTCGAACCATGCGTCGTTACTCGGGGCCGTTGTGTGCAGCGCTGGGCCTCAGCGCGGTCGTGGCTGCTTGTAGCGATGGTAGCGAACAGTGGCTTGCCAAGACGCGCGCCGCCAGCACTGGGACCTCGGGCTCTGACGCCGGCGCGATCGCCGGGTCGACGGGCGAGATGCCGCCGCCCGGTGGTTCGAGTGCAACGCCGATTGCCGGCAGCGGCTCGATCCCGACCGCGGGGACGGGCTCCGACCCCACTGGCGGCACAGGCGTTGGCGGAAGCACGACGGAGACCGGCGGTGCCGCGCCCGTAGCTGGTTCGAGCACCGGCGGCAGCGGGCCGATGGGAGGCAGCGGCGGCAGCGGCGGCAGCGTTGCAAGCGGTCCCTTCAAAGTGCTCATCATGAGCACGGCGCTCGAGTGGGAGCATGACTCCATCGGTGAGTGCCAGAAGATGGTCAGAGAGCTGGGCGCGGCAGAGACCGCCAACGGCTGGACCGCCGATGTGGAGACGGACGACCTTCCGCATTTCGTCGCGGGCGGCTTGAGGGACTACGGGTTGATCTTCTCCTGCAGCCCGACGGGCCGCGTCTTCAGCGGCAATCCGCAGGTCAAGGACAAGCCGGCTGCGATGAAGGCCTTCCAAGACTTCATCGAGACCGATGGCAAGGCGTTCGCAGGTGTGCACTCTGCGAGTGACTTCGAGGTGACCAACGGCTTTCCGTGGTTCACGAACGTGCTGATGGGCGCCTCCTTTGCTTCGCACACGACCTCGGCGGGCTCGGTCGTGTCTGACGCGCAGAACGCGGCGCACCCGGTGCTGGCGGGACTTGCCGGCAGCTACTCGACCAATGACGAGTGGTACAAGATGAACCGCGATCCGGGCTCTCAGCCCGGCTTCAAGATCCTTCAACGTCTCGCGTCGGACTCGCGCCCTCTCACGTGGGTGAAGGACGTCGGCGCAGGCCGCATGTTTTACACGGTGCGCGGCCACGCCAAGTCGGTGTTCGCCGAAGCTCCGTTCCGCGCCGTCGTGAAGAACGGCATCTTGTGGACGACGAAGCGAGTCAACTAGCGCTTCGGTGAAGTGATTGGGAGTTGAGCTCGCGGTTGCGAGCCCGAGTTTGTCTGCGGCAGTACGGGAGATGATTTCCTTTGAGAAGCCTTGCGTCCGTTCGTTCGTTTTCGGGTGGCGTCGCCGTGTTGGCGCTGCTTTCAGCTTGGGTAGTGCCGTCGACGGCACACGCCCAGCTGCCGTCCCCCGAGCCCCTTTCGGTGGCCAAGATCAAGGGCTGGGAGCTGTCGCTCGACGGGCGCATGAGCGCTTTCCTGAGCGTTTCGCACGGTCCGCCACCGCCTCCCGGCTCGCCGACGTGGCAGGGTTTCGAAGATCGCCCTGACGCCGGAGGCCAGACGACGGCGAGTCGTATCCGCTCGGGCTTCGTTTCCAACTACATGGGTTGGGGCATCAAAAAAGAGGTCGGCAAGCACCAGATCTCCGGTCGTTTCGCGCTGTGGGGCAACATCTCGCAGCAACGCGACAAGACTCAGTCGCCGGACGTGGATCTGCGTGAGGTCTACCTGCGCATCGACGGGCCCTGGGGCGGCGTGCTGGCGGGGCGGAACATGGGCATCTTCAGCCGAGGACCTATCAGCCTCGACTACGACATCGTGCACAACTACGGCCTCGGCAGCCCGTGCATGATCGTCAACCGCGCGCCTTCTTGGGGCCCGATCGCCGCGTGTGGACACGTCGGCTTCGGCATCTTGTTCCCAGCATTCAACGCTCAGATTTCGTACAATACCCCGCAGTTTGAGGGCTTTCAGCTCACGGTGGGCCTGTTCGATCCTGCGGCGGTCAAAGAGGTGAGCTACACGCGCACGCCGCTGCCGCGCGTGGAGGCCGAGCTAGCCTTCAAGGGTAGCAAGTACCTTCACGCCGAAGTCTCCGGGAGCTGGCAGCGGTTGGGCAATGCCCAACCCGATCTCAACGTCGACTCCGCCGGCGTTGCTGGCTCGCTTGGCCTGAACTTGGGCCCAGTCCAACTTGGCGCGACTGGCTTTGCTGGGCAAGGTTTGGGCATTTGGGCGGCCATCGAGGACTATCCGGCGTTCAGCGCGGACTCGGAGCACGGCTACCTCCTTCGGCGCCAAAAGGGATTTGCTGGGCTCGCTGCCTTGAACCTCGGCAGCACCAAGATCGCCGGTGGCGTGGGCCAGACCATGATCTCCAAGGTGGTGTCGGATCCGGAGCGCTTTACTTCGTTGAACTTCCCAGCCAAGCAGCTCGGCATCTCGGCAGGTATCTACCAGGGCGTGCTCGAGAACATCGTGCTGGGGCTCGACTTCTTCAGCGCCAACACGACCTGGCAGGACGGTGTCGATGACAACGGCACGCCGTACACGCCGAAGCAAACGATGAACTTCGTCAACTTGGGGGCGACGCTGGTTTACTGAGAGTCCGCCGCTACTCGACTGACCATTGGTCTCATTTGACAGCGTGGTTACCAGCTGAAATGAGACCAATGATGAGCCGCTACTCGAGGCGGCGGGTGGCCCACAGGATGCCGTTGAGCACCAACTGCCTGAATTCGGCCTCGCGATACACGGCCGGGGCGTGCCCGCGGATGGTGTAAAACATTCGTCCGCTGCTCTGGCCGCCAAAGTCCTTGATCCATACGACTGGACGGTTGTCCGCGGCCAAGCGCGCTACGATCTGAAACCCCGGTTGCTCGCCGATGTCGCGGTGCATGCGAAACCACTCGTCGCGTACGGACCAAGTCGCGGGCACGCCCCGGCCGTGTATCGCGAGGCCGAATTCAGGCAGTTGGTGCTCAACGGCATCCTGTGGGCCACCCGCCGCCTCGAG
>DATAKF010000140.1:0-10256 GCA_036261775.1 Polyangiaceae bacterium | reverse complement strand
AGAGGCAGGCGCGGGCGACGGCCTTGGGCGCCGTGCCGTCACCCTGCCCGTTCACGAACAGCTCACCCACCGGGGATGCAGCGCGCAGCTCGTCGGGCGTCTTGAACTGCGGGTAATCGATTACCAGGTCTTGCAACATGTCCTTGCTGGCGGCGCGCGACATCGGCGCAATCTGGCCCTGGTACGGGCACAGCGCGTCCAGCGCCTCGACTACCAGCGTGGTCTCTTCCGTCAAGCCGCTGAAGTGCAGCTCCGTCACGGGCTGCGCGCCCTGCTCGTACGAGCGACGGAAGCGTGCGAGGCCCGCGTTGAGCTCGTCGTGCCCGCGCCCGCACACTTGTTCGTAGAAGACCCGCATCAGCGGCTCGGCGCCCTCCGCGGTCTCGGCCAGCACGGAGAAATCTTCGGTGACGTCGAGCCCGCTGCGCTTGTCGTACTCCGGGCCTGGCTTGACGTAGTAGGTCGCCGAGCTGTCTCCGGGCTTCTCGATGGCGCTGTAGATGGGCTGCTTGCCAGCCGCGCCCGGCTCGAACGCGTAGAACGCAATGCCATCGTCGCGCCATTTCTTCGCCAAGAGCTCGTCGCGCAGCGTGGTCGAGGTCGTGTAGCGCTTCACGCGCGTCTCGTGCCAGCGCATGTAGTAGCAGTCGACGTTCTCGGCCTTGAGGCTGGGGTCGCCCAAGGCGTAGACCGGCACGCGGCCCTCACCTGGAGTCGTGAATACGTAGCCCAGCGTAGCGTCGGCGTCCGTGCGCGAAACCCCGCCGACCTTACTGTTGACGCGGGTGCGCACCGCCGGCGTGCCCTCGGCTTTGGCGTCGTCGATGGCGGGGGAGGGCACCTCGGTGCGACCCGCGCAGCGGTAGGTAGCGTTCTTGATGGTGGTGCCGCTGATGTCACCCTTGGCCGGCACCACGTACACACGGTAGTCCTGCGCGTCGGCTTGGGGATCGAAGGAGATGCGCACGTTGGAGCCGTCGATCTGACCTTTGACGTTGGGCAGCGCGTAGGCGTCAGGCAAGCCGATTTCCGGGCAGTCCGCGCCGGCGAACATGGGCCCGCTGTGGATGGCGCCGCCGAAGTTGCCGACGTGCCCAGCCGTGCCGCTGCTCTTGCCTCCGCTGGTCGAGCTGCCCTTACCGCCAGAGCCGCCGCCCCCGTCCTTGTTGTCCGAGTCTCCGTCGGAGCCGCAAGCGGTGGTGGCAAACAGCAACGCAACGAAAGTTAGAGAGAGTCGAGCTTGCATTGGTTTTCCTCTGAGTCCCAAACACGGTCAGGGTGGCGCGAGCAGGGCCGCGCGCGGGCCTGGCCCCGTGAGCGACTTCAAGAATGCAACGAGATCAGCGCGTTCGCGGGCAGTCAATCCCAGCGGGGTAAGTTCGTTCTGACCCGGGAAGCCAAAGTGGTCGCCTCCGCGGTCGAAGAACTCGACCGTTTCCTCCAGCGTGTCGAGGTGGCCGGTGTGCATGAAGGAAGGTCGGCCTTCGACGCAGCGCAAACGCGGGGTCCGAAACGCGCCGAGCGCGCTCTCTTCCACTGCTGCCGGAACGCGACCATCGTCTCCGTCGCTGTACGGTCCGGAAACATTCATCGGATCGTCAAGCAGCCGCTGCAGGCCCACGCTGGCGCCCGCGTCGTTCAAGTCGATGAAAACGGTGGCCACGAGCTGCGGCTGGAGCCCCACGTTGTGGAACTTCTCGTCGGAAAGGTAGGGGCCGCTATGGCAAGTGACGCAGCCAGCCTTGCCCACGAAGAGCCCCGCGCCTCGCTGCGCGGCGCGGCTGATGGCGGCCTGGTCGCCGGCCATCCAAGCGTCGAAGCTGGACGAGCCGCAGCTGAGCAGGCGCTCGTAGGCGCCCAGCGCTTTGCCGACGTTGACCCAAACGCGCGTGACCGCGTCTTGATCGGCCGGCGCGAGCCCGTCGTACTCGGCGCCGTCTCCGGGCGCGCCGCGCATGGGCTTCGTGCACTTGTTGTCGCGGTCGAGCTGCCGACAGCCGGTCTCGGTGGCGAGCAGCGGAGGAAAGCGCTCCGTGTCGTCGAACGGCGGTAGCTCACCAAAGATGGCTTCGTACGCCTCGCGATGGTTGGCGAACACTTGCTGCGCGCCATACAGTCGCGAGCTGTTCATCTCCACCGCCGACTCGAGCGGACCGAAGGCTTGGCTGAAGAGCGAGTCGCGCCGCCCGTCCCACATGATGAGCTTGCTGTGACCCACGTCGAGCAGCGAGGGCGAGCGCCGCAGCACCCAGCCAGCGCCCAGCGAGATTTGCTGATCGAGCGTGCGCGTGTCGGAGAAGCCGGATTCAGCCAAGTGGCAGCCGGCGCACGCGACCTTGCCGGTGTCGCCCTTGAAGCCGAGCGCGTTCTCGCTGCCGTCGTTGTCGCCGTCGAGCAGTGCGCCCGAAAACCGCGGATCGAAGAACAACGTCTGACCAAAGGCGGCGGCCTCGGCATCGTCAGCCCAAGCGTTGCTCACGTCGTCGGGCGTGGCGGGCAGCTCGCTGGGTGAGAGCTCCGCGAGCAGGCTGCGCTCGGCGTCAGTCAGCTCGGGATCGGGATCGTCATCTATGACGCCAACGGCGGCCGAGCCTGCGCTAGCGGCGGAGCCTGCTGAGCCCGCAGAACCGCCTTCGCCACCCCCAGGCGAGGGTGAACCGCCGCCGCAGGCGACGAGGGTGACCGCCAAGACAGCGAAGCGCATTCCTCCAAACGCCTAGTCTAGGGAAAGACGGGGCCGGGTCAATGTTCCCCAGTCCTGCGCGAACGCTCCGTCCACGCGCCGGCGCGTGGCGCGAACCGAAACGAGCGCGCGGCCATGCGTCAGATCGCGCCGTGGCCCCCCGCCGCGCCCCGTGCTAGCCCCTTCCAGCCAGAGCGGCCGCGGTGAAAAAACTCATACTGTTCTCGATCATCATCGCTTCCGTCGCGATTCCCGCGCGCGCGGCGCGCCAGGCCAACGGCCGAGTCGGCCTGAAGAAGACCCTGGTGCAAATGGCGATCTTCGAGGTCATCTACCTGATCCTCATCACGCAGGTTTGGGTCCGCCTGAACTAACGGACTCGCATGGCTGAGAAGGTCGGAGCCGACGCCAAAGCTGCATTCTTCCTGCTGCTGATTCTGGCAGGTACAGCATCCATTCTCGACGTCGGCATCATCGGCTGGATCGTCGGGCCCATCTGTATCCTGCTCGGTTGGTTTGCGATCCTGCGCGCCCCGCTGCGCGCCACGATGCTCACGCTGATGTTCTTCGCGCTAACGCTGGAGAACCCCGCTGAAATTCCGGCGGCTGGGCAATGGCAATCACCCTTCTATACGTTGGGCGCCGTGATGCTCACGCACCTCAAGAAGGTGATCGGCGGGCCCTGGTTCTTCGGCTGCATGGACCTCATGCTGCTGGCGGCGGGGGTGAAGTGGTATCTCGGCTCGCGCAGGCGCACCGGTATCGCTACCCCCAAGCCGATGATCCGGCTGGCCCAATACTGCTACGCCGCCATCGTCTTTACGTTCATCATCGGCAAGATCAACAGCGGCGGCGACAACTCGATGGCCATCTGGCAGATCGACCGCGTCATGTACTTGCCGGCGGTGTTCTTGCTCTGCCAGGCCGCGTTCACGGGACCGAACGACTACATTGCTGTCGGCAAAGTGGCGTTCGTCGCGGCGATTCTGCGCTCGCTGCAAGCCATGTACGTGCGCGCCGTGGTGCCCGAAGTGATCGACCCCGTCTACAACGAGTCGTCGCTGCCCTACACGACCACCCACCACGACTCGATCTTGTTCGCCACCGGCACGGCCATCATCATCGCCATGCTGATCAACCGCGTGGGTAAGCGGGCCCTCTGGCCCACGCTGCTGGGCAGCCCGATTTTGATCGGTGGCATGATCGCCAACGACCGGCGCCTGGTCTGGATCGACATCGCGCTGGTGCTGATCGCCATTTACTTCATCACCGAGCAAAACGCCTTCAAGCGCCGGCTGCAGCGCGTCGTGATGATCATGGTGCCCATCGTCGCGGGCTACATCGCGGTCGGTTGGGGCGCCAAGGGCGGCATCTTCAAGCCAGTCCAAATCATCCGTTCGGCGGTCGACTCCAGCTCCGACGGCTCGACCGCCTGGCGCGACCTCGAGAACTTCAACCTCATCTACACGATCAAGACGAAGCCCATCGTGGGCATCGGCTACGGGCACGGCTTCTGGGAAGCTTGGCCCTTGCCCGAGGTCAACTACGAGCTCGAGCGCTTCATCCCGCACAACAGCATCTTGGGCTTGTGGTGCTACGGCGGCCTCATCGGCTACACCGGCATCACGCTGCTCTGGGTGGGCGGCATCTATTTTGCCATTCGCGCCTACTACCGGAGCAAGGTGCCGCTCGAAAAGGCCGCGGCGCTGGTGGCGATGGGCGTAGTCATCGTCTACTACTCGCAGTGTTTCGGCGACTTGGGTCTCGGCGCGTGGACCTGCGTGTTTCTGGTGTCACCCGCGCTTGCCGTCGCGTGCAAGCTGGCGGTGAAGAACGGCGGCTGGATCACGCCAGCCGTGACGCGTGCCCAAGCGCCAGCGGCCACCGCTGCTGGCCCGCGCGCGTGAATCGAGCCGTCTTGCAGGCCCTGAACCCTTGCCCCTCGGCTCGGATCGGCCGTATGCTCCTGCGCGAGAAATTTCCGAGGTAGCTCCCTCGCCTTCCTAGGCATTCGAGCGATCGAGCGAGAGTCATGGAAGAAGAGAACGAGGCAGAAGAACAAGGGGGCGGAGCTGGCTTCAACCCCGAGGTTCTGCGTAGCTACCTGCTGTTCGCGCGCGCTGCGCTCAAGGCGCGCCGCGGCGTCATGGCCGTGCTGGCCGTCACGGTGTTGGTCCTGACGGGGCTCACCGTCAAATACTTCCCCAAGACCTACTCTTGCACGACCTCCTTGATGGCGGTCGAAAACGCCGTGCTCGACCAGAACGGCGGCTCGCGCCCGCTGGTCGCCGCGCAAGGCTTGCTGCTTCGTCACGAGAACCTCGAGCAGCTGATCAAAGACACGAACTTGGTGGAGACCTACCCCAAGCGTCGACCGCCGCTCTTGGCTTTGAAGGACAAAATAAGCGCCGCGCTGCGCGGCAAGATGGATCGCAAGACCACGACGGCAGTCCTGGTTGGCACGCTCGAGACACGCCTCAGGGTCGAGGTCAAAGACTCGGTCCTCGAAATCACTGCAGACTGGAACGACCCGGTCACCTGCGCCGAGCTCGCGACCGCCCTGCGCGACGAGTTCTTGAAGCTGCGCCACACCGCAGAGATCTCGGCGTTCCAAGAGAAGATCGAGATCTTGGACGTGCACGCCACCGAGCTGCGCACCGAGATTGGCGCGCTGGCCGAGCAGATGAAGGCGGCCCTGGCCGCGCGCGCCGAAGAGGTTGTGCGCGACGCCGACAGCAAGAAGGGCGACGACGACAAGGCAACGGCGCCGCGCCGCGTCGCTGCGGCCAAGCCCGCCGGGCCCGACGAGGCCACGGTCGAGCTGAAGAAGCGCCTTGCCGAGGCCAAGCAGCAGCTCAGCGTGGCTGAAGGCATTCGCGCCCAGCGCATCGCCACCGAGCAGGCCAAGGTCGACGAGCTGAAGCTCCGCTTTACGCCTTCGCACCCGCAGGTCATCACTCAAGAAGAGCGCGTGGCCATGGCCTCCGACGTGCCCTCCGAGCTGGCGCTGCTACGCAGCGACGTAGCCGATTTGGACGCGCAGCTCCGGCAGCGCGAAGGCCGGGCCCCGGCCGCCAAGACCTCGCCCACCGCCGTCTCGCCTGAAGCTCGTCACGCGGCCTCGACCGCGCTCTTGCCGGCCGACATCTTGCGCCTACTCGAGCGCGAAGACGTCGATCCAGCGTTGGGCGCCCAGATGTCGAGCGCCGTCATGCGCTACAGCTCGTTGATGGACGGCGTGCGCGGCTCCAAGCTGGCGCTCGACACCGCGCAAGCCGCCTTCAAGCACCGCTACCAGGTGGTGATCCCAGCAGAAGAGCCGCGCTACCCGACGAAGCCCAAGCCCGCCATCATCCTCGGCGTGGGCGCGTTCTTGGCGCTGCTGCTGGCGTTGATCGTGCCCATCTTGCTCGAGCTGCGCCGCGGCGTAATCGTCGAACGCTGGCAGGTGGACTTGCTGCAACTGCCGGTGCTGGGCGAGCTGAAGCTGCCACCCAAGAGCAACTGAGCCGCGCTATCAGCTGGGGCTCACGGGCGCGTCGCGTCGAGCAGGCCGGACAGCTGCGCCACCGTGCGCGCGCCCAGCAGCGTGACGCTCACGCCTGGCACGGTCAGCGGGTACGCGACGGCCGTCTGCAGCAAGCTCTTGCCGGCCGCCCCGGCCGCCTGACGCAGCTCTTCGAGCTGGCGGGTGCGCTGCGCGACCTGCGCTTCGGAGCTGCAGTTGGCCTTGATGTCGACCTCGGTCGCCGACTTGGCCAACAGGCCGTTGCCCAAGCACTCGCGAGCGATCACGCCGACGCCCTGGCTTTGCGCCTGCGGAAACAATCGCTCGGCCGCTTGCTGCTCCAGCAGGCTGAGCGTGAACTGAATCGACGCCACGCCCGGAATCTTCAGGGCAGCCAAGCCGGCCTCGAGCGTGTCGACCGCGATCCCAAAGTAACGGACTTTGCCCGTGCGCCGCAGCTCCTCGAGGGCCGGTAGCCACTCCCCGCGCTCGATCACGTCCGTGGGCGGGCTGTGCAGCTGGAGGATGTCGAGGTAGTCCGTGCGCAGTCGCTTCAGGCTACCTTCGACGGCGCCGCTCAAATACTTGGGCGAAAAATCCTGCGACAGCGCGCCACGGCTGCCGGACGGCAAGCGATCGCGGCGGATCTTCAGCGTCTGAATGATCGGTCGCAAGAGCGGCTTCAATTTGGCCGCGAGCCGGCGTTGGCCCGGCAATTTGTAGCCGGCTTTGCTGGCGATCACGATGCGATCGCGCTTGCCGCGCAGCGCCTTGCCGATGAGCGACTCACTTTCACCTTGGCTGTACATGTCAGCGGTGTCGAAGAAAGTGACGCCGTTGTCGTACGCAAACGACAACAGGTCGAGGAACCCGGCCGAGCCGCTCTGAAAGATGCCGCCGACCCGCGCGCAACCAAGGCCATACGCGGAGACCCGGAGGGAAGTGTTGCCGAAATCCCTGACCTGCATGTGCGGCGGAGTATGCACGCCGTGCAGGGCAAGTGCTATAGGTCGCGCCAGTGTCCAGCGACAACCGCGTCGTCGTGATCGGCAGTGGCCCCCCGGGTGCCACCGCAGCATTGTTTCTGGCCCGTGCGGGCCTCGACGTGCTCGTGCTGGAGGCGGGCCTCGAGCGTGAGGCCGACGGCCTGACGGTGCGAGTGCGCGGCGTGACCCTGGCCAAGAAGAAGCCGGAGCTGCGCGAGCGTGAAGGCGTACTCCGCACCGGCGACCCTGCCGCCCAGTTGTTCGAGGAGATCGCTCCGGGCGGCTTGTCGAATCACTGGAGCTGCGCGGTGCCGCGCTTCTCGCGCGAAGACTTCGAAGACTCGCAACGCGCCGCGCCCGAGCAGCACTGGCCCGTCGGCTACGAAGAGCTGGCGCCCTGGTACGCGCGGGTCGAGCCGCTCTTGCACGTGTCGGGTCCGGCCACCGGCTGCACGCAGCTGCCGGCCGCCAACACTCGTTACACCCGCCAGCTGAGCCGCGACTGGCAGGGCGTGACCGAGCGCATCAACGCTCACGGCCGCAGCGTGGTGGCCATGCCGTACGCCTACGGCTCCGACACGACGCTGACCCGTAGCGGCACGCCTTTCAACGCTTACACGCGGATTCTAGCGCCCGAGATCGCCAAGGGAAACATCAAGATTCGCTTCGGCGCGCGCGTGGCCCGCTTGGACTATTCGCCTAGCCAGCGCCGCGTCGAGAGCGTGACGTACCGTGATCGCAACAGCGGCCGTGAAGAGACCGTGAAGTGCCGCGCCGTAGTGGTGGCGGGCGGCGCGCTCAACACCCCGCACATGCTGCTGGCCTCTCGCAGCGCGGACTTTCCGCACGGGCTCGGCAACCAGCACGACGTGCTGGGCCGCTACTTGAACGATCATCCGCTCGGTAAGCTGGTGGTCGACGTCGAGCGACCGTTCGCGGTGCACCCGGCCGCTTACGTCACGCGCCTCACGCTGGCCCGCGCCAAGCAGCCGCTGTACGCCGCGGCCTGCATGCAGTGGTGCAGCACCTCTGATTTGGCCAAGAGCGTGCTGCGTCGTCATCCCGGTCGGTTACGCAGCATCGGCTTCAGCGTGTTCGGCACCATGGTGCCGTCGCGCAGCGACTACGTGGCGCTGAGCGACGCCCAGCCAAGCCCCGACGGCGGCCCCGGCATGGAGCTGCACATCCGCTACCCGCAAGCCACGGTCGACACGCTGGAAGAAGCGCGCGATCACCTGGTCCAGGCGCTGCGCGACGCCGGCTTGTCGCCGAACGTAGCCGTGTGGAAGGTGGAGCCGCCCGGCAACTCCAACCACTACTCGGGCTCGTGCCGCATGCACGCTTCACCCGAGTTCGGCATGTTGAACTCCTGGGGCCGCATGCACGCGGTACCGAACGTGGCGGTGGCCGACTCGTCTGTGTTCACCACCAACCCCGAAAAGAATCCCGTCTTGACGTCCATGACCCTGGCCGCGCGCGCAGCCGACCGCCTCGCTGGCGATTTGCGCTCCGGAGACCTCTGAGTCGACCTGCATGAGAGTTCTTTTCGTAACGCCGTTTTTGCCCAGCCCCCCCCGCTTTGGTGGCCAGCGCCGCCTGGACGGCTTGATGCGCAGCCTGGCCAAGTCACACGAGGTGTCGGTCGTCTCGTTCAACGCCAGCGACGAGTTCGAGCAAGCGTCGCTCGACGCCACGCGCGACTACTGCAAGCACGTCGTCACCTTCCGGGACTTGGAGTTCAAGGACGCGCGCAAGAAGCGCCTGCTGCAAGCCGCCTCCATGCTCTCGCCGCGCAGCTTCGAGCATCATTTGATGGTGCGCCACGGTGATTTCCAGAAGCGCCTGCGCGCCCTGGTCGGCACCGGTGAGTTCGACATCGTGCAGGTCGAGTTCGCGCAGATGGCGGCCTTCAGCTTCCACTTGCCCAAAGATCGACGCTTTCGCACCGTGCTCGACGAGCACAACATCGAGTACGACATCGTGCGCCGCACCGCCGAGGGTCAAACCAGCTCCGGGCGGCGGCTGTACGCGGCCGTAGATTGGCGCAAGCTGAAGCTCGAAGAGCGGCGCGCCTGGCGACGGCTCGACGGCGTGGCCGTCACCTCCGATCGCGACGCCGAGGTGCTGCGCCAAGAAGAGCCGAACACCGAGCTGGCGGTCGTGCCTAACGGCGTCGACGTCTTGGAGTTTCAGCCCAGTGCTGCTCCCAGCGACGAGTCCGCCAACGACCTGTTGTTCTTCGGGGCGATGAACTATTTCCCGAACAGCGACGGCATCCTCGACTTCGTCAAGAACACCTGGCCGCTGATCTTGGCGCGCCGCCCCAAGACCAAGCTTTGGATCGTGGGCCCCGGCGCCGACGACCTGATGCACCTGCGCGGGCCGAACGTCGAGGTGACGGGCTTCGTCGACCAGATTGGCCCGTACATCGAGCGAGCAGCCGCCGTCGTGGTGCCGCTGCGGCTGGGCGGCGGCACGCGGCTCAAGATCGTGGAGGCCATGGCCAAAGCCAAGGCCATCGTGTCCACGCGCATCGGCGCCGAGGGAATCGACGTGATCGACGGCCAGCACGCTCTGTTGGCGGACGAGCCGCAAGCCTTCGCCGATCAGGTCGAGCGCGTACTGTCGAATCGGCAGCTCGCCATCGACTTGGGCAAGGCCGCCCGCCAACTCGCGGTCGATCGCTACAGCTGGCCGGCGGTCGTGAGTCGCCTCGAGCGCTTCTACGACAAGCTGCTGTCGCAGCCGCCCAAGCGCTAGCTAGCGCGCTAGCCCTGCGGGGCGACGCCGCTGCCGTCGGGCCGGATGATCACCGAGCCCAAGAACTTCTTGCTGCCGACCAGGCGAATCGTCTCTTTGGCGTCGGACGATTTCATGCGTCCGAACAGCACGCACAGCACGACGCCGTCCACGCTGTTGGCGATAGCGGGCACCGTGGCGTCGCTCTTGGCGGATGGCAACGCCACGATCACGCGCTGGCCAGCTTCCGAGCACGAACGAACGTCAGCCAGAAAGGCGGTCAGCTCGTTCAGGCGCACCTGCGTACCGTCGGCTACCAGCATGGGGCCACCTAGGTGTG
>DATAKF010000106.1:0-43118 GCA_036261775.1 Polyangiaceae bacterium | reverse complement strand
CAGTTTCGCTACCAATCCAAAGGTCGTGTTGTGAAAGTTGCTTAACTGTGGGGTACGCTCAGGGCTATGACCTTTGTCCCGCAACCCAGCGCCGAAGCCGCCGTGGATCGCCTGACCGAGCTCTACGAAGCAGCGGTCGCGAGGCTGCGTGCGGCGCTGGAGCGTTTCGCGAAGGAGGGGACGCCGCCGGATGCGGGTAGTCGAGAGGCGGGCGCGTTCGTTTATCCGGAGCTGCGGGTCAACTACCGGCCGAGTGGGAGCGCGCCGCGGGTGGACCGCTCGTTTGCGCGCTTCAACCAAGCGGGGGTGCACGCCGCCAGCATCACGCGACCCGACTTCTTTCGGGCCTACCTGCTCGAGCAGCTGGCGCCGCTGATGGCCGACTACGGAGCGACGGTCGAAGTGGGTCCGTCGACGCAGGAGATCCCCTTTCCGTACGTGCTCGATGGCGCCGATCTCATGCTGGGTGCGTTGACACCGCTCGAGCTTGGTCGGCACTTTCCCAGCACGAACCTTTCGCATATTGGCGATGAGCTGGTCGATGGCCTATGGGATCCGCAGCGGGCGCCCCATTTGCCGCTCGCGCTCTTCGACGCCTTGCGGACGGACTTTTCGCTCGCGCGGTTGCGCCACTACACGGGCACGCCCTTGGAGCACTTTCAGCCGTACATCTTGTTCACGAACTACCACCGCTACGTCGACGAGTTCGTGCGCTACGCAACGGCCAAGCTCGAAGAGAGCGACGCCTACGAAGGCTTGTCCTGCGCGGGCGGGGCAATGATCAGGCGCGGCACGCCGGGCGCTGCGGTGAGCGACTCGGCATGGCGCCGGCACCAGATGCCAGCCTATCACCTGGTCGCCAAGGACGGCCGCGGCATCACCCTCGTCAACATTGGGGTCGGACCCTCGAACGCCAAGACCATCACCGATCACCTGGCCGTGTTGCGGCCGGAAGCGTGGCTCATGATCGGTCACTGCGCCGGTCTCCGCACGACCCAAGCCATTGGCGACTACGTGCTGGCGCACGCCTACTTGCGAGACGACAAGGTGATGGACGAGGTCTTGCCACCCGAGGTGCCGCTGCCGGCCATCGCCGAGGTGCAGCAAGCGCTGCAAGAAGCTGCGCGCGCCGTTACTGGAGAGCCGGGTGACTCGCTCAAGCGCCGCCTTCGTACCGGCACGGTCGTTACTACCGCGGATCGTGACTGGGAGCTGCGGGTCAAAACCACTGCGCTCCGCTTCAATCAATCGCGTGCGGTGGCAATGGACATGGAGTCTGGGACCGTTGCCGCGCAGGGCTACCGGTTTCGTGTGCCCTACGGAACCTTGCTGTGCGTTTCGGACAAACCGCTGCACGGTGAGCTCAAGCTGCCCGGCATGGCCAATCGCTTCTACGAGCGAGCTATCTCCGAGCACATGCGCATCGGCATCGCAACGGTCGAAGAGCTGAAGCGCGTCGGCCATCGCCTGCACTCGCGCAAGCTGCGCGCCTTCGACGAGCCGCCGTTCAGGTGATGTTCGGGCGTCGCCATCCACCCACTAGATTGAGACATACTGCTGGACTGCAGGTGAGGGGGCCCACACCCTGGCGTATGACAGCGAAGTCAGGTTCGCCGCCTCATGAAAGCGCGCGGCTGCCGCTGCGCTCGCGCCCAGGCGCACGGATGTCGCAGAGATTGCTCGTCGCGTGCTGCTGGCACGAGCTTTGCTCTCGCTCCGCGCTCATGAGCTATCAGTCTCTTTCGGCGTTGCTGGCGATTGTCACGCTCGTCGCTGGCTGCGGCGAAGCGCCAGCTGCTGAGAATGGCGAAGCCGTCGAAGTGAACGTCGCAGTGACGACCGAGCACGTCGAGGTGCACGTGCATCAGCCCGGTAGTTGCCGCGAAGTGACCGCGTTTCCGGCTGATTCCAGCTGCGAAACGTTTGGGTGGGCGCTGCTGGGAGTCCAATCCTCGAGCGTCACCGATATGTGCACGCCCGAGCCGACGTGCGTGAAGGAGATTCGGCTCGAGCGCGACGGCGAGGTCGTGGGCAGCTCCAAGGCCGCGAGTGTCAGCTTTCGGAGCGCGCTCGCCTCGGGTGATTCCCGCGTCGTGCTCACGGGCTGTGGCGACCCCATCGTGGTGGAGCTGCCGCCTGCCCTCGACGGAGACGTGGACTTCGAGCACGCCGATGGCTCGGACGGCATCGTGGTTCAGGCGGTGGGGCCTTCGGTAACGGGCGTGCTGGGGCGCGCCGAGGGGGCGGTGCCCTTCGCCAAAGGTTTTTCATCGGCGTGCAGGAGCGATTCGGACGAGGTGAAGCTACCGACCGTGGACGAGTTCGATACGTACATCGTGACTTCGCTCGCGCTCGGCACGCCGACGACTTCGCGCGACGGTGCGGTGCAAGTGTTTCCCGCTCGAGCACACCAGGAGCTCGTGTCCCAAGCGGTGCCCGTTGGTCCCGTGTGGGACGCTGCGGTCTTGTTGGCTGAGCAATCTCCCGCGTACCCAGCCTGCGAGGACTATTGCGAGAGCTGGCAAACGGGTTGCGCAATCGAAGGAGACGTCACCTCGTGCGCCGTCCAGTGCGTCGCGATCGCGAGCCTGAAGCCGAGTTGCTCGGAGCAATGGGACGCGCTGCTCAGCTGTGAAGCGGCCTCATTGTCCTGCGGCCAGCTACTCATCGTCGAGCACTCGGAAGATCCGAGCCGGCGTCGGCAGCAAGCCGACGAGTCGGCGTGCCTGGCAGAGACCAGCGCCTTCAAGGCCTGCAGCGAAGCAAAGTGAAGTCCGGAACCGGAAGCGACACGGTCGGAGTCGCGCCGCGAGGAATCAACGCGCCTGCAAGTCGACTTTGGTGACGAGGCAGGTGCCGGCGCAGCCGAGGTCCATGACGTCGTAGGTGATGGAGGTGTCGAAGACTTCGACGCTGGGGTGGCTCAGGTCGGTCTGGTCTTCGAGCCAGGCGTGGTAGCGCTCGGTGGGTGCTGGGTCGACGTTGGGCATCGACCAGTCGAGTTGCAAGCGCAGCCCGTCAATAACGTTGCTGAACGTCACGGTCGCTGACTGCAGTCCGGCGCCGCCCTCGAGGTCGAGCGTCTGCCCTGCCGACCAAGCGTAGGGCATCTGTGCGCCCATGCACGAAGTGTCTCGGCAAACCTTGAAGGTCATGCCTTCGGCGTCCGCCAGCGTGACCGGGAAGTCGCTCACGATGGTGGCGTGTGGCTCGCAGGGCTCGGTCGGGCAAGCCTCGTGGCAAAGCTCGGGGCCAGATTCAGCGAGCTCACAGAGCTCACCCGCCGAGACGGTGTAGGCGAGGTCGCCGAGCGCGCAGCCCTGTCCGGTATCGGACCTGAACGCCTGGCCCACCAGAGCGCCGTTGCCGTCGAAGAACCAAGTTTGAACCCAAGTGAGCCCATCGCGCACGATCGCCGAGCCTCCGCAGCGCGTCGTCCAGCGATGGTACTCAACCCCGAACGGCGGCACGCCGCACTCGATCGGTAAGGTAGCCTCGTTGGCGGGGCAATCCCGAGTTGCGCACCAGTCGCTCAGCGATTGCGTCGGACAACTGATTGGCGCCGTGCCGCCCGACCCCGACATACCGCTGACGCCTGACGTGCCGCCGACGCCTGGCGTGCCGCCCGTCGCAGTACCCGTCCCGTTCGTGGTGCCGCGCCCGCCGCAGCTGCTGAGCAGGAGCGCTAGAGTTGCAATGGTTGCAGCTCGCGTTGCGCTACGGTTGGCTTTGGAGAGCGGAGGCATGGTCGATAGTTCGCGCAGTCAGCGAGTGTACGACACTGGCTTGGTCGCGGCGAGTTCGACACGCGGACCGCGCTACGGACCGTCGAATACGTAGCTGATGCCGGCGGTGGGGTAGAAGATGAGGGCCGAGTCGCCAAAGTCTTGCGTGGTGAGGCCGCCAGCCAGATCCGTTTCCAGGAATAGCTGCCAGTGCTTGGTCGGGTTGGCGAGGAAGCCGAACTGCAAGATGGGGTAGAGGGTGAGGTCGTCGCGGTCGTTGAAGAAGTTGTCGGAGGCGGCGAAGCGGAAGCCGACGAACATGCGGGCTTCTTGGACGCCGCCGGAGCCGAGCAGGCCGGTGTAGGGGGCCAGGAAGATGTCGCGGCGGGCGCTGCCGGCGTAGTTGTCGGCGGCACCGACGCCGAGGCCGGTGACCCAAGCGGCGTGGAAGGCGGGGCCGCCTTCTGCAGGATCGGCGACGTGGGCGAAGCGCCATTTGAGCTCGGGACCGAGCACGTAGCTGCGCTGCGGACCGACGCCGCCGACGAGCCCGAGATCGACGTCTGCGCCCATGCCGCGCCGGAGCCGCAGCGCACCGACCCACTCGCTGTTGACGTCCACGTCGGTCATGTTCGACGAGCTCCACCATGAGGCGCTGGTGCCGAAGCCGGCTTCGACGCCAGCGGCCATGCGTCCCGTACTCAGCGTATCGGCGCCTTGCCCCGAGCTGGGCACCGGTGGCGGCGTGTAGCTACACGCCGCTTGAATCTGCGAGAGCCCGAACGCGGCCACCGCGAGCCGGAGCCACAGCTCGAACGAGCGCTCCATCACAGCTCACCCATCACGGCGAACGCCGGATAGACGACCCAGCTGCCGACGGACACGTTGTCGCGACCACCGAGCGCGTTCACGTCGGCCGAGCCGAACAAGTAGGTGACCGTCAGCTCCGGTCCCACGAAAAACGAGCGATAGCCGAGCGCGGCGCCGGCCTGGCCGCCCACGTACAGGGCGCGTCCCGATACCGTGCCGGTCGTGCGAACCGGCTGGGGCGTGCCGAAATCTTGGAGCGTGAGGGTCATGGTCTGCGAGACGTGCGACCAGAGCAAGCGCGGCCCTCCCCAAACGCGGTACCAACTGCCGTGGCGCCCGACCGCCATCGGCACGTCCACGTTCCAACGCGAAAAGTCGTCGACGGTCACGCTGTCGAAGACGCTGTGCACGGGCGGCGTGAACAACGCGCGGCCCACGCCCAAACCGATCGAAAGGTCCACGCCCGCGTCCGCCTGCGCGAGCAGCTGCACACGCCCGGACGCGCGCACGCCGCTCGTTGCCAAGCGGAAGCCGATCTCCCAATTTTTGGCGACGCCGTAGTCGAAGCCCACGTGCGCCACCGCCGCGGGCGGATTGATCGCGATCGCGGCCGCGCCTTCGAAAATCTTGCGCTTCTCCTCGTCGTTCACCGCGCGCTGCTGGGTCGCTTCTTCTACCGATTCGGCAGCGTGAATGACGTCCGGAATGGTACCGGTTGGATACGACACATCGACACCCACCTCCGCGTGCGCGTGGCCCTTCTCCGGAACGTGCGCCGGCTGATTGCTCGACAGCCCCACGCCACACGCCGCGCAAAACAGCGCCGCCGCAGTGCCGCACCACCCGAGGAACCGAACCATCGCAGCCCCGCAGCCTACTCAAGATCGGGCCGCGGTGCTCGCCCCGAAACGCGCCCTAGTTTACCCAATATTGCGCGATAACCAGCGCGTCCCGCTCGCCCACGCGCGTCCCCGCCGCGTCCCCGCCGCACGCAAACGCTGCACCCTGACGCCCGCGCAAGCCTGCCGAGTTACGGGCGGGACTCTAGCGACAAGAAGAAGTCGCCCGCATAGCTGCCGCCAACCATCCGCACGCGCAGAGCGTAGCTGCCTCCAGCCGCGAAGGTGTGGGCGAGGACTGGGCATTCACCGGTGCCCGTCGCGGTAGCCACGCTGGTCGTCGCGTCTTGCTCGAACAGCTCGAGCTCCAGGCGGCGATCGCCGCAGGCCTCGAGTGCGATCCGATACTCGCCGGCATCGGGGATCTCGGTTCGGAACCACCACTCGGGGCTGCTACCGTGGGCATTGAATAGCCCGTGCCAGCAGCCATCATCGGGGGTGATGCTCGGCGCCGCCTCGGGCGTGTCGTGCTCGTAGCCCTTGGCGGGCAGGCACTGCACGGTGTCGAGTAGCGCGCTTACCGCTTCGAAGTCGACCAGCGTTACGTCGCGGCCGCAGGTTCCGTTGTACTCGTTGGCGCGGAGCTCTCGCACCATGTCTCCGGCCGTGACAGTGACGGACATTTCGGCTGCGTCCTGCCAACAGGCACCTGTTGGCGGAACGATTTGGATGGCCTGAGCCAACGCCAGTTGCTGGGGAGAGAGCTGGTCGAGCCGGCGCTTGAATCGATAGCCGCCGTCGAAGAAGCTGAACCAGCCAATCTCGATGCTCTCGCTGTCGGGTGCGAGGAGGCTGGCGGGTCCGTCGGCGTCGCAGAGCGACTGGCTCTCCCCTAGCGCCGCGCAGTCCAGGCCCAGCACCTGGCGGTTGGAGGGAGAATCTGTGTCCTCGACGATGCTCCCAATCAGGGCACCGTCGGCGCCATAGCAGTAGGTGTACGCCTCGGCGTCTGCCCGTAGCGGGCCGACTAGCGTGCCGCCGCACGTCGTGCGGAAAGCGTCGGCGCAGCTGTCACGGAAGTCCTCGAGGGTTGGACAATCTTCGCACTCGAGCGGCTCGCCTTCGCAGCCTCGATTCGCGCCCGCCTCGCCTGCGTTGCCGGCCCCTCCGCCGCCGTGGCCGAGGTCGCGAGTATCGGCGCCGCCCGCTCCACCCGCTTGCTCAGCTGCGCCCACTCCTCCGGACGCGGCTTGGCCACAACCCGCGATAGCCAGCAAAACCACGCTCAACCACCCCTCGCGCAACCCGATCGACATGGTTGGGCGAATGCAGCTTACGTGCCACCAACCGCGCGTCGAAGATTGCGGCTTTGTCTCAAAATCGACGGCCGTTCCAAAAGCCTAGGATCGCGTTCCTCAAGTCGACGTGGGGAACGTGGCACACCTCGGCGCACGGGTCGGGCGAGGGTGTCGTGCTAGCTGGGCGGCGGCGCAACGATAGAGCGCACTGCTGGAAGAGCTTCGTCAGCTCGGCCAAGACTGAAGCCAGAGCGAGAAAGAGAATCAGCGAGAGCTGGTTGTCCGAGAAGGGCAGCTCAAACGGGGCGACCGGCGGCTTTGGCTTCGAGGATGTGCGCTTCCTCTTCGGGCGTCGAGATGCGGCCGAGGGCCTGGTTGCGGGTGGGAAAGCGGCCGAAGCGAGCGATCACTTGCTGGTGTTCTTGCGCGAAGTCGCGCACGCCTTTTGCGATGCCCGTCAGCGCTGCGGGGAGGCGCTTTGCCCAGTTGTCGAGGTAGGTGAGCATGCGATCTTGCATGGCGATGTCCTCGGCGTGCTCCAACGGCAGCACGAAGAAGAGTTGCTCCACGCACGACAACGCCTCGTCGTGGCCGCTGGCGAGCCCTTCTAGCGTCAGCCTCAGTGCCGCTGAGTCATTCGCGAATGCCGCCGCCGAGCCGCGCCGCAGATTGCGCGAAAATTGGTCGAGCAGAATGATCAGCGCCAGACGGCCGCGCGGCGTCTCCGCCCACTGCTGCAGCTCCCCGCGGCTTGCACGCTCGACATCCTCGGCAAAGCGTTCGCGAATCTGCCGATCCACGTCCTCACCACCCTGAAACCAAAGCCGAAATTTGTCTGGCCCTGGCGGTTCATCGGGTGCAGCCGTGCCGAACCAAAACGCCAGAACCTCGTCGCTGTTTGCCACGGCCCCATCCTGCCTCGCGCGCGCGGCGCGTTCCAGCCCAACGGACGCTCGGGATCCGCGATCGTTCGCGCTAGGCTGCGCGGATGCTGAAGGTGTACGGCTTTGGTCGAGTGAACAGGGGAGCGCGTGGCAACACTCGTGATTTGCGGGTGCTGTGGGCGCTCGAAGAGATGGGGTTACCGTACGAGATCGTCGGCATGGATCACCCGAATCGCTACCGGCGTTGTCGCTTTGGTTCGTCGAACTGAGCGGTGGCAAAGGCAGCAAGCCGAGCGAAGCGTTGCGTGGCTGGGGCGAGATGCGCTTGAAGCAACTCGATGGTTGGCTCGCCGAGGCGAGTGCAGCCAGCCTAGGCTAGGGGCGTTCTAGGCCGGAAGCCAGAGGCCGGGGATCGGTGCGGCCTTTGGGTTGAACTGGACGAAGCGCTCGTCGCGCAGCGCGAGGAGCGGATCTTCGGTTTGAAGCAGGGCCTGCGCGCAGCTCAAGTAAAGATCGACCTGGGGGCGGACTGTATCGAAGACTCGAAAGCTGCCGTGCTGAAGCCCCAGCTTTCGACCACCAAACAGGAACGCAGGCTTGGGCGAGCGAGCGTTGTTCGACTGAGCGACCTCGGTGACGTACGGAACCACTGTCGTGTCGAGCAGGCTCTCACCAAAGGCATCTTTGGTGCTCTTGAGCTGGCTGAGCCAATTCGCCAGGCGCTGGTTGTACCAAACCTGGACGTTGACCAAGAACTCGTAGCGCGCTTGGTCAGCCTCGCTGAGCGTCGTCGGATCAGCGCTCGCCGCACCCCCGCTGAAGCTGCCCCCGTGGGAGGCAGGGTGGTGCATGCTGATGCGGTTTGGATCGTTGCCCCACAGGCCGCGGAAGCTGACGTGATTGGTGCCGGGCGCGAACTGAAAGGTGGCGACGCGAGTGAGATCGCACTGGAAAGCCGCGAGCAAGATTGCAAGGTGCGCTTCGGCCGTCGCGAGCAGGACGGGGCTGTCGTCTACCAGGGCGTTATCCACGTACGGTGCGTTGCCGCTTTGCCCGGTGAGCTCGGGCGAGGGCGCCGTGGGCAGCTCGCAGCCGGCGCTCGGCTCTTGGCTCGTGAGCTGCTGCTCGAGCGCGCGGATCGCCGCCGCGTGGCTTTCGATCTTGGGAGCTTCGGAGGCGGGGGCGAGGCGCTTCACGCTGGCGAGCTCGGTGAGCGCGTAGTCCAGCACGCTCTTCCGCAGCTGCAGCGCCACGAGCGCCGCCCGCTGGTTGTCCGGCGTCGCTCCACCCGGCATGAAGCTCGCGAAGAGCTCAGCATAGAGATCTGCAGGCTTGAGCGTCGGCAGTAGGGGCAGATGCTCGGTAATCGTGCTCCCGGCGAGCGTTGCTGAAGGAACCTGACCGGTCTGGTAGCTGTACGACAGGCAGCGCGTCGAAATCTCGTTCGAGTCCACGCGCGCGTCGCAAATGGCGTTGACGTAGCCGGCCCCTGGGCGCGCCAAGCCGGGCACGTTCTTCAGGAAGATCTGATCGAACGACGGCCCGCCCGCACAGGCGTCGTCCCGCTCGCCTCCGTTCTCGCGGGTACCCGGGGCGTCGCAACAGGTGGTGGTGAAGGGAGTTCCGGCTTCGTGCCCTCCCCCGCCCGGGCAGCGCAGGTGAGCCTCTGAGAATCCGAAGAACACGCTCATGTCCTGGCGCAGGCCCGCCGCTTCGAACGGCTGGGTCAGCTGCGAGGCGACGTACGTCGAGCCGGAGCCCGACGGGGGCAGGAACCGGTACTTGTAGGTGCCTACGGGCCAGTGGGTGAGCACGAACCGCGATGGGGACTGGGCGCCCTCCGCTGCCGCCTCCTAATTCCGCAGCAAGACCTTCAGTCCGACTGCTCCCCCCACTCCGGCCAGGAACGCCCGACGCGCGACGCGATAGGACCTCACCCCGCTGAAGTGAACCGAGGCCCCTGCAGTCGATCAGGGGGATTGGGGTCGCGAGCCGCCGGTGCGGGGACCTGTGGCGCCCCGAGGGCGACGAGGCACCGTTTTAGCCTTCTAAGCGGGAAGCCAGAGGCCGGGGATCGGAGCGGCGCTCGGATTGAACTGGACGAAGCGCTCGTCGCGGAGCGCGAGCAGCGGATCCGCCGTTTGCAGGAGAGCTTGCGCGCAGCTCAGGTACAGATCGACTTGCGGGCGGACTGTATCGAAGACTCGAAAGCTGCCGTGCTGCAGCCCGAGCTTTCGGCCACCAAACAAGAACGCTGCCTTGGGCGAGCGAGAGTGGTTCGGCTGAGCGACCTCGGTGACGTACGGAACTACCGTCGTGTCGAGCAGGCTCTCACCGAAGGCGTCTTTGGTGCTCTTGAGCTGGCTGAGCCAGCTTGCCAGGCGCTGGTTGTACCAAACCTGGACGTTGACCAAGAACTCGTAGCGCGCCCGGTCGGTTTCATTGAGCGTCGCCGGATCACCGGCCGCCGCCGTACCGATGAAGCTGCCGCCATGGGAGGCGGGGTGGTGCTCGCTGATGCGGCTTGGATCGTTGTTCCACATGCCGCCGAAGCTGACGTGGTTACCGCCGGGTGCGAACTGAAACGTGGCGACGCGAGTCAGGTCGCACTGGAACGCTGCGAGCATGATCGCAAGGTGGGCTTCAGCCGTCGCGAGCAGGACGGGGCTGTCGTCTACTTGGGCGTTTTCGTTGTACCGAGCGTTGCCGCTTTTCCCCGTGAGCTCTGGCGGCGGTGGGGTGGGCAGCTCGCACCCGGAGCTCGGCTCTTGGCTCGTGAGCTGCTGCTCGAGCGAGCGGATCGCCGCCGCGTGGCTTTCGATCTTGGGAGCCTCCGACGCGGGCGCGAGGCGCTTCACCTGGGCGAGCTCCGTGAGCGCGTAGTCCAGCACGCTCTTCCGCAGCTGCAGTGCCATGATCGCCGCGCGCTGGTTGTCTGGCGTCGCCCCACCCGGCATGAAGCTCGCGAAGAGCTCGGCGTAGAGATCGGCTGGTTTGAGCGTCGGCAGCAGGGGTAGATGCTCGGTGATCGTGCCGCCGACCTGCGCTGCCGAAGGGGCCTGACCGGTCTGGTAGCTGTAGGATAGGCAGCGCGTCGAAATCTCGTTCGAATCCACGCGCGCGTCGCAGATGGCGTTGACGTAGCCTGCGCCCGGGCGCGCCAAGCCGGGCACGTTCTTCAGGAAGATCTGATCGAACGACGGTCCGCCCGCACAAGCGTCGTCCCTCTCGCCCCCGTTCTCGCGCGTACCCGGCCCGTCGCAACAGGTGGTCGTGAACGGAGTTCCGGCTTCGTGCCCTCCCGCGCCGGGGCACCGCAGGTGGCCGTCGGAGAATCCGAAGAACACGCTCATGTCCTCGCGCAGGCCCGCTGCTTCGAACGGCTGGGTCAGCTGGGACGCGACGTACGTCGAGCCCGAGCCCGATGGGGGCAGGAAGCGGTACTTGTACGTGCCCACGGGCCAGTGCGTGAGAACGAACCGCGACGGGGACTGGGCGCCCTCCGCTGCCGCTTCCAAATTCCGCAGCAAGACCTTGAGGCCGACGGCGCCCCCGACTCCCACCAGAAATGCCCGACGCGCGACGCGATAGGACCTCACTTCAGTCAAGTGAACCCAGGGGCTTCGAAAGGATCAGGATGATTGGGGGCGGGAGCCGCTGGCGGCTCGGCATCGGTCCTTTAGCGGCCGCGCGATGCACACTGCGGGCTGAGCCGGAAGAAATCGGCCGCCCGGGTCGTAAGTCGATTTATTCTTTACCGGTCGAGTTCCGCTCCGAGAGGCCACACCGATGCGACTTTTAGCTTTGACTTGTTGCTTGGGGCTGCTGGCTGGCTGCGGCGAGAGCCGTGCGGGGGCAGGGGACGGAGGGGCTGGGTTGGGCGGGCAAGCGAATGCGGGCGGCGAGAGCGCGGCTGGTGGCCAGTCGGTCGCTGGCTCCTCCGCAGTCGAAGCGGGTGCGTCGGCGGGGGGTAGCGGCGGGCGGGGTGGATCGACCGGCGTGGCGGGCGGCGGTGCAAGCTCGCTCGGAGGTGGGGCCGGAGCGGGCGCGAGCGGCGCCCCTTCGGTGTCGACGGGTGGCATGGGCATGCTGAGCGGCGTGTGCGCCGGCGCGTTCAAAGAGCCGGCTCCGCAGATCCTCTTGGGCGCGTCGCCGCCCTCGAACCTGAGCATTACCGGTGACGAGCTCGAGCTGTTCTTCAACTCGGACAACGTCATCTTCTCGCACCGGCGGGCGTCGACGGGCGTGCTCTTTCCCGAGGCCACGCCCGTGGCTGGGCTGAACGCCGTGTGCGGCGCGCAGGTCGTCGGCGGCATGGACGTGACGCTCGACGGCTTGCGACTCTACATTGCGTGTAGCGACGACGCTGGCGGCTTCACAGGGCCGCTGCGTCTCGCGACCCGCGCCGATCGACAGTCCCCTTTCGTGCTCTCGGCAGATGAGCTCGGTACCGTCGGCAACTCGATCAGCATCAGCCAGGACGAGCTCACGCTCTACGGCGTCACGCAGCCCGGCTCCATGGGCTACACGCTGGTGTACGAGCGCCAGTCGCTCGACGACCCCTTCGGCCCCGGTCAGCTGGTGATGGGCTTGGGTGGCCCGTTCAGCTTCCCCGAGATCTCACCGGACGGTCTCAATCTGTTCGGCGGAACGGGCTTGGGCAACGAGGGCCTTGCGGTTGCCTCTCGCGCGACGCCGGCTGGTGACTTTAGCGCGCCCACCCACACCGGCTTCCCAGCACCCGCCGGAGGCCTCTTGCAGTTCACGCCAACCGTCTCGCAGGATTGCCGCCTCTACTACCTGAACTTCGGAGCCAGCTCCGTCTCGAACAGCGTCAACCTCCTCCCGCACTGATAGCGGCGTCGTCTTTCGTGGCCACTGCCAACCACCAACTGGAGGCAGCGCGGTCCTGGAGCCCACGCTGCGTCTCCAACAAGCTCAGCTTCGACGAAACAGCGCGTTAGGGGCGCCGTGCCCGACTCGGTGCTCCAGGCGCCGAGGGTAAAAAAACGCCCCAGGATTCGGCTGTCGAAAAAAGTCGAGACGCCGTGTCGATCTGACCTGTGGTCGGTCGTCGCCATTGTAGAAACGGTCGCCTGCCGATTGGTGGCGGGTGCCGCACCCCGAGGAGTACAGGAAAATGGCCGAGAATACCGTCAAGTTGCACCGGGTACTGAGCGCGCCGCCCGAGCGGATCTATCGAGCGTTTCTCGACGCCGACGCGATGGCCAAATGGCTGCCCCCGCACGGCTTCACCGGCCGGGTTCACAGCATCAAGGCCGAGGTCGGTGGTACCTACAGGATGTCGTTCACGAACCTGACGACCGGGCACAGCCATGCGTTTGGCGGCGAGTTTCTCGAGCTCGTGCCCAACGAGCGCATCGTCCACACCGACAAGTTCGACGACCCCAACCTGCCCGGCCAGATGCGAACGACGGTGTCCTTGAAGAAGGTGTCCGTCGGCACCGAGTTGACCATCGTGCAGGAAGGCATCCCCAGCGTGATTCCGGTGGAGGGCTGCTACCTCGGCTGGCAACAATCCTTGACCCTGCTCTCCCAACTCGTCGAACCCGAAATCAACCAGTAGCGGCCGCGCCCCGCACCCGCGCACCCTCGCTCACGCCACTCCCCGTCGCGCTCTCCAGAACCGCAGCAGCGCCTCGTACCCCCGCTCGACGCGCCAGAAGGGCAGGAAGGCGACGAACGAGAGCGGGTAGGCGAAGGTGATGCTCATGGTGGCCAGGACGCCGATGTGGAAGGCCCAGGCGCCGACGGTCCAGACCACGCCGACGTGGCGGTGAGCGAGGGCCAGCGGGGCGCCGACTTCAATCAGCAGCGTGAGCACTGCCAACGGCACGAAGACGCCGGGGTGGCGCACCATCCAGACCCCCATGGTGGACGCTTCGCGTCCGAGCATGACTTTGCGCAGGTTGTCCATGGCGACCTGAGCGCGCAGCTGGTCACCTTCGGCCCAGGCAAAGCCGCCGAGCTTGAGCTTGGCGACGCCGGCGATGAAGTATGCCGTGACCGTGACGACGCAGAGTGCGCGGATGACCCAGCCATAGCGACCGTGCTCGCTGTCGGTGGTGACGGGCCGCCCTTGCTTGCGCCAGCGGCGCGCGTCCAGGCTCAGGGTGTCTGCGGCGGGCGCCACGGCAAGCAGCAGAGCGTGAAACACCAGCAGATTGTCGGTGTGGTACAGCATGCCCCACGAGTTACGGTAGCTGGTGATCCACAGCAGCAAGAGCGCGAAGGTGGGCGCGACGACGCGGTAGCAAAAGCCGAGCGCGACGGCGGGCGCCAGCGCCAATGTTGCCACGACAGCTCCCTGCACGACGGTGCCCGGCAACGGCTTGGACAGAAACCAACACGGACCCACCGGCGCAAACTGCCAGTCTTGCAGCGTTGCGACCTTGCTGAGCGGTCCCAGGCGCGTGCTCAGGTACCAGGTCGCGAAGGTGCCGAACGCGAAGCGCAGCAAGGCGAGTCGCGCGGCGGGCGCGGGCACGTACCAACGCGTTAGCAGTCGCTCTTTCACGGCGCCGACCTCACCTTGCACTTGTGCAGCACCTCGCGCTCCAGCGGCGCCGGCCCCGACACGAAGTAGGCGATCGGATCGTAGCGCGCGGCCACGAGTTCGACGCGCTGCACCTCGCGTAGCTTGGAATGCTGCGGCACTTGCGTGGCGATGCGCTCGCACAACTGGCGCAACACCTGCTTGCCCTGCGCGTGAGCGCTCTGCAGCGTCCACACGGACTGCATGGCGGCGCCGTTGGCGATGAGCTCCGCGGGGACCATGACTCGACTGCGGTCGGGCAAGACCCCCTCCGCGGAGTAGAAGGTCGGCTTTTCCAGCGGCTCGGCGAACATCGGAAACGTGGACAGCGGAAACCCGTCGTTCAATGGATTTCGCAGCAGCGGCAACGCCGCGGCAAGCACCACTCCCAGCCCCCAAGTTGCGGCAATCAAGCGCGACATGCACTCACAGCGCGTCGCTTCTCACCAACTCCACGGAGACCACGCGCGTCGTTGCCGGGCTGTTGTCGGCTTTGATGCCCAGGTTGATGGTAGTTGCCGGAGGCAGGTTTTTTTCCCTGAGTTGCTCCGCGGAGGCGTACTTGGCAGACGGCAGCACGGAACGCTTGCTCTCCGGCAGCACTAGGTCGCTCTTTACTAGGTACACCACCCGGAGGCCCCTGCCTTGCGTGCCCGCGTTGGGGCGTGCTGCCAACTGCGAGCTGAGACCTTGGGCGAGGCGCTGCCACTCATCGCTGCGCGAAGACGCAGCGGACGACGTGACCGAGACCAACTGACCTTTGGAGTCCCACTCCAGCGTCAGCAGCGCGCGGCCGTCCGGCGGCGCCGAGTTTTGCGCGAGCATTCGCACGGGGCCCTCTGACCAGTGGCCGAGCAAGACCAGTGGCCGCCGTCGAGGTGCACGCGTTGCCCGCGGCGGACGGTCGCGCGCATCCAACATGGACTGGCGCATGACGGAGCCGTCGAGTCCGAGGTTGACGCGCGGACGCGCACCGCCCGGTGCCTCCGAATCATCGTTCAACGAGCCTTCCTGCTCGGTGCCGGGTGCGAGTTCAGCTAGCGCGTCAGCGCCGTCAGGCGCGCCTACTTCGTCTAGCTTGGCTGCGGTGTCTGGCGTCGCCCCGCTCCGCTGCGAGGGGCCGCGCAGTTGGGCCACCCTTGCTCGCTCCGCGACGCTGCGGTCCGAGGGCTCGTTCGCGGATGACGTTTGGTCACTCCGCTCGCGGCTCGAGCCGTCGTCCTCCGTGAGCATCGATACCTCGACCTCCGACGCCCGGGGCACCACGCTAGCCTCGAGCCTACGGGGCGCTTCGGCACGGCGCGGCAGCACCGCAAAACCGATCAGCGCGGCGTGTAGCACCACTGCGCTGAAGACTGCGGCCCCGAATCTCTTGCTCATGCACCGACCGCGGGCACTATGCGGTCGCCGCTGGAGCGCTGCAATCAAGATCTCGTCGCGCCCGACCCTCCCGCGCCCCACGCCCGCCTGCCACCCGCCGCGCTCGCACAAACCCTGCACGCTGGCGCTCGCCCTCCCGTACCCGCCGGGACCGCCTGCGTCGTTCAATCCGCCAGGAGCTGATGCGCTACTCGCGCAGGATACTCCCACGCTAGCGCTCCTCCCGCCCCGCCCCGCCCCGCCCGCGCAAACGCGCGTCACTCTGCACGCTGGCGCTCGCCCTCGCCCTCGCCCTCGCCAACGCGGAAAGACGTCCGATCCCGTTCAACGCGGGGCCGTCTCGGGTGTTCTAGGGGAAGAACCAACGCTGCACGACGAAGGAGGCCTTCAAGTGACCGCAGAAGCTGCATTTTGGAACGACTTAGCCGAGCGCTACGCGCGTCAGCCCGTCGCCAACCCGGGCGCGTTCGAGCGAAAAATCGAGATTACCCGGGCTCGCATGAAACCGACGGATGTGGTGCTCGACGTCGGCTGTGGCACGGGCTCTCTGGCGCTGCGGCTTGCTCCGAGCGCGGCCACCATCCATGGCTTGGACATTTCGAGCGAAATGATCCGCATCGCGAGAGGCAAGGCCGACACCGCGGCCGCAGCGAACGTCCGCTTTCACGTGGGCGCCCTCGACTCCTGCGAGCTTTTCGAACCCGAAAGCCTCGACGGCGTGTGCGCGTACAGCCTGCTCCACTTGGTGGACGACCTGCCGGCCGTGCTGGCACGCATCCATCGCCTGCTGCGGCCTGGCGGGTTCTTCGTCTCGTCTACGGTTTGCCTGGGCGAGTCGTGGGTACCGTACCGGCCCATTCTGGAAGTGATGCGTTGGCTCGGAAAAGCCCCCCGCGTCCAAACCCTGCGCAAGCACCAGCTCGAACAAGAGCTACGCGGCGCCGGCTTCGAGCGCCTGCAGCACCCCGACGTCGGCGCGGCGTCGAACATCGCGTTCATCGTCGCGGAAAAAGCAGCGTGACTCCTCCAGCTCGCGGGAGGGTCAAGACCTTCTCGCCTCACGTGTCGTCGCCCGCGACATCGCAAACGCTCGCAGCGGCTGCGTTGCAGGGAGAAGTCCGCTTGGCATGCGGTTCGCAACGACGCGGGCCATGACGCAACCGATCCCCCCCGGGCAGCCTCCAGGACCGCAGCCGACACCGAGCGAGCCTTCGCCCGTCGAGGTGCCTCCGCCGCGCCAAGATCCGGACGCTTTGCCGCCGTCGGAGCCAGTCGAAGAGCCACTCCAGTCAGATGACGACACGCCGCGCGCGCCGAACGAGTAGCGCGCGGTTCAATGCTTTCCGGCTTCGAGCCTTGTCTCGAGCGTGGCGCTCTCGAGCTTGAGCTCGGGGTGCCAGGCGACGCTGCCGCGTACGTTCCAAGGTCCGTCTTGGTCGAGGGGGATGGCGCAGTCGTTGAGCATGCCGGAGCGGGTGAGCTTGCCGGAGGTGGTCGTGGTCGCGGTGGCGCGACCTTTGTAGACGGCGCAGGTGGCGGTTTGCTCACGGCCTGACGGCGCCGTTGCGTGCACCGTTAGCAGCGAGCTCCGGAGCTGCGCGCTCACGCGTTGCTCGACCACGTCATCGCTCGAGAGACTGAGGGCCGCGAGCTGCACGCTGGCATCGACTCGGAACACGAGGGAATCGCCCCCTTTGGCGTTGACCACCAGCGTGGCCAGCGGGTCCGTCAGGTTGGTGTCCCCGACCTTGTCGCCGCGTGGCCGCACCATGTAGAAAATCAGCGCACCGAGGCCCACCGCGAACACGATGCCGAGTACCCCAATCCCGATGCCGACGACACGCATGGACTTGTTGAGCTGCTGCGGCTGACCCTCGACGTTCATCGACGCGATCGTCGCACGCCCGCGCCGCACACGCCCGCCCGCCGCCAGCCACGCCCGCGCAAACGCTGCACGCTGACGCCGCGCTCGCCCCGGCCGTGGGTTTGGTTTGGCGAATTTCCGTGCCAAATCGGCCCATTGTGGACGGCCCTTCCGATCGTATGCTGCGGCGCAAATGTCGCTTCCGAGCTTGTCGCTAGCCAGCCGCTTGTGGCTGTCCTGGGTGTGCGCGTTTCGCGTGTTGTTCGACGGACAGTTTGCGGCGCGCGTCGCGGCGCTGCGCGAAGCGGGGCCGGAGCCGGACGCGCTTCCGGCGCCGAGCGCGGCGAGCGCGCCGGCGAAAGCCGTCCCGGTCGCCGCGCCGAGCGTCGCTGCTCAGCCGTCGGCCTCCACGGGCGCGCTACAGTTGCTGTCGCTGCTCCAGCGCGAGGGGCGCTTCATCGACTTCATCGAGCAGGATGTGGCGGCGTTCGGCGACGCGGACATTGGTGCGGCCGCGCGCCTCGTGCATGACGGTTGTCGGCGCGCGCTGCGTGCGCACGCCAGCGTCGTCAGTGTGCGCAGCGAAGCCGAGGGCTCGTCGATCGTGCTGCAGAGCGCGAGCCCGGACGTCAAGCTGGTGGGCAACGTGGCGGGCGCGGCGCCGTTTCGCGGCGTGCTGCGTCACCGCGGCTGGCGCGTCGAGCAACTGACGCTGCCGACGCTGCTCGGCTCGCACGATCCGAAGCTGCTGGCGGCGGCTGAGCTGGAGCTGTCATGAGCGCCAAGCTCGTCGTGGGGATCGACCTAGGGACGACGCACTGCGCGCTCGCGTTTGCGCCGCTTTCGACGCCGAACGCGCGCGTCGAGGTGTTGCCCATCGAGCAATTGGTCGCGCCCGGCTCGGCCGAAAAGCGCGCGCTCTTGCCCAGCTTTTTGTACTTTGCGCACGACAGCGAGGCGGCGCTGGCCCTGCCGTGGGACGGCGAGCGGCGGTTCGTGGTCGGAGAGCTGGCGCGCGCGCGCGGTGCGGAAGCCCCGGAGCGCGTGATCTCGAGCGCCAAGAGCTGGCTTTCGTATGGTGGTATCGATCGGCGCACCGGCAATTTGCCGCTGAACGCGCCGAGCGACATCGAGCGCATCTCACCGGTCGAGGCTTCGTTTCGGCTGCTCGACCATTTGAACGAAGCGTTTCGCGCCGCTCGGCCCGAAGACGGCGACTTGGCGGCGCACGAGGTCGTGCTGACGGTGCCGGCGTCTTTCGACGCTGGCGCGCGCGACTTGACCGTCGAGGCCGCGGTTGCGGCCGGCTTCGAGCAGGTGACGTTGCTGGAGGAGCCGCAGGCCGCGCTGTACGCCTGGATCGAGCAATCCGGCGAGGCCTGGCGCACCCATTTGCGCGACGGCGATCGGGTGCTGGTGATCGACATTGGCGGCGGCACCACGGATTTCTCGCTCATCGACGCAGTGGCGGTGGACGGCTCGCTCGGTTTGCAGCGTGTGGCGGTGGGCGATCACATCCTACTCGGCGGCGACAACATGGACCTGGCGCTTGCCCACGTGGTGGGGCAGGAGCTCGCCGCTCAGGGTAAAGAGCTGGATCGCTTTCAGGTCGGCGCGCTCGCTCACGCTTGCCGCAGCGGCAAAGAGAAGCTGCTCTCCGACGCGGCGCTCGAGCAAGTCGCGGTGGTGCTGCCGAGCCGCGGCGCACAGCTGATCGGCGGAACGATTCGGGGCGAGCTCAAGCAACAGCAGGTGCAGGCTTACCTGCTCGACGGCTTCTTTCCCCGCGTTGCGGCGGACGAGTTGCCGAAGACGCGAGCGCGCGCGGGCTTGAAACAAGTCGGGTTGCCCTACGCCAGCGATCCCGCCATCACCCGGCACTTGGCAGCGTTTTTGGCGCGGCACGCCTTTGGCACGGGTGAAGCGGCGCGGCCGCCCACGGCCATTCTGTTCAACGGCGGCGTGTTGAAAGCCGACGTGCTGCGCCGCCGCGTGCTGGATACGCTCAACGGCTGGCTGGAAGAGCGCGGGGCCGCGCCTGCGCGGGTGCTGCCCGGCGAGGATCTCGATTTGGCGGTGGCGCGCGGAGCCGCCTATTACGGGCTCGTGCGCCAGGGCAGCGGCTTGCGCATTCGTGGCGGTACGGCGCGCGCCTATTACGTAGGTATCGAGAGCCCGATGCCGGCGCTGCCGGGTATGGAGCCGCCGGTTTCTGCGCTGTGCGTCGCGCCGTTCGGCATGGAGGAGGGCACGCAGGCGGAGCTGCCGCCGCAAGAGCTGTTCGTCGTCGTGGGCGAGCCGGTGACGTTTCGCTTCTTCGGCTCCTCGACCCGGCGCGGCGACCAAGCCGGATCGCTGCTCGAGCGCTGGAGCCCGAGCGAGCTCGAGGAGCTGCCGCTGATCGAGCTGACTCTACCGCCCGCTGGCCGCGCTCCGGGTGACGTGGTGGAGGTGCAATTGCAAGCGTCCATCACCGCCATCGGCACGCTGAAGCTCGAAGCCGTCGCGCGGACACCGCTCGTGCCGAACGAGCGCTGGCAGATCGAGCTCAGCGTGCGGCACGGCGGCGCGAGCGAGGTTTGAACGTGCGTCACGTCGGCATCGATCTGGGCACGACCCACACGGTCGTCGCGTTCGCGGACGGCGACGCGCCGGATGGCGCCAGCCAGGTCTTGCCCCTGCCGCAGCTGGTCAGCGCGCACGAGCTCGAGTCGCTGCGCTTATTGCCCTCGTTCTTGTACGCGCCCGCTGTGGGCGAGAGCGTCGCCGATCCATTCGACGAGCTGCCGTGGCTGGTCGGTCGCTACGCCCGGCACCGCGGGCAAGAAGTCACCGAACGGCTGATTTCTTCGGCCAAGAGCTGGCTGAGCCACGCGGGTGTTGCGCGGCGGGACGCCATTTTGCCCTGGGGGGCCGACGCCGGAGAAGTACCCAAGATCTCGCCCGTTGAAGCCAGCCGCAGGCTGCTGGCGCACGTCAGGCGCTGCTGGGACGAAGCGCACCCGGAGCACCCGCTCTCCGAGCAGAGTGTCGTGCTGACCGTGCCGGCTTCGTTCGACGAGGTGGCTCGCGAGCTTACCGTGGAGGCGGCGGAGCTGGCAGGCCTGCGCGTGCGCCTGCTGGAGGAGCCGCAAGCGGCCTTTTACGATCTCGTCGCGAGCGGCCGCGAAGCCATCGAAGCGTTGCTCACGCCCGCGCGCTCGAGCGCGATGGTGCTGGTGTGTGACGTGGGCGGCGGCACCACCGATCTCACGCTGATCGAAGCGCGTCGAGGCGATGACGGCGAGCTGAAGCTGGACCGAGTGGCCGTGGGGCGGCACTTACTGCTGGGCGGCGACAACATCGATCTCACGCTCGCCCAGCTGTGTGAGCAGCGCCTGCTCGCAGGTGAGCGCCTCGATGCCTTACGCTTCAGCCGGCTACTGCTCGCGTGTCGGGCCGCGAAAGAGACGCTGCTCGGAGCGGGCGCACCCGAGTCGGTGCCGATTCGCGTTGCAGGCCGGGGCTCCGCGCTGGTCGGCGGCACGCTTTCGACCGAGCTGTCGCGCGCCGAGGTGGAGGAGCTGGTTTTTGGCGGATTTCTGCCGCTCATTGCGCGCGCGGAGGCAGCTTCCAAGGCGCGCGCTGGGCTGGTCGCGTTCGGGCTTCCGTACGAGCGCGATCCGGCCATTTCACGCCACGTCGTGCGGTTTCTACAGCGCTACTCGGAGGCGGGTGTGGACGCCTTGTTGCTCAACGGCGGGCTATTTCATGCCCAGCGCGCCGCTGAGCGTGTGCGCGAGGTGGTCTCGGAGTGGAGCGGTCGTCAGGTGCAGCTGTTGCCCTATCCTGAGCCGGACTTGGCGGTCGCGCGCGGCGCGGTGGCCTACAGTCGCTCGCTTTCGGGCCACGGGCTGCGCATTGGCTCCGGCACACCGCGCGGCTTTTACGTGTCGGTCGACGAACGCGCGGCTCGACGGGCGCTGTGCGTGGTGCCAAGGGGAGCGCGTGAAGGTGAGCGGCATGCGGCTCGCTCCGGAGGGCTATGGCTGCGCGTGGGGCAGCCCGTGCGGCTCGAGCTCTACACGTCGGACACCGCCACCGCTCACCAGCCGGGCGAGCTCGTCGTGCTCGACGACGACTTCGTACCGCTACCGCCGGTCACGACGCTCTTTGCGCGAGGAGACGCGGACTCCGCCGAGCAGGCCGACCTCGAAGTAGCGCTGGAGGGCGAGCTCAGCCCCGTCGGCACCGTCGAGCTGGCCTGCGTCGAGCTGCATCCGGCAGAAGGCCGGGTCGCCAGGCGCTTTCGCTTGGCCTTCGAGCTGCGCCAAGCCGAGCCCGCTGCCGCTAGCGCCAGCGCCTCGTCGCTGCCGGAGGCCTCATCGCGGCCGCCGCCGCCGCGCCTGACTGAGGCGCTAGAGGCCGTGCACCGCGTGTTTGGCGAAGGGCGCACCGACGTGAAGGAGCGCGAAAGCAAGGATTTGCCGCGCGAGCTGGAGCGCCTACTCGGCGAGCGCCGCAGCTGGACGCTCGAGACGAACCGGGCGCTGTTCGATGCCTTGGCCGAGGGTCGGACCGCGCGGCGCCGCTCCGAGGACCACGAACGCGTCTTTTGGATGTTGGCCGGCTACTGCCTGCGCCCCGGGTTCGGCGCGCCGTTCGACGAGCAGCGCGTCGCGCAGTTGGTGCCGCTCTTCGACTCGGGCATCGCGGCCGCCGCCAGGGCTCGCGGCTGGCAACAATTCTGGATTGCTTGGCGTCGCGTCGCGGCAGGCCTGCGCGAGGAAACGCAGACGCGCTTGCTCGGCTTGCTCGAGCCGTTCTGGGCGCCGGCCGAGCTGAAGGCCAAGCGCAGCAAGAGCCTGAAGGTGGCCGAGCCTTCGTTCGAAATGCTGGAGCTGATGGCCTCGCTCGAGCGCGTGCCGGCTGAGCGACGCAAGCAGCTCGGCGATTGGCTGATTGAGCACAGCTTTCGCGATCACGATCCGCGTCTGTGGAGCGCGCTCGGTCGCATTGGAGCGCGGGTGCCCGGATACGCCAGCGCGCACCACGTGGTTGCGCCCAGCTGGGCCGAAGCCTGGCTCACGCATTTGTTGAGTGAACGCTGGCAAGAAGTCTCCACGGCCGCGCTGGCCGCCGCGCAGCTGGCGCGCGTGACCAATGACCGTGCCCGGGACATCTCGCCCGCGACGCGCGCTGAAGTGGTGCGCCGCCTGGAAGTCGTGGGCGCTGCGCCGGAGCTGGTAGCTTCCGTGCGCGACTTCGTGCCGCTGGTCGACTCCGAGCGCGCCGCTTGGTTCGGTGAAGAGCTGCCCATCGGCTTGCGCCTCGTGGTCGACTGAGCTCGAGGCGCTATTTCTGCTGAATCGTCACGCTGCCGCGCGCTTCGATCCAGGCCACGAGGTCGTCACCACGCGCGGCCGCTCCGGCTGCTCGAGCCGACGACACCCGTGCGCTTACCCGAGCCGAAGGCGAGGACAGCGCTTGCACCAGCGTGGGCGCGACATCGCGGACGGCAGCCACCGAAAGCATTGGCGTGATGTGAGCCGACCCGAGGAGCGCGGTGGCGACCGCTTGGCCATCCGCTCCAGTTGCCCGCCAGCGTTCGTGTTCGGCGCCGCCGAGCGTGGGGCGCGCGAGCCCGATGAACTGGCCAGTGCCGGAAAAATCGGGGACCGCGCCGATCGTCGTGTCTCCGCACACTTCGCCAGCGAGGGCGAACGTGACATCGACGTCGCTGGCGCGCTCCGCCAAGCGTGCGCCCGTGATGTTGAAGGTCCGTTGCGAGGCGTGCACCGGAGCGGCAGCCAAGAGGGGCTTCTCGAACCCTGCGAGGGGCGTGACCATGCCGAGCAGCACGGCGCCCTCTTCCTGAAGCGAAAGGTCGCGCGTCAACGCAGGCAGCGGGTTCGGCGGCGGTGGAGCGTCGCAAGGGCTGCGCAGCTCGGGCGTGGCGAGCACCGCCAAGTTGACACGCAGTACGCTCGTGGATGGCGTGAGCGCACCTTGGACGATGGCGCGCGGCTGGAGGAGCATGCAGCCGAGGAGCGGTAGTGAACGCGGCTTCGCCAGCTCGGACCAAGCGCGCTCGACGTCAGCGCGCAGGTCCGGCAGCTGCCGATCGATTTGGCGCGAAACCTTGCGGAGCTCGGCTCGTAGCTCCGATTCGAGCGTGGGAGTGACGTCGATGGTCAGGAGCCCACCCAGTGCCCGCACTTTGCAGCCGCGCGTAAACTTCAGCGAAATCGCGCTGGGCTCGAAGCCGTAGTCCGGGCGCAGCAGCAATGGCACCGAGGCTTGGACCACGGCTTGCGGCGTACACGACGCATAGCAACTGCGACCGCGGCAGGCTTCGGCGCTGGCGCTGACCGGCGCTTCAATCACCAGCGACGTGGAGGTTACCGAAAGCGACAACGCGCCGCGCTCGACGCTGTAACTGACGGTGCCGCCAGGGCCGATCGCAAACCGGCCCTCTGCCAGGCGCTTTTGGATGCGCTGCTCGAGCGTGAGCGCGAGCTTCGCCAACGGCGCTTCTGCATGCACCACGATCTGCGACTCGCGCGCAGCACGGGACGGCGCCGCGGCTGGCGCTGGCGCCGCGGCTGGCGCCGGCGGCAACTGCACGGCGCACTCTTGCGAAGCGGCTGGCGTTTCAGCAGGCCCAGGACCCGCCGCGCAGCCGGTGAGGCAAGTGGCACCCAACAGGCGCCACGCCCACCGCTCGCCGCCGCGCGAGCTCACGTCGGGCCGATGATGCCCGCGATGGGCACGAGCCAGGTGTTGGAGTTGAACGAGCGGGTGTGAGGGACGCTGATGTAGCCGCGAGCAAGGCCCTGACACTGCTCGCTGAACGGGCCGAGAATCACTTCGTAGATGGCGGAGTCTCCGGCCGAGCCGGAGAAAGCGTAGCCTCGGCCGCTGTTGCCGGCGGGCAGCACGGAGCCGGCGCTGAGGGAGCAGCTCTTCGTCGTCAGCTCCTTCTCGGCGAAGACGTTGACGTTGGTGAAAACGGCGTAGTACGGCACGCCTTCGCCGATGGTGCAGTTGCTCGTGAACGGCCAGGCCCCGTCGGCGTCAGGCTCGAGCTCGAACGAATCCGGCCCGACACTGGTCAAGTACAGCAGCTCGGCGCGGCCGCCGAACGAATCGCTGAAGTCGGCGAGCAAGTATTCTTCGCCCACTTTCGCGGTGAACATCGGTTCGTCGAAGGCGTCGATGATGGGCGTGTCTTGCGTGAAGGTTGCCGTGCAGTAGGCAGCCCATGGCTCGGTAACGGTGCCGGCTCCACTCCCGGGTCCACCGCCGTCGCCGTCACTGCCTCCACAGCTCGTGAGCGCGAACAGGCTGCTCATCAGCCAAAGTAGCTTCGAAACGCGCGCCGCTGGTCCCATGATCCATCATGGTGCACCTGGAGCTGAGGCTGGATCAAGCCTTCCAGAGCGCCCGCGTTTCCGCCGGAGTCCACTCGTAGCCCGAGCCAGCTTCGAGAATGAGCGCGGCGCGCGGCGCGTTGGGGCCGGAGGCCAAGCCCACATCGACGGAGACTAGGCGACCACCCGCCTGAACGTGAACGTGACCCTCGCGACCGCCGGCGAGTGAGGCAGTTTGGGTATGGCCGACGATCATGCGCTCGGCGCCGACGAGCGCCAACGATTGCGTCAATGCTCGGCGGGCCTCGGCTCCGCCACGCACCAAGCTGCGATCCCAAAGCGGCCCCGAGCCACTGCGAAACAGGCCCTGCTTGGGTAGCGTCCACAGGCCTCGGCTGCCGGCGGCCCATTCGCGCCGAGCCATTTCGTCGAGACCCGCGAGGCCGAGCTTTGCCCAGGCCGGGAGCAAGCCGGCATGCACGAACAGCGTGCCTTGGCTGATGTGAGCGACGGGTAGGCTGCGCAGCGCCTTGCCCAGCTTGCCGCGCGGACCGAGAGCACGCCGCAGCGCCGTGCGGCCGGGCACGTGTTCGATCTTCCACGCCTCGAGCCGTGGCTCGAGCGGCAGCACGACGCCGTGGGGGCGCTGCCGGGCCAGGCGTCGCAGAGCGCGCTGGATACGCGCGGGCCAAGCGCGTCGCTCGGCGGCCGTCGCGAAGGCCAAGTATTCGCCCTCGGTGCAGTAGCCTTCGTGGCGCAGCGCCGTCATGGCTTCGTGATTGCCGAGCAGCACCGTCACGTGGCCGCCGCTGCTGCGCGCCTGACGACGCAAACGCAGCAGCAAAGTCAACGCCTGTGCGGCTCCGCCACCACGATTGAAGAGGTCCCCAACCTGCACTAGCTCAGCGCGCCCGCCAATCCACTCCAGCTTGCGATTGACCAGCTTGGTGCCGCGCAAAATTTCGACCAGCGCGTCGTACGCCGCGTTCAAGTCACCAATCACGACGATGCGCGGGCTACGCATCCGAGTCGCGGACGAAGACGGCATCGAGCAAGATATCTACACCACGTGGCCAGGGGTAGGCTCGTCCTTTTCCAACCAGGGCGTGCGGCTCGTCGCCAGCGCTGGCTTCGGCTAGGCTCGAGATCGTGACGGCGAACGCCTGCGCACTCCGCGAGACGTATCGAGACATCCTCGTCGTGGCGCGTCGGTTCGCGCGCAATGACGAGGAGGCGCGCGATCTGGTGCAAGACGTGCTCGAGATTGCGCTGGCACGGGGCGTAGACGACTGGGCTTCGCCCGAGCGCGCGGCGTGGCTACGCGGTGTGCTCCGCAAGCGTGCCGCTTTCGTGGTGCGGGGGCAGCAGCGTCGACGCCGGCGTGAGCTACTGGCGCCAATCGCGGGCAGCGCGGGCGCGGCGGCCTGGGTTTGGCAGCCCACCTTTCTTGCCTCGTTGCCGCGCTCGCTACGCTTGGTGGCGACCCTTGCCAGCGCCGACCTGTGCGCGACCGAGATTCGCTGGCTGCTGCGGCTGACCGACACGGCGCTGCGCCAGCGGCTTTCCGGCTTGCGACGCGCGCTGCGCAAGCACGAAGAACCGCCGACCTTGCCTGCGCCCGCGCCGCCAGGCTCGTTTGGTGCAAGTCGCCAACTCGTGCTCTCGCAGTTGCGGCGGCGCGGCGGGCGAGTCATTGCGACACACGACCCCGACGGTCACGTGATTTTCTTGAAATAACTGCTCACGAACGGTGGCGGCGCGGCAACCCTTGGGTGAAGGAGATTTCATGCCCACGCCTCAGCTCAAGATCACCGGCGTCGCCCTCATTTTTACAGTCAAAAGCCTCGAGCGCACTCTGCGCTTCTATGTCGAAACACTCGGCCTAGAGCTGAAGCAAGAGGAAGGTTTCTTGCTGTGCAAGCTGGCCAGCGGTACCGAGCTGCTGTTCTTCGAGGGTGAGGCGACGCCTGGCACGTCGCCGCAGGTGGTGTTCGGTCTCGACGAGGGCGGCATCGACACGGCCGTGGAGGCGCTCGCCCAGCGCGGCGTGCAACTACTGACGCCGGTGAGCGAGGCGCCCGGCGGCTGGTCCGTAGAGTTCAAAGATCCGGACGGGCACGGCCTTGCGTTCTTCCAAGACGGCGCTCTTCCGCGGAGGCGTTAGCTGCGCGCGAGAGCGGCGTAACCACGCTCAGCCCTTCGTCATGTCCGACATACGGCGGATGATCTCCTCGCGTGAGACGATTTCGATGATGGAGCAGATGGTCCAGCGGTTGCCGCCGACGTCTTTCACCGTGCCGGCGTGGTAGCCCCAGGGTTGACGCTTGGGCTCGTTGACCGAGGTGGCGCCAGCTTGGAGCGCCTTCTTGTAGAGAGCGTCGACAGCTTCGGCGCTGGAGGCGTAGTAGCTGAAGGCTGCGGGGGTAGGCTCCCAGTCAGCCATCGGCTCCCCACACATGATGACGGTGTCGCCGAGCAGCACCTCGGCGTGCAAAACGGAGTCGCCGGGGCCGTCGTAGCGGTCGACGACCTTGGCGTCGAAGACCTTCTCCAAGAACGCGATGACTTTGGCGGCGCCCGGAACGATGAAGCTGGCGGTGACGGTGTGGTGACCAGGCGGACGCAGATTCGACATGCTTCGTTCGTAGACGGGGCTTACTGACAGCGGCATGTCAGCGTTGACGACCTATTGCAAAACCACCAACTGGTTCTTCACGTCGATGACGTTGGCGGCTTTGCGGGCGGCGCGTTCGATCGAGGCGCGCTCTTCGGCGGTGTTGACTTGGCCGCTGAGGCGGACGCGACCTTTGACAGCCACGATGGTGATTTGCCGAGCTGTCGTGGAGAGCGATTTGTCGGCGGCGAGTAGCGCGCGGATCTCGCGTATCGACTCGGCGTCAGCGCCCGTTTCGGGTTGATCCCGCACCGGGTCTGCGGCGACCGGAGGAAGCGACTCGGGTCTGGGTGAGGCGAGGTTGGCCGAGGTCGCGATCGGAAGCTTCTCCGCCGGCTGCACGGGCGGAGGCTGCGGTGGCGCCACTTGCGGCTCATTCGGTATGGACGCCGCTCCTGGCGTAATCGGCGTGTTGGCAGGCTCGGGAGGCGCGACGAGTGCCGTCTGCGTCGGTCCGGTCGACCGAGCCGAGCGAGCGGTTTGCGGCGCCTGATGATGCGAGCAGGCGACGGCGCTGAAAACGACCGCAATCGAAACGGTAGTGGCAAAGTTCATGGCAGCCTCCTTGCAAACCTTGCAGCAAGAGGCATGCCTCCCACGGGTCCCAAGATCCCGCCGAGTTCCGCGCTTAGCTGAGGCGGATTGGGTCACGACGTGGCACTTTGCCGCCTGCCATGGGTGTTCAGCCGCCACGAGCCGACGACCCCGAGTCGACGCGGGCGTTGCTCGGGGTCGTCGTGAGCTGGGTGGTGGGGTGCCTGTTGTTCGTTCCGGCGTGGGCGGGCTTGAACTTTGCGTTTGGAACGGCGCTCGATGGCCCGGTCGGCGCTTTCGTGATGGAGGCGCCGTGCCAGCGCTTGGCCAACACCACGGAGCGGCTGCACCACTACAAACTCAGCGGTGGCAAGTCGCGGGTCTCCAGCTCGGTTTGCCACTTTGCTACCGGCCCCGTTCGCGTGGATGGCCCCACTGACGGGCTGGGTTTCGCGGGGCGCGAGCTGCTGTACCTAGCGCTCGGCTTCGTGGGCTATGCAGCGTGCTTCGCGGGCGCGCTCGTCCTGACGGTTTGGCTGGTCCGCACCGCGCGGCGCATCACGGCATCTTTCGGGTAGCATGCCCCGGTGGTCGATTCCGGTCCGAGCGACGAAGCCGCCTTGTGGCGTTGGGTAGCGGAGTATGCAGAGCGGTATCGGGCGTCGCTTGCCCATCGCGCGGTCGCAGCGCCAGCCGATACTCAGACGATTGCGCAGAAGTTGAGCGAGCTGGAGCCGCCTCCGCAAGACGGCGTGAGCGCGCTCGAGTGCATTCAGGAGCTGGTGGCGCTGGCGGAGCCGGGGATTGCAGCGATGTCGGGGCCGCGCTTTGCGGGGTGGGTGGTCGGTGGGACGTTGCCGGCGGCGCTGGCGGCGGATTGGCTGACTTCGATTTGGGATCAGAACGCCGGTGTAGGGGAGGGCGCTCCGGCAGCGACCGCGTTCGAGAACGCCGCTTTGGCCTGGGTAGTGGCGTTGCTCGGACTACCGCCAACCGTGAAGGGGACGTTGGTGACCGGCGCGATGTCGGCGAACTTCAGCTGCTTGGCCGCCGCGCGCAGCCACGTGCTCGAGGCGGCGGGCTGGGACGTGCAGCAGCGAGGCTTGTTTGGCGCGCCGCCCGTGCGTGTGCTGGTAGGGCACGAGCGACACGAGACGATCGACAAGGCCGTGCGCCTGCTGGGTCTCGGCAAGCAGGCGCTCTCTTGCCTCGAAGTGGATGGGCAGGGACGCCTGCGCGCCGCGGTGCTCGAGCGCGAGCTGGAGCGCTCTACCGAGCCGGTCGTGGTTTGCGCGCAAGCTGGCAACGTGAACAGCGGCGCGTTCGATCCGCTGGCAGAAATCGCCGATTGCGTGCGGCGTCACCGCGAACGTCGCGGACCCGCGTCGATTTGGCTGCACATCGACGGCGCTTTCGGGCTTTGGGTGCGAGCTGCGCAGGCGCGCAAGCCCGAGCTGGCGGCTCTCGCAGCGGGGGCAGAGCACGCCGACTCGTGGGCCACCGACGCTCACAAAGTGCTCAACGTGCCCTACGACGCAGGCATCGTCTTGTGCCGCGAGCCTCGCAGCCTGCGCCGCGCCATGGACATCGGCGGCGCCTACCTGGACAGCGGTCAGCAGCGGACGACGTTTCAACCAGGACTACACAGCCCGGAGCTGTCTCGTCGGGCGCGCGGCTTCGCGTTGTGGGCGGCGCTGCGACAGCTTGGCGCGATTGGGGTGGGCGACCTGGTGGCTCGCTATGCCGAGAACGCGCGCTCGTTCACGCGCGCCGTCAGCGGCCAGCCAGGCCTGCGGGTGCTGAACGAAGTCTGCTTCAATCAAGTGGTAGTGGTGGCCGAAGCGCCCACCGGCGTCGATCCAAGCGCTTGGACGACCCGTGTCGTGCGCGCCCTGCAAGCCGAAGGCACGTGCTACGCGACGCCCAGCTACTGGCACGGGGGCCCGGTGCTTCGCTTCTCTTTCTGCAACGCCAGCACCACCGAGTCGGACACGCGCAGCATGGCCGACGCGCTGGTAAGGGTCGTTACAAGTCTTCGCTGAAACGCGCGCGCACGACGTCGAAGTGCGTGCATTCGTGCTTTGTCCAGCTCCGCCACTGATCCGACAAGTCTTGTCGTGTGGCGCAGCTGCCGTCTGATTCGGGATCGTATTCGGCACCAACGCGATAGCGCGCGGAGAAAATCGCTTCGTCGCCTACACGTTCGACGAACGTCTCTTCCAATTCGAGTCTGCATTTGTCGTCGACCACGCCGCGGAGGTTTACGCCAACGCCATCGATGGTGCCGTCATCAGCGACGCGAGAATAGACGTAGCGGGTGAAGTCGGTGTCGTAGCCGGCGTCGCCGTCGGCCTGGACGTCGGCGGCTTGCGTGCGGCATTGCTCGACGCTGGAGCAGCCGTGCGCGTGGAGCTGGGTGTCGGGAACGCCTTGCTCGACGATGTACGCGACCCAGAGCTTGGGGATGGCGGGCAGTGACGTCGCCGCGCCTGAGTCGTCGCAAGCGCCGGCGAAACGCTCGATGCTCGCGAGCTCGTACACCCCTTCGAGCTTGGCGTAGGCCTCGACCTCGGGGTCGTCGTCCGAAGCGCAGCCGGCAAGGCCGAGCGCTCCCATGACCAGCAGGCGCTGGGCGAGCTGCCAAGCCGGGAATGTCATGTTGCTTGCGGCCATACGGTTTTGCGCCGAAGTTTCTTCCTTCTACTAGGCAAATGCTGCGAAAGTCCAAGCGGCGTGCTGTCTCCCTGCAGTGAGTCGAAGCGGTGACCGAAGAAAAGCCGCTCCCGCGCGTGGCCATTTTGGCGCTACCCGAAGCGACCGCTTCGGTCGTGTATGGCATGCTCGACATGTTCTGCAGCGCGGGCCGCGACTGGCGCCTGGTTACGGACGGCGAGCCTGGGCCGCCCGCCGTGTTGGCGGAGATCGTCGCCAAGGTTGCCGAACCGCTCGAAGTCGCCAACGGCGCGCTGGTGCGTCCTCACCGGGCACTTTCCTCGACGCCGTACGACATCGTCTGCATTCCCGAGTTGTCGATCGCCCCGCAAGCCGATTTGAGCGGGCGCTTCGGCGAGGAAATCGCCTGGATTGTGCAGCAACACGCGGCCGGCGCTACGATTGCCACGGCCTGCTCGGGCGCCGTGTTGTTGGCGGCTGCGGGCTTGCTGGATGGCTGCGACGCGACCACGCACTGGGCCTATTGCGACGCGCTCGAGGCGCGCTACCCGCAAGTTCGGGTGCATCGCGAGCGAGCGCTGGTTGCCTCCGGCGTGGGCCAACGACTCGTCATGGCTGGTGGCGGTACGAGCTGGCTCGATTTGGCCCTCTACCTGTTGGCGCGCAGTGTGAGCTTGGAGACGGCGCTGGAAGTAGCAAAGTTGAACTTGATCGACTGGCATAGCTCGGGCCAGCAGCCGTTCGCCAGGCTGGTCGGCGCGCCCCAAGTCGGAGACGCGGTCATTGCTCGCGCCCAGCAATGGATCGGGGAGCGCCCGAACGTCGAGGCGCCGGTGGCTTCGATGGTGCGGCTCAGCGGGCTTCCGGAGCGCACCTTCAAGCGGCGCTTTCAAAAGGCTGTCGGTATGCCCCCGCTGGAGTACGTGCACGCGCTGCGGCTAGAGCGCGCCAAGCAGCTGCTGGAGACGACAGAAGAGACGCTGGAGCAGCTGGCCGAAAAAGTCGGGTACGAAGACGCGGCCTTCTTTTCCCGACTTTTTCGGCGCAAAGTGGGGCTAACGCCCGCTGTGTACCGGCGCCGCTTCGGCGCCTTGCGTGGCGTGCTCGGCAGACGTTGACGCGCGCGGCGTCGTGACGTCCCTGCCCAGCCAGAGCTCCCACAGGCGTGTTGACGCGCCGTCGTAGTAGCCGGTCTCGGGCGCGAACGCGCGCGGGTTGTGGAAAGTCCCGAACAGCAGGTCGAAGACTGGCAAATCGGCGTAGTTGTGGCGGTGCACGCCGCGCGCGTGGTGGTGGCTGTGACTTTCGGGTCGTTGAATCAAGTAGCCGAGCGAGCGTGGCGTCTTCAAGTTGGCGTGCTGAAACGTAGCCAGGAAGCCACCGAACAGCACGAACACGACCGTCGCGCCCGGCGTCAGTCCCACCACGCTGAGCGCAAGCGTCGACACCAGTGTCCAGCCCACCATGTCGAGCGGTCCGAAGAAGAACGCGCTCGCTGCGTCGAGTCTCTCGGCGCTGTGGTGCGCCTGGTGCACGACACGAAACAGCCAGTCGGACGCGTGCAGGCTGCGATGGTAAGCGTAGCCGATGGCCTGGTAGGCCAGCGTAGCCACGAGCGCGCCCCACCAGGTGCCCAGGCCGCTTGCGTCGAAGAGGCGCAGCCGCTCGAGAAAAGGGGCAGCCAGGTACGGCAAGTAAGACGAGACCAGGAAGAAGGTCAGCAGGTGCATGACGCCGCGGACGCGGTGCCCCGGTATTCGCGGCAGGCGACGAGCCGGAAACGCGGCTTCCAACGTCCAGACAGCGCCAAATAGCCCAAAAAATGCCCAAGTTACGGGATCGGAGAACAGCTGCAAGAGTGTCGGCACGGCGAGTTCCTTTCGGCGAAAGAGCCACCGAAAGCGTAGGCACTGCGCGCTTCACCCGCCTTGGCGGCATCGGCCAGAATCCGGTCGATTCGGCCACCGCAGACTTCCCCACCAGCTCGCGTGAACGCTTGCTGGTGAGATGGACTCTGCGACCGCGCGGCCTGAAACGTGCAGCGTTTGCAAGCGAGCGGGAGGTGTGTGCCATCCTGCGGGACGAGCCGCCCGTGCGGCAGTGGTGACGCTTCAGGCGATCGCCCGCACCACGCCGCCATCCACCCGCAGCGCGGCGCCCGTGGTCGCGGAAGCGGCCGTGCTGCAAACGTAGGCCACGAGCGACGCGACCTCGGCGGGGGTGCCGAACCTTTGAATGATGGAGGACGGTCGCGCCGACTTGAAGAACTCGCGCTCGACGGTGGCGATGTCTTTGCCCTGCGCCTTTGCGAGGTCCGCCACGAACGCGCCGACGCCTTCGGAGCTGGTGGGCCCGGGCAGCACGCTGTTCACGGTAACGTTCGTGCCGACGAGCGTTTCTGCGAGGCCACGCGAGACCGCCAGCTGCGCGGTCTTGGTGGTGCCGTAGTGGATCATCTCGGTCGGGATCTGCAGGCCGGATTCGCTGGAGATGAACACGACGCGACCCCAATTCTTCGCCTTCATTCGCGGGACATAGTGACGGGCGAGCCGCACGCCGCTGAGCACGTTCACCTCGAAGAACCGCAGCCACTCCTCATCGCTGATTTGCTCGAACGGCTTGGGCTCGAAGATGCCCATGTTGTTCACGAGCACGTCGACCTCCGGATACGCCTCGATTAACGACGCCGCGCCCGCCGCGCTGCCGGCGTCAGCGGCGACGCCGGATACCGCGGAGTCCGGAGCTACCGCGCTGATACGCCTGACGGCTTGCTCGACGCGCTCGGCGGTTCGCCCATTGACCACGACCGCAGCGCCTTCGCGCGCCAGTAGCTCGGCGATGGCGTAGCCAATCCCGGCGGTCGAACCCGTCACCAAAGCGCGCTTTCCACGAAGTCCGAGATCCATGGCCAAGGCCTAGGGACCAGCGTTTGCGGCGTCAAGCCGGCGGCTCTTCGAGGGGAGGGGGCTTCTGGCCACGTCAATTCCGTAAGATCGTGAGAACCATCGCCACGAACGAGCAGCAGCAGAGCAGTGTGGCGACGAGGGTCGCGCGCCGTTGCTTCACTTGCAGGCGGATTAGACCGACGCAAAGCGCGCCCATGGAGATGGGACCGAGCAGCTTCTGGACCTGATCCAGGTTGCTCGCTTTTCCTTCCGCGAAGCGGGGGGGCACGGCAGCCGACGTGGCGCTGGCGCGATTGCTTCGCTGGTTTGCCGAGCCTCTTTCCTCGTGAGCCGCTCCGGCTAGACTGTCGCGATGCCTTCTCGTTTCGCGTTCGTCGTGGCGCTGGTTTTGGCCTGTGGCTTGGCGGGTTGTTCCAAGTCGGCGCCCGAGCCCGGCAAGGAAGTGAAGATCGCGGACGTGTGTAACGAGCCGGACGCGAGTCGGGTACGGCTCGTGGGTTTCTTGCGTTACCGGCGTGGCTTGATGAGCTTTTGCTCGAGCTACGGCGGGCACAAGACGTGTGACCTCGAGCTGCACGAGAGCGCAGAGCGTCCGGCGGACTTCGACATCATGAAGCCGCGCACGGGTCCAGAGCCGGTGACGGCGAAGCTCTCGGTGCCGGTAGGCGACGGACCCGGCGAGATGGACGACCTGCCGAAGAAGTTCAAAGACTCGGATGTTCGGCTGCACCTGAAGTCTGGCGCGAACGCGGTCGAGGGCTCGCACATCGTGATCGACGGAAAAGTGAGCGTGATTCCCGGTGACCCGAAGGCGCCGTCCGCGCCCAAGAGTTGCTACGTCACCGTCGAGTGGGTGTCGGCGAGCTGAGGCTGGCCCGTCAGCGCCCGAACGCGCACGTTTGCGTCGCGCTCACCGTGACCGGCGCTGCGTCGTTGCCATGGTTCAAGATGTAGTTGCCTGGCTCGAGCGGCGTGGGCAGCGAGCACGTTGCCGTCAAAGAGCCGCAGTCGTCGGTGCATGCCGACTCGCCCGTGGACTCGCTGGCGCCGTGGCTGGTCAGCGTGATGACGCCGTCGCTGAAGGTCGCTTCGCAGCTGGTCGGCAGGGCGCGATCGCATGAGCTCGACAGGCAGGCTGGGAATTGAACCTGGATCTTCAGAGTGCCCGAAGAAAGCGTGAAGCAAACCGTGCCGGTGTTGTCGTAGGTCCGCTTCGGCGTGTCGGCGAACGAATCGCAGCCGAGCGTCGACACGAGCAGCACGGCTCCTAGGCAGCGCCCTCGATCTCGCTCAACAAGCGTAAGGAATCGGTGCATTCTCGGTCCACCTGCTCCATCAAGCTTAGTCGATCGACGTCGGAGATCATCACGAACTTGAGGGCGTAGCGGGTAGCCGTGACCTGTCGCGCCACTTTCACGAGCGCGCGGACGACGACTTGGGGCTTGCCTGGCAAGAACAGCATCAGCTTCAGGCTCGTGCTGCGCTCGCGGTCGGAGAGCGCGCGCCCGCGATCGATGACGACTCCGGAGGGCGAAAACTCCACGGCGTGGCAGCGCGCCACGCGCGGACCGTCACACAGCATGGCGAAGCATCGGGTGGGGGCGCGGAGGCCAATGCCTCGCTCGGACCCCCGCTGCCGCGACATTGGCAGAATCTCGAGGGAATTCCTGGTTTCGGCATAGGCACCTGGGCGAAGGCTCAGTCTTGGGTCGGGCATCTAGGTCACCTGCTGCACAGTCGATGCAGCCGGCGTGCCTGGCCTGGGCGGGTCGGGGGAAGGATCTGCCGCCGCCGGGGTAAAAGGAGTCTCTACGGGAGGATCCGATGAATTACTTTCAAAAGGTGTGCGCGGGTGGCTTGCTTTTGGTGGCGTTTGGCGGGGTCGTCGCGTGCGGCAGCGATGACGATGGTGGTGGCAGCGCAGCCAAGCTGGAGTCCTGCAAGCAGGTCTGCGAGAAATCGGCGACCGCAAACTGTGTCATCAGCCTGCCTGTCGATGCGTGTAAGGAGCTCTGTGACGCTCACGCGCAAGCGAAGCCGGCTTGCCAAGACGCGCTCAAGGCCGTCTCCGACTGCCAGCTGACCTCCGCCGATGTGTGCACCGCTGCCGGTTGCGACGCGCAGGAGACGACGTACCAGCAAGCTTGCCAGTAGCGGCGAGCGGGCTGCGGGCTGATGCTCCGCTCAGCTTTTGGGCGTTGGCGGCGACACCAGAGCGGCCACGCGCTCGACGACGCGCGCTTCACCAAACAGCGAGAGGCCGACGTAGGTTTCGCATTCGACGACCAGCAGGTCTTTGCCCAGCAAGACCTTGGTGGTTTGGATGATCTGCGAGCCGCCCAGGCCCCAGTGGTGCGCCTCGATGCTGGCGCCGAGGCCGGCGAGGGCGTCCATCAGCGCGTGACGGAGCGCTTCGTCGTACTCATCGCCGAGGATCAGCTTCTTCTTCACGCCGCGAGCGCCAGCCTAGCAGTGGCTGCGCCGCTCGGGGGGCGCTCCGTTCAGGTCGCCGGCCAACGTCGGAGAGCAAGTCGGAGGAATCGGACGTCCGCAGCCCGGCGGCTTCGGCCCCCGCGCCGCCGTCACTACTTGACGACCTCACAGCGCCCGTTCGAACAAACCGCAGCCGGTGGAACGCCGCAGTCCGGCTTAGGATACGGGAAGCAGGTGTCGTTGCAGCTCACGGTGGCGTAGTTGTTGAGGCCGTCGATGACGGCGCGGCGCGCACCGGTCACCGTGAGCTGGCACGAATCGTCGCACCTGTTCTGGATGTAGAAGACCAGGCAATCGCTGGCTTGCATGCAGCCAAAGGACGAGTATCGCGCGATGAGCTCGTCGCGGTAGGCGACGTACGCCTCGGTCTGCAGCTCGCAGGCGTCGACGCTGCGTTCGCAGTGAAAGCAACAGCCGTCGTCGTTTGGAACCTCGACGTAGCCGGGGCCGCAGTCGATCGGGTCGCAGGCGCAAACGGGCGACGTGCCCGCGCTGCCGGTGCCCGCCGTGCTCGTGCCGCCTCTGCCAGCAGAGCTCGAGGCGCTCCCTGCGGAGCCGCTGAGCTCGTCATGTCGAGTCGAGGCGTAGCCACCACCACACGCGAGCAGCCCCATTAAGGGTATCGACAACCAGAGGCGAGCGGCCCGCTCCACGGCGACAATCCTACACCTTCCCTGGGCTCTCGGCGCGATTCGCGAGCCGGCGCGCGCTGGCGTAGGCTTGGCCCGGTGAGCCGCGCGTTTACCAAAGAAGACACGGCAGAGGTGCCGCTGGTGGTGCCACGCGCGCCCTTGCCCGCCGGCACCCCCAACTACGTGACGGCCCGCGGGTTACGGCTGCTCCGCGAAGAGCGCGCGGCCCTGGAAGCGACGCGCCCACACGGCGAGGGCACCGCCAGCGCGACGGCCCTCACCGGCTACCAGGCTCGCCTGAGCGCGCTCGACGAGCGAATTCAAAGCGCGGTCACCCCCGAGACGGGCAACATGCCGCAGGGCGAGGTCCGTTTTTCGGCCGCTGTGAGCTTGCTGGGCCCCGACGGGCAGGCGCGTCGCTATCGGATCGTCGGTGTAGACGAAGCCGAGCCCAAGGCGGGCCGGCTCGCTTTTACGGCGCCACTCGCGGCCGCGCTGACGGGCAAGCGGGTGGGGGATGCGGTCCTGCTGCGGAGCCCGGGCGGGGAGCTCGAGTACGAGATTACGGCTATCGACTACACGCAAGAATGACAGCGTGAGTGACACAGCCGGAGTGGCGGGGACGGGTCGCGGTATACTGGGCGCGATGGCTTGGCAGCGAGGCAGAGAGCGCCGTTCTGCGGCAACCGCGGCGATGATGTGCGTACTGTTCGGAGCAACCGCGCTCAGCGCGGCGACGCCGGAAGGACGCGCGGCCGCCAAACAGCATTTGGCTCGCGCCGAAGAGCTGAAGAAGCAAGGCAAGCTGGCGGACGCCTGCGCCGAGCTGGCGGAGGTCGAGCGGCTCGATCCGAAGCTGCCGACGCTGATCGAGCTCGCCGAGTGCACCGAGAGCGCAGGCAAGCTGGTCGAAGCCGAAGCGCTGTGGGCAGCGGCGCGCGATCGCGCCAAGAAGGACGAGAAGCCTCAGTCGCGTGCGCGCGCGGAGTCGCGGCTCGCCGCCGTGCAAAGGCGCGTCGCTCGGCTCACGCTTCAATTGGCCCCGAATGCTGCGCCCGGCGCGCAGGTGTTGCTGGACGACGTGGCGCTCGAGGCCGCGTCGCTCGCAGGCGCTTTGCCGTTGAATCCCGGCGAGCATGTCGTGGTCGTCAAACTAGCGGGGCGCGACGACGCGAAGTACCCGGTGACGCTCGGTGAGGGCGAAGAACGAAGCCTGCCGATCGCGGTTGGCCCCGCCAGTGCGGGGAAAGCAGCCGCTCCGGCCGCCGCGTCTGCTCCGGCCACGCCGCTCCCTGCGCCCGCTTTGCCAACCAACGTCACGGTTGAAACGTCCGCACCCGCCGCGCCGCCAGCAGCGCCAGTTGGTTGGTGGACGGGACCGCACAAGGCTGGTGTAGTCTCCGGTTTGGTTGGCCTCGCAGCGATCGGCGGTGGCAGCGCCTTGTGCGTGACGGCTAGCGCCGACTCCGGAAGCCGAGTGGACTCGAGCGTGACCTTGGGCGGCGTTTCGATCGTCACCGGTAGCGTGTTGCTCGTTTCGGGCCTGGTGCTGCTGGCAACGTCGCGCGATGAGGCTCCGCAGCAAGCGCGGCTGCGCGTTGCACCCTCACTCGAAGTCGCGCGCACTGGGCGCGCCAGTGGCGCTATCGCTGATAGCGTGCTGGTCGGCGCCGCCGGCGAATTCTGAAGCGCCTCTGGCTTCCGGCCGGCTTCCTGAGTATTGAAGAGTAGCGTGCGACTTTCTCGAGCTTTTGCCGGCGTATCCTTGCTCTTGGCTGGTTGCCAAATCATCGGTGGCATCGAGGTGCGCGACGAGTATGTCGCGCCCGTGGGCGGTGCGGGCGCTGACGCGGGCGGCAACGGCGGTAGCGACGGTAGCGGCGGCACCAAGCCCGAAGCCGGTTCGGGCGGTGACGACGCGAGCGGCGGATCGAGCGCAGGCAGCGGCGTCGTCGAAGGTGGCGCCGCCGGTGCGCCACCCAGCGGTGGCACGGCGGGCGAACCCGATGCAGGCGCGGGCGGCACGGCGCCAGAGCCACCGGTGGTGTGCGGCGACGGCAACCCCGAAGGCGACGAAGCGTGCGACGACGGCGCTCAAAACGGCCTGGCCGACAAGTGCGACACCAGCTGCGCGTTCGTTTGCGCCGGCGCGTGTCCGTTGCGCGTCGATCCGACCATCACGACGCCCGGAGACGGATCGAGCTGGGCCAACGCGATGGGCTCGCTGCAAGCGGCCGTGACGCAGCAGCAAGCGGCGAGCGGCGGCGAGGTGTGGACCAAGCAAGCCACCATCACGGCCGTCAACAGCGCCACGTTGCTGACGCTCGGTAGCTCGGTCACCATCTACGGTGGGTTCGAGGGTACCGAGGTTCTGCTGTCGCAACGCCCGACCCCGACAGAAGCGACCGTCACGGTGCTGGACGCCGCCGGCTTGGCCTATCCAGCGGTGAAGGGCGCGGGTGGCGCAACGCTGGACGGCTTCCTGATCAAGAACGCCAGCGGCAACGGCGGCAGCGCGTTCACCGCCACTTCCGTGACCGGCTTGGTGCTGCGCAACGTCTGGTTCAAGGGCAACGCGAGCAAAGGCGGCGGCAACTGCGGCGGCGCCTTGGTGCTCAACGGTGGTGGCGCGCGCCTCGAGAACTGCCGCTTCGAGGGCAACAAGAGCGACGGCGTCGGTGGCGCGATCTGCCTCGAGAACTCTGTTTCGGTGCTGACCATCGTGGGCTCGAGCTTCGTCGACAACGAAGCCGTCGGCAGCGGCGGCGCCATTCACGCTTTCGGTAGCTACAGCCCTTCACGGATCCCGACCGTGCACGTGCAGGGGGCGACGTTCATCGGCAACAAGACCACGACCATGCAGACTTACGGCGGGGCCATCTACGTCTCCAACGCCAATTTGGACGTGAGCGATTCGGACTTCATGTCCAACCAAGCCGCGCTGGGCGAAGGGGCGGCGCTGTACTGCGATTCGGACGGCGTCTGCTCGGTCCGAAATTCGACGTTCGTTCACAACCTGGGGTTTCGGGCGGCGGTGCACAGCACGGCGCCGAACATGAAGGTCGTAGGCTCCACTTTTGCCTTCAACGACGCGAACTGTCCGGACAAATGCGACGTCTCGTCCACGGCGTCGTTGCAGCTACAAAACTCCGTGCTGGTGCAGTCGGAGAAGATCTACATGCAGAGCACCAGCGGCGTCATCAGCTCCAACAATTGCTCGATCTTCATCGCCGGCGGACTCGGAGCCAAGCCGTCTCCGTTCGTCGACCCATTGGTGGACACCGACGGCAATGGCGTGCCCGAGTACTTGCTCGCTCAACCGGCGGACAACGGCTGCCTCGACATCGGCAATGACGCGAACGCGACCGCCGCTGGTGTGGCTTGGGCGACGCTCACCACCAGCGCCAACAATTGCCTCGACAAGTCTCCGGTCGACGCTGGACGCCACTACGCGCCCACCAAGCCGAACACCAAGACCTGCGAGTGACGCGCTCGTCGCCGGCTGTCTTACAGCTCGCCGCGTAGCAGAAGGCCCCCAGCACCGGGACCTGCCGTCGGCGTCAGCAGCACGCGGGCGGCTTGCTCGTTCTTGCTGCTGCCACTCGTAAAATAAAGGTAGGCGCCGACACCGATGGCGGCGAGCCCCACGCCGACGCAGACGTTGGCGACATTGGCGGCCGAATTGGCCTCCACGCTTCGCTCGGCGCCCGTGGCGGTGCAGCGCTCGTTCGGGCACTCGGCGTCACTTTCCGACATTTTCGACACAGCGCGCACGCCAAAGAAACTGCCGACGCCGACTAGCCCGAGACCCGTGCCGGCGGTCACGTACGCGGCCACCCGCTTCGTGCGCGAGCTGCTGCTGGGCTTGCTGCTGACGGGGCCCGCTTTCTTTGCGGGCGATGGCTGCGATGGCGCCGCGGCGGCGCTGGCTGCTGGACTTGCGGGTGCTGCGGGCGCGGGCTCGAGCGCCGGTACCGCGACGCGCTTGGCGTCTTTCTCGCGTCCGACCTCGAACTCGGTCGTGTAGTCCTTGAAGCCCGGCGCGCTGACACGCAGCTTGTGCCGGCCCGGGTTGATCGGCATGGGGGTGTTCCAAGCGGGTCGCCCGATGACCGAGCCGTCGAGCTCGACCGAGAGCTCGGTCGCCGCGCTGCTCACCACCAACGTGGCGGTGGAGAGCCGTGGCTCGATTTGCTTCAAGCGCTCCTCGAGCACCTTCAAGCGATCGGCGCGCCCCTCGCGTTTGGCCCAAGCGGCAGCGTCCGTGAACTCGGCCCAGGCGCTCGCGAGTTGCCCTGCGGCTTCATGACAAGCGGCCAGGTTCATCAGCGTGCCGACGGCGGGGTCGAGCCGCTGGCTCTCGGCGAATTTGGGGCAGGCTTCGGCGTAGTTGCCAGCCTTCATGGCGCGCTGCGCGTCGCGAAACAGCGTCTCGGCCAGCGCGACTTCTTGCGCGGTGGGTGCGGCGCGCGCCACCGTGACGAAGCCGAGTGAGCAAGCGCTGGCGAAGGCGACGCAGGCAGCCCAGCGACGAGCGCGACGATTGGAAGAGCTCATTTGCGCGACCACGGATCCTCCTGGACAGTATCGTTCTTGGCGGGTGCTGCTGCGGGGCGAGGAGTTGCGGCGGCAGGAGCAGGAGCGGGCGAGGGCGCGGCACCCCTTGGCTTTGCAGCTACTGTTTTGGCGGCAGCGGGCGCGGGTGCGGTCGACGCGCTGGGCGCCGGCGTAGCCGCGGGCTGCGTCGACGCGCTGGGCGCCAGCGCAGCCGCGGGCTCGGGCGCTGCCGGCGTTGGCGCGACGGCAGGCGCAGCCGCGACGGCAGGCGCGCTCACGGCGGCGTTCGCGGACGGCTCCGGAGCGGCTTCGCTTCCGGCTCCGCCGCGGAGCAGCCAGCCAACGGCCCCGAGCGCAACGGCCCCGAGCGCAACGCCGACCGGTAAGAGCGAGCGTGAGCGCTTGGCGTTCGGTCCTTGCGTCGCTCCCCAGTTGGCGGAGCCGCTGGGGGCAAGCTGCGCCGAACCAGTCGCGGGGGCGTCGTTGCCGGTGTTGGCAAAGCGATCGTTCGAGACCGCGGCAGCGGGTGTTTGGGGCGCTGCCGCGGGGGGCGAAGCGCCGTAGGCCACCGCGCTTGCCGCGGCGTTGCCGGCAAACGGCGTCAGGGCCGCTGAAAATTCGGCCACGCTTTGGAAGCGCGCCTTCGGATCGGCCTCCAGACAACGCAGCACGGCCCATTCGAGGCCGGGCGGGATGTCCGGACGCAGCTCGCGCAGCGGGCGCGGCCGCTCGTTCGACAGCTTCACGCACAGCTCCATCAGCGACTCGGCCGGAAACGGCGGCTGCCCTACGAGCAGCTCGTACAGGGTCGCGCCCAGCGACCAGATGTCGGCGCGGTGATCGACGCCGCGCGCCGAGCGCATCTGCTCGGGCGACATGTACAGCGGCGAGCCGAGCAGCGCTGCCGTATTGGTTTGGTGCAAACCCGCCGGGGCTTCGCCGGTCAACGCCACCTTCGAGAGCCCGAAGTCCAGCACCTTGAGGCAGGGCGTGCCCTTGCGGCGCTTGGTCAAGAACATGTTCTGCGGCTTGATGTCGCGGTGAATGATGCCGTTCGCGTGCGCCTCTTCCATCGCTTCGCAGGCTTGCTGCATCAGCTCGACGGCAAAGCCCACCGCCAGCGGACCTGAACGGGTCAGCAGCTCGCCCAGGTCTTCACCCTCTAGGTATTCGATGACGATGTACGGCTCGCCGGTTTCGAGCGTGCCGTAGTCGCTGACGTGCGCCACGTGCTCGCTGCGTAGCTGCGCGGCCGAGCGCGCTTCTTGGACGAAGCGGTGTGCTGCCTCGGGGTTTTGAGCGGCGCTGCTGAGCATGAATTTCAGCGCGACCAGCTTATTGAGGTCCAAGTGCCTAGCCGCGACCACCATGCCCATGCCGCCAGCGCCCAGCACTCGGTCGACGCGGTACTTCCCCGCCAGCACGTCACCTGCTTGGACCGAGTGAATCATCGCGCGAGCCGGGAGACGCCGACCATGGAAAGGGTTGGGACCTTATCACCTTCGCTCGCGGGCCGATTCAGGGCCGGAAGGCACCCCCGGTTTAGTGGCCAAATCCGCTCGCTTCGGGGAGGGGTGGAGGTGAAGGTAGGAGCGACTTCTGCTGGCTGAGGAATATCCAAGCCCAGGTGCAAGACTGGCCCGTTTTGTGACGCCGGGCGGGAAAAAAACGGAGTGTGTCCGGCGCTTTCGATGACGGCTCCCAGGTGGCCTTGGCACTGCTTTCAAGAAGGACATCTGAGTCCAGCGACCTACCCTTCCCACTCCTGGGGATTGGAAAGATGGCTCTCAGATGTCGAACTAGGAGCTGCCCGGATGACGCTACGATTCCTCAGGTTCGGCGTGCTGGCGCTTGCCGCCGTGACGGCTGCTTGCACTGGGTCCATCACGGGCTCCGAATCCGACGGCTCGGGCTCGAAGCCCGGTCAAGGCCCCGGCCTCG
>DATAKF010000217.1:0-1887 GCA_036261775.1 Polyangiaceae bacterium | reverse complement strand
AGCCCCGAGCAGGACCGCCACATCCACTCCTGGGCCCTGTCTTCTGTGCTAAACCGCCGCCGATGCGACGCCCCCTGATCGTCAACGGCTTCATGGCCAGCGGTAAATCCAGCGTGGGCAAGCGCGTGGGCGAGCTGGCGGGCCGGCCCTTCATCGATCTGGATTCTCGTATCGAGGCACGCTTCGGCGCGCCTATCGCGCGCATCTTTGCCGAGCAGGGCGAGGCCGTGTTCCGCGCCGCCGAGCGTGAAGAGCTGCTCGCCGTGCTCGACGCCTCCACGGACGCTCCGCCAGTCGTGGCGGTTGGCGGCGGTTGCCTGGTTCGGCGCGAGCTGCGCCTACGCGCGATCGACCAAGCCGTGGTGGTGTCGTTGCAGGTGTCGGTCGACGAGGTGGTGGAGCGCGTGGGTGAAGACGCCTCACGCCCCAACCTGGCCGGCGATACCCGGCGGCGCGCCGAAGAGCTGCTCGAGCTGCGGGGCACCTCCTACGCCGAAGCACACGCGCGGCTGGAGACACGCGCCTCGTCGACGCAGGACGTCGCGGTCAAGGCGCTGGCAGTGTGGCGTCGCGATCCGCTCGGCGTGGCCTCGGCCGAGGCTTCGTACGCAGTGGACGTGGGCAGCGGTGTCGGCCCCGCCCAGCTGCTCGCCGCGAGCGAGCCCAGCACCGCCATCCTGCTGCTCAGCGATCAGAACGTCGCCCCGCTGCACGCGGCTCCGCTCGAGGCGCTGTTCCTGAGCGCCAAAAAGCGCTTCGCCCGGCTCGATTTCACGCCCGGCGAGCAGCACAAGAACCTCGCCTCCATTCAACAAGGGCTCGAAGCCGCGTTGGCGGCGGGGCTCGATCGCAAGAGCCGCTTGGTCGGCCTCGGCGGCGGCGTCACCACCGACATGACGGGCTTCATCGCCGCCAGCTACCTGCGCGGCGTGAGCTGGATCGGCTTGCCCACGACGCTGCTCTCCATGGTCGACGCCTCCGTCGGCGGCAAGACCGGCGTCGACCTGGGCGCCGCCAAGAACGCCGTCGGTGCCTTCTGGCAGCCCGCCGCCGTGATGTGCGACGTCGACTACCTCAAGACCGAGCCAACCCGCGGCTACCGCAGCGGCCTGTCCGAGGTCGTCAAGACCGCGCTCATCGGCGATCCGGAGCTGTTCGAGCTGCTGGAGCGCGAAGCCGCCGGAATCGTGGCTCGCGACCCGGAGCTGCTGACCGACATCGTACGTCGCTGCATCCGCGTCAAAGCGCGCATCGTCAGCGCCGATCCGCGCGAAGCGGGCCTCCGCGCCGTGCTCAACCTCGGCCATACCGTGGGCCACGCCGTCGAGGCCCAAGCCGGTTTCGAGCGCCTCACGCACGGCGAAGCCGTCAGCCTCGGTTTGGTCGCCGCGCTGCGCATCGGCCAAAAGCTGGGCCACACCCCGGCCGATCTGGCCGACCGCACCCGCAAGCTGCTCGGCACCCTGCAGCTCATGACCGCGATCGAAAACGAGCCGCTCGCCGAAGCCGCCGAGCTGATCGGCCACGACAAGAAGCGCGCAGGCAGCAAAGTCAACTTCGTCTTCGCGCGAGGCCTCGGCGACGTCGTCACCATCCCACTCGACCTCGCCGAACTGCGCGAGCTGACACGAAGCCTGGCGACTCCGTAAGTCTCCCGGATTACAGGGAGGCGGGGAGGCGGGGAGGTCCGCGAGCGAGAATTTTGGGGTTTCGCGCTGCCGCCCGGGATCTGAAGGCCGCCCGCGACCTGAAAGCCGCCCGCGACCTGAAAACCCCACCCGCGACCTGAAAGCCCTCTCCTTGCTCGCTCCCGAGGAGAATATTTTTTGATTCGGTCCTCCGAATCAAAAAATGCGTTCTCGCCCTCGCGGACCTCCCCGCCTCCCC
>DATAKF010000212.1:0-6735 GCA_036261775.1 Polyangiaceae bacterium | reverse complement strand
GCTTGGACTTCACGGGCGGGATCCGCCTGCTCGTCGAAGCCATGCTGCAGTCGCCGGGCTTCCTCTACCACTGGGAACTAGGGCCCCAGGTACCGCAGCTCGAAGACAAGCTGGTTCGGTTGGGCCCGTACGAGGTTGCTTCGCGGCTCTCGTATTTCATTTGGGGCTCGATGCCGGACGACACCTTGCTCGCGGCAGCGGCCAACGACGAGCTCGGCACCGAGGCGCAAGTCGCAGCGCAAGCACAGCGGCTACTCGGTCAAGCCCGCGCCCGAAGCAGCGTCGGCGTTTTCTTCGAGCAATGGCTGGGGATGACCGAGATGCCGCAGCGCACCAAGGACGCAAAGGTTTATCCCGAGTTCACCGATGACCTGAAGACGGCCATGGCCGACGAGCTGAGAGCCTTCACGACCTCGGTCGTCTTCGACGGCGATGGCCGCTTGGAAACGCTGTTGACCGGCACGTCCGCGACCATCACGCCTCCGCTCGATGCGATTTACGGGCTGAAGAGCGCCAGCGGCACGGCGCAGCCGCTCAATCCCGCGGAGCGCTCCGGCATGCTCACGCGCGCCGGATTTCAGGCGCTGTTCGGGGGCTCCGAAGGGTCTCACCCCATCAAGCGCGGCGCAGAGATCTACGAGCGCGTGTTGTGCAAGACCCTTCCACCCCCGCCCGCCAACGTGCCCCCGCCCAAATCGGCGTCCGAGGGTGGAACGACGCGTTCCCGCTTCGCGGAGCACAGCCGGGAAGCCTGCGCAGCTGGTTGTCACGCCTTGTTCGACGACCTTGGGTACGCCTTCGAAAACTACGACGGAATCGGCCGCTACCGTGCCACCGACAACGGCTCACCCGTCGACGCTAGCGGTTCGACGCTGCTCGACGACAAGATGGTGTCGTTCAGCGACGGTCGCCAGCTCAGCGAGCTCATGGCACACAGCCCGCAGGTGAGGCTCTGTTTCGCGTCGCAGGCGGCAAGCTTCGCACTGGGCCGCGGCGTGGTGGACGACGACAGCGCCTCGCTGGCCGCGGCACTAGAAGCCTATGAAAAGCCCGCACAGGGGATCCGTACGCTCTTTTCGGCGTTCGCAGCGTCCCGCACGTTCCGCTACCGGAGCCCCGCCGCTGGAGAGGTGTTGAAATGAGCCCTGCCAAGTTTTCACGACGAGCTTTGTTGCGTGGTCTGGGCGCCAGTGCCGCCATGCTTCCGCTGCTGGACGCGGGCCTGTCGCAAGGTCAGAGCGCCGCGTTGCCCAAGCGGCTCGTCACCGTAGCCTGGGGGCACGGGGTCTGCGGGCCGTACTTCTACCCCCCGGGCGACCAAATCGTCATCGACGACAGCCATGGCCAGACGCTGTCGGCGCTCGCTCCGTTCAGCAAAAAGATGCTGATGGTGTGCGGGGTCGACAACAAGGTCTACCTGGATGCCGGCAAGAAGTACGATGGGCACTCCGGATATCCGGGGCTGTTCACTGGTACCCTCGGTGGCAAAGGCAAGTCCATCGATCAAGCGGTGGCAGACGGACTTCGAGCCAAGGGCGTGGAGCGGCCCGCGCTGCACCTGGTGCTGGGTGTCGAGCCCGACGGGAACTCCATCAGCTACAAGGGCGGGGGCGCGGCCAACACGCCCGAGACAGATCCGTGGAAGCTCTTCACGCAGCTGTTCTCCAGCGCCATTCTGCCGCCTGACGAGCTGATCAAGCTGCGCCAGCACAAGCGGAGCATGCTGGACTACCTGGGCCGTGACCTCGAGGCCTTCGGAGCCCGCATGGGCACGGAAGATCGCGCCAAAATACAAGCTCATCTCCAAGCCATCCGCGAGCTGGAAGGACAACTCGCGGCTGGTAGCTCGGGTGGTGCGTGCGAGCCACCGATGATCGGCGCGGCCCGCAAGCTCGACGCTGCTAGTCGCTCTGGCTTGATGTTCCAGCTGCTGGGCGCCGCTCTTCGCTGCGACGTGACGCGGGTGGCCAGCATGACGGTCTACGACGATCACGGAAAGTTCAACGTGCGCTTCCCCTGGCTCGACGTCGGCGACGACTACCACCCGCTGGCCCACAAGGGAGAGGGCGGCTACGCGACCAAAGTGAAGATCGATCGGTGGCTGTTCTCTCAGGTCGCCGCGTTGGCCAAAGACTTGGATGGCTCGCCGGAGCTCGGCAAGACCGCCTTGGACAACAGCGTCATCGTCGTCAGCAGCGACATGAACGACGGTTCGTCGCACAGCGTGGCCTCGTTGCCGTTCGTGTTGATCGGTGGTTGCGGTGGTCGCATCAAGGCCGACGGTCGGGCGCTGAAGCTAGGCAAGTGGGCCGGCAAGACCTCGGGGTGGAAGGAGGAGGGCGGCGTCCCGCACAACAAGCTTCTGGCCTCGCTCTCGAACGCGATGGACTTGCCCGTCAGCGGCTTCGGAGCGGAAGGCTACGCAGGCACACTCGACAGCGACCTGGCCTGAGCGCAACGCGCCGTCTTTCTTCCGCCTCGCGCCTAAGGCCGCCGACGTGCGTAGGCCCAGGCGATGGGCACGCCGTCGAACGTCACGACGGCGTCGGGGGCGAGGCTGCCGTAGTCGATCCATATTTGTTGTTCGACGCGGCTCATGTGCGGTTCGAAATGAAAGAGCGCGATGTCGGAGGCGCCAATGTCGAGCGAGCCGCGCAGATCGCGACGCAGGCGCCCGTCTTCTTGGAACATCGCAAAGCTCTGCAGGGCGGTGTCGTGAACGTAGACGGTACCGCGCTTGGGGGTCTTGTCGTTGATGAACGGCGCGAGGTTTTGGGTGGTGTAGCCCCAGAACGTGCGGTTGAGGCCCAAGCTGGCCGCACCGGGCGCGCCGCCAACGAGCGGGGTGTAGGCGCTCAACCCGAAAGGGTGTGAATGCCAGGTCATGGCGAGCGGTCCGACCAACACGCACGCCGCCACGACGGTATTGGTGACACCGACGGGAAGGCGCGGCTTCCAAGCTTGGAGCGTGGCCACCACGCGCGTGAAGCCAAGCCCAGCGAACAAGCACAGGAACGGATACGCGGTGAGCCAATGCTTGGTGCCGCCGAAAATGGGCGTACCGTCCGATAGCCAGGGCGCGTAGCTCGCGAGAATGGACACCGCCCAAAACGCGTATTCCTGGCGCTTTTCAGGCTGTTTTCGGGCCACAGCGGCGCCGACGGCGGCGAGCGCCAGCGTGACGAGCGGCACCGTGGCCAGAGTCATCAGCCACGCATAGCCGCGCGGCATGGGTGGCTTCCAGTAAGTGCGCCCCAGAAATTCCATGTTGTAGTACTCGTGCCCGGTGTGGAACGCGACGTACTCACGCAAACGCGCGACGGTGTCGTGCCAGAGCCACGGCCACGACGCGAAGCAAAGCAGCGGACCGAGCAGCGCCATGCTGACCCAAGCGAGCGGTAGCCGTCGCCACCACGCGGCTCGGGCTTTGAGGTCTCGCAGAACAGGCAACCCCCGCGTGAGCGCGAAGTGCAGCAAGACGGCGAACGGAAAGATCCACGAGTTGTGCTTGGTGTTCAGCAGCAAGCCGTACGCGACGCCGGCCCCGAGCACCCAGCCCCAATGCCGCGAGCCGAGGGCGCGCACGTAAACGTAGCTAGTGAGGAGCCACATCGCCGACACCGGCACGTCGAAGCACGCCAGGTGCGCGTGAAAGAACACGTGCGGCATACAGCCGAGCGACAGCGCCGCCACGAGAGCGCCCGCACGCCCCATCACCCGACTGCCCCAGCTGTAGGTCAGCGCTACGGCCAGCCCGGACAGCAGCATGGCTGGGAAACGAAAGCTGCTGCTCACCTGCGAAAAAGCGCCGGAAAACCAGCGATTGGACAGCGCAAACAGCGATTTTATCAGCGCTGGGTGCTCATGATTCACGCCCCAATGGCGATCGACGACCTTGGGGCTCAGCGCCTGCGCGGGGCTTTGCCACAGCAGCTCGAACCAGGCGCCGTAGCTGCGCGAGGCCGCGAAGTAGAAGCCTTCGTCGCGGGTGAAACCGAGCGAGTCCGACGTCGCGAGCAACACGCCCGTGTAGCCGACCAGGAGCGCCGCCGCGATCAGCGCGTCTGGATACCGGCGCAGCCAGGCGAGCAGGCTCTTCACCGCGCCTCCAACGCGAAGCAGAAGTCGCGGCTCTCGGAGGCCAGCCGACGCACGCTGACTTCCACGCTGTCCGGCGCAGAGCCGCGTGTCAGCTCGAAGCGTGACCAACCTTCTGCGCCCGCAGCGCGCTTTTGACCGAGCGGTTGCCCGAGCTCGCTCACGCTCAGCTCGGCCTGCGCGTTTTCGAGGTCGCGCTCCAGAAAGTACGAGAAGCCGGTGAAGCCGACCAAGCGCTTGCTGGCCGGCACGGCGTTGAAGCGCAGCACCACGCTGCCGCTTTCTGGCAGCTGAGCCAGCACGCAGCGACGCGGCCGGTACGCCTGATCGTCGATGAGCGTGACCGCAACGAAGCGACTGCTCGAGCATTCGAAGCGTTGGCGTGGGTACGCCACGTGGCCGTGCAAGCCGCCCGTGGCTGCGCGAGGCCGGACGACGCGCGGACAGGGCCGGCGCTCACCGTTGAGCTCCGTGAATACCTCGACTTCGCCCAAATCGACCGCAGAAACGAAGTCGAACAGCACGGGCTCGGGCCGTGGGTTTCGGCGCCACGACAGCTGAAACTTGCCGATGCTCTGACTGCGCTCGACATTGAAGCCTTCGAGCTCGGGTGCGCTCTGACCGAGCAGCGACACCTCGAGGAAGGCCGGAAAGGCCGTGTCGTCGGGGCGCGTCAGCTCGGCGGCGGGAAACGCCGGCGGCGCTGCCTGGCGCACCAGCGGCTCCGCCCACTGCGGCGCGACCACAACCGGCACCCCCGTTTGCTTGAGCTTGATCAGCTCGGGCCCGAGCGCCGCGTAGTCGGACTGCTGGGGCGCGCGCGCAGCGTAGAATTGATGCAGCCCGAGCTCTGCTAGACCGACCAGCGGCACGAGCCCGAGGAGCAACGAAAAGACGCGCATCGTTCTTGGCTAGCGCGCGCGGTGAGCGGTCATGCCAGCACCTGTGCGTCGATTTCGGCGGGCAGGCTGGCCAGGTGTCGCTCCAAATCGGCTTTGCCTTCTGGCGACCCCACCTCGTACGAGCGCTCGGGCGCCACGAACGCGCGCAGCTGGCGTTTGCGAGCCAGCTTGCGAAACAGCGCTTCGACGCCCCAAACCGCGCCGTCCTCGATGCCATCCAGCGCCGAGCGACGCAGCGCGATAGCGCCGTAGTCGGCGTAGTCGAGCTCGGTTGCCGTCGCTCCGGCTTCGTACTTGGCCACGCAGTCACCGTCGAGCACCACGCTACTGGGTCCGACTTGGTTTCGATTCTTGCACACGCTCATGGTCCCGAGCGCGTCCGGGTGAGCGCGCAAATCGTGCAGCGGCGCGGCGTAGTCGAAGGGCAAGTAGCAGTCGCCGTAAGTGAGCACGAATTCGTCTTCCAAGCGGGCATAGGCCCGCCGCAGCGCGCCGCCCGTACCGACCTGCTCGGCGCCATCGTACGAGTAGCTGACCACGAGGCCCCGATCGAGCGCGCGCTTCACGTGCGTCTCGATCTGTTCGCCCAAGTAACCGACGCACAGCACGACGCTCCGCGCACCCGACGCGCTGAACCTATCCAGCTGCCAATCGATGAGCGGTCGCCCTCGCACCAGCAAGAGCGACTTGGGAGTTTGCTCGGCTTCGGGGCGCACGCGAGCGGCCAGGCCACCCGTCAACACGACAATCTGCATCAGCGGAGGACCCGGGAAGGCTCGGACGACATCCGCCGGAGCTTAGCCGAGCCGGGCGCTCAAACGAAACCGGGCAGCCCGCCGCTGCCTTCATCGCTGGTACCGAACTTGTCGAGCGTGAGGCCCATGCCTCGGCCGACCGAGACCAGCAGCCGATTGTGCATGGCCTTGCTGCCGCGAAAGTCGAAGTTTTTGCCCTGCGGCATGCCGTGAGCGGCGCCGCCGGCGATCAAGAACGGCATGTCGTCGAGCGAGTGACCACCACGGGCGATTTCGTTGCCCCAAACGACGCAGGTGTTGTCGAGCAGAGTGGCCTCGCCGTCCTGCACCGCGTCGAGCGAGCTTGCCAGGTACGCCACCTGCTCGCCGTACCAACGATCGATGTCCGAGAGGTACCCCTTGGACACGTCGTTCAAGTCCCAGTCGTGCGAGTGGTCGTGGTGATCGGTCGCGCCGCGGGTGTCCTTGGGCGGGTCGTAGCCCAGCCAATTGAAGACTCGGCCGCTGACCGAGTACGAGTACTGCAAGCTGACCACGCGCGTCAGGTCGCAGCCCAAAGCCAAGATGGCGATGTCGGTCTGAAGCCGCACCATCTCGGGGTAGTTGGCGTTGGCGAGCACGTCTTTGGCCGCCGCAAGCTTCGCGTCCAGCGCGGCTGGCTCACAGCTCGGGCCCACCGGCGCGTCTTCGACCAAGCGCCGCTCGATGCTGCGCACGTGCGTCAAGTGCTGCTCGAGCTTTTGACGGTCGGTCGCGCCCAGGCTGCTCGACAACCCCGAGAGCTCGCCGGCGACGCGATCGAGCACGCTCTTGCGCTCGGCGCGCAGCTGGGCGGCGAGGTCTGGGGTGCCCGCCGAGAAGCCCTCGAAGACCCGGTCGAACATCTTGTAAGGGCTGTTTTCGCCTACCATCGGCTGGAGCGGCCCTGAGTAGATGCAGGTCATCCAGCCCGGCCCAAGGCCTCCCGTGGAGGTGCGATC
>DATAKF010000075.1:0-12856 GCA_036261775.1 Polyangiaceae bacterium | reverse complement strand
GCCTGCACCGCAGATGCTTGCGACGAAACCGCCAACACCTGTGTGAGTCAGCCGAACAACGCAGCCTGCGACGACGGCAACGTCTGCAACGGCAGCGAGACCTGCGGAACGAACGGCTGCGTGGCGGGCACGGCGCTGGTTTGCAACGACGGCAACGTGTGCACCACCGACAGCTGCAACGCAGCTACGGGCTGCCAAGCTACCAACAACACCGCCCCATGCGCAGACGACGGAAACGCTTGCACCACGGACGTGTGTAATGCGGGACTGTGCACGCACCCGCAGAGCGGCTCTTGCAACAGCGGCGCGTTCTTGGAGAGCGGCGGCAGCGTGGTGATCGAGGCCGAGCACTTTACGACCAACACCGCGCGCGCCAACCACAACTGGGCGCTCCTCAGCAACACGTCTGCATCGGGTGGGCAGGTGATGCGTGCGGATCCGAACAACGGTGCCAACGTGAACACTGGCTACGTCACCGGAAGTCCGCAGCTGGATTTCCCGATCTTGTTCAGCACGGCTGGCACCTACTACGTGTGGCTGCGTGGCATTGGGCCAACGAGCGACGACGACTCTTGTCACGTGGGGCTAGACGGCCAGGGGCCCGCCAGCGCCGATCGAATCAGCTCGTTCGGTACCAGCCTGAGCTGGACGCGCAGCACGATTGACGGCCCCGTGGCGACCATCGTGGTTTCGACGCCAGGCCTGCACACGCTGAACCTGTGGATGCGCGAAGACGGCCTGCACGTCGATCGCCTGCTGCTCACTACCAACAACGCGTTCACGCCGAGCGGCGCCGGCCCCGCCGAGAGCCCGCGTCAGGGGACCAGCGGCTGCAGCAGCGCTGCAGACTGCAACGACAACAACGTCTGCACGAACGACGCTTGCTCGAGCGGCACCTGCACTCACAGCAACAACACCGCCACCTGCGCGGACGACGGAAGCGCTTGCACCAACGACGTGTGCAGCGCTGGCGTATGCACCCACCCGCAGAACGGAAGCTGCGGCACCACGCCTTGCTCCGCTTTCTGCCAAAATCCCGTGGTTTTCTCGGCTAGCAACTTCCAGTCCGGCAACCTGAGCAGCAACGCCACGTGTCACCAAACGACGGCCACGCTCAACGGCGGCAACTGCGGCAACTTCGTGTCGCCGCGCAGTCTGTCGGTCAACGGCACGCCAATGTCGTGCAACAACGGAAATTGGAGCAGCTTGCCGCCGAAGGTGAATGGCGGCTACTGCGTCCAAACCACGGCCGGCAACCACCCCTGGGCCTACTTCACGACCTGGTGACGAGCACACGGTGACGAGCCGGGCGCCCTAGGGCCCGGCTCGTCCGTCGGCGTACCACGCTTGGTGCTCTGATGGCTCGCGGCACTCGAGGCACCAAGTCGTCTCCCAACTTTTGGCACAAGCTGGACAGCGGCCTGCCGTCTCGAACGTGTTCCAGGCTTGGCCACACTCGCACTCCCAAGAGTCGTCAGCCGTGGGTACCCACGCACAGCGGGGACAGCGGATGGCGGCGTGCTCGGCTCGGTAACGCTCTTCAGCAGCAAAACGCTCGGCCGGGTCGCGAATGTCGGCCACCAATTTCAACGAGCAAAAGTTGCATCGCGCGGCTTCGTGGGGCACTCCGTGTGAGCAGGCGGAGCACGAGTATGCCTTCGAGCTCCTGCCAGTGAGCCAACCCAACGCGCCAACCGCCACGCCCCAAGGCCAGAACGCCGCGTACAGATCGAGCAGCGAAGCGCTCACAAAACCTGCGCCCAGCCCCAGCACGAGGCCGAGCATGGCGCGGTTGCCAACCAGGCGAAAGCCGACGTGTTCGAGCGCTACGAGCCTGCGCTCGACCTGGGGTTGGTCGTGGATCGACACTTCCGCGTCGGGCAAAGGATCGAGCCGTTGCTCCAACGTGTGGAGCGGTGGCCAACCAGCGGGGGCGGGCAGACCCAGGCTGTGGAGCAGGCCTTCTCGATCCTCGCTGAGCAGCAGCGTAGCCTTGCGCACGCTGTCCGCCTGGTTGCTCGAAAGCGAGTCGAGCACCTGTGCCAGCGAGTCCTCCCGGGCCCCGCGCGCTGCTAGCTGCGCGCCAAGCAAAAAGGCGAGCTGCCCCGGGCGTAGGTAGCCGCGCGTCTGCCACTCGTAGGCTAGCCGCTCCCCCGTGGCACTGTAGTGACCAGACTTGAACTGGTAGCTCGACTCGAGCGTGAAGGCGCCGAAGCCCAGATAAACCGTGGTCAAGTCGGTTAGTTGTTCCTCGGTAGCGCGATTCGGAACCACCAGCCCATGGTGGTAGCGGTAGGCGTGCGCCACCTCGTGCCCCAGCGTGCCGATCAGAGCCTGCTCGTCACGTAGCTCTGCTTCCCGAACACCGAAGCGGTAGACACCGTCGGCAATTTCCATGAACCAGGCCGCAACGTGGGCGCGGTTCGCCTCGCCCTCGTGTACCACCAGACCGTGCGCATCGTCCGTGTACAGCTCGATGTCCAGCCGCTCTGGTTCGAGTCCGGCGTACGATAGCAAGCGCCGCAGCAACACGGACACGCCCGCTGCACGCGCCGGGACCGGGTCCGGAAAGAAGCGTGGCTCCGCCAGCAGGAGGGGCGCCGACACGAACGTTTCGACGCCCCGCTGGCGGATCAGCTTGGCCAGCCCAGCCAGCAAGTACTCGGCTTCCTCGTCCCCCGGCAGCGCGAAATACTCGCCGTACACCGCGAATCATTGTGGCGACCCCGGACCGGGCGTCAATGCGGGGTCGTTTTGGGGCGGTGGCTCCCAGCCGGTCGCCGGGACAGGCCTGCCAACCCGAAGACGTGCACAAAGGGCGGCTTTTTCGGGCACGGCCGCGGGCGCGGGCACGTTTACGGGGGCAGCGAATGGGAGACATGCTAGGACGCGCACCCCCTGGAGTTGATGGCGCGATGACTTGTCCCTGCGGAAAAGGCGAATCCCTCGAAACCTGCTGTGGCCCGGTGATGGCCGGCAAAGTGCTGCCCGAGACGGCCGAAGGCTTGATGCGCGCGCGCTACGCCGCGTACGCGACCGGGAACGTCGATTTCATCTTGAGCTCGCACGATCCGGAGACGGCGGGTGAGGTCGATCGCGCCAACACCGAGGCTTGGTCGAAGAGCGCCGAGTGGCTCGGGCTCGAGATCACCGCGACCGAAGCTGGGCAGGCCGCTGACCAAGCCGGCACGGTGGAGTTCGTGGCCCGCTACAAGATCCGCGGGGTCTCGATCGATCATCGTGAGCGCGCGACGTTCAAAAAGACGAAGGACCGTTGGGTGTTCGTGGACGGCGTGGAGCTGAAGGGTCCTCCCGTACGCAACACGGGTCCGCAGGCGGGTCGCAATGATCCGTGCCCGTGCGGAAGCGGCAAGAAATACAAGAAGTGTCACGGGGCGAACTGACGGAAGCCGACTACGCGAGCCTGGCGCTCGAAGTAGCCACTGAAGCGGGCGCGCTGCTGATGCGCGGTTATCGGAGCCGCCCGCTGCCTACCGAAAAAGCTCGGCGCGATTTGGTCACCGAGTTCGACCTGCAAAGTGAAGCGCTGATTGTGGCGCGCTTGTCGGCTGCAACGCCGACGTTGGGGCTAGTTGCCGAAGAGCGCGGCGGTGAGCGCAAGGCGCTGAGCTGGTTCTGCGATCCGCTCGACGGCACCACCAACTTCGTGCATGGCCACCCATTCTTTGCGGTCAGCATTGGGCTCTTGGAAGACGGCAGACCGCTGGCCGGCGCGGTGGTGGCGCCGGCTTTGGGGCTCAGTTGGCAGGCTTACCGGGGCGGGCCGGCAAAAAGGTGCGTGCTGGCAGGCGGCAGGCCCGATGAGATTTGCCACGTTAGCGAAACATCGGAGCTGGAACAGGCGCTAGTCGCCACCGGATTTCCACCCGATCGTCAGACGGCGCCTCAAAACAACCTCGACAGCTTTACGCGCGTGAAGAAGGTGGTCCGAGGTGTGCGGCGCTGCGGCTCCGCCGCGCTCGATATGTGCCTGGTGGCTGACGGAACCTACGACGCTTACTGGGAACGGCGGCTAAACGCCTGGGATCTGGCGGCAGGCGCGGCGATGGTACTTTCGGCGGGTGGAAAGCTGACGTCGCTCGGCGGCGGAGACGTCGACCTGACCACTGGTCATTTGATCGCTTCCAATGGCCATGTTCACGACTCGCTCCAGCAGCTGCTCGCAGACTGACATCACTTAGTGAAGTGATGATTGGTGCGCTCCGCACGCACCGTGTAATCCACACGATCGAAACGTTGCCGCTGTAGCGAACGGAAACGAAATCGAGGCCACTACAGCCAAGCTTTGCGTTGGAGGGCGAGTCTGGGATGATGGGGGTTCATGCGCTCGCTCAGGTCCGTGCCTCCACCACGCCCGACCAAGGCGGGAGTGCCTCGACCGCTCGTCGACATCAAGACGGCGAGGCCCGTGGCGCGCCGCTCGGGCTCCCCGAGCGCGCAGGCGGAACCGACGGTGCTGCTGGTTGGCTCTGACGCAGGCTTCGAGCCGGCGCTGCGCGTCGCTTTGGCGCGGCACCGCGTGTACGTCGAGACCACGACCGCTGACGCTGCGGTCGAGACCGTCATCGTAACGGCTCCCGATCTGGTGCTGCTGGCCAACGAGGCCGCGGCCGACGGTGGGCGCGCGCTGCTCGCCAAACTGGCTGCGTCACCTTCGAGCTCGGTCGTACCGGTCGCGATCTTGGACGACAATCCGGCGCTGGACCTGCGACTTCAGGCGTTTCGGCACGGCGCCGCCGCGGTCATTCCCCGCTCCGCCAGCATGGACGCCATCGCCGAACAGATCGCGCGCCTGGCCAGGGAGATCCCGGAGCGTGGCGGCGAAGCCCTGGGACAAATTGGCGAGGCCACCTTGGCCGAGTTCGTGGGCGCGCTGAGCAATCAGCTCCGCAGCGGCATCCTGTCGGTGCAGACCGGCGACGCTTCGCAAGACCCCGTGCGCCTCGTTCTGGGCAGCGGCCGACCCTTGGCGGCGTTCATCGACGACTTCGTCACGCGCGTCAGACGCCACGTGGTGCACGCCGAGCCGCTGAAGTACGAGTTCGACGACCGCGCCGGCGGAACCGTTCAGCTCTTCGATCAGGCCGATCTCGACTTCGAGGTGGCGGCCGGCATCAAAGGTCTACGCGTGGCGCTGGCCGACGACGACTCGGCGCGCGCCGATAGCGTGGCGCAAGAGCTACGCGCGCGCGGCGCGACGGTCGTGGTGACGGATCTGAACCCCTCCGAAGCGCGTTTTGCGCGGCTGCGCCAGGTCGACCCCGAGGTGTTGATCGCCGGCGAACAGCACCTGCAAGGCCACGGCTACGAACTCTTGCGCCGCATGCGCAAAGACACGCGCCTGCGCTGGGCGTCGCTGCTCGTCGTGCGCTGGGAAGAGATCTGGTCGGACACGCTCAGCGTGCCGGCCCTCGACCGGCTCGAATCGGCGCTAGCCAACCTGGCCGAAGCCGACACGTCACTCATCGAGCTGGCAAAGCTATCCGAGTCGTTCGACACCCGGCTGGAGATCACCGGACCTGCGCGGTTGCTCCGCGCGCTGGTGACCACACCGCACGCCGTGCGCATGACGGTGAGCAACCCGCGCCTCACCGTCTCGATCGATCTTTCCGAAGGCCTGGTGGTGGGCGCTTCGGCGCATGATCCGCACGATCCGAGCCAGACTTACGATGGCGCGCTGGCGCTCGCGGGCATGCTGGTCCTGAGCTCGGGCCGCGTGCAAGTCGATCCGGTGCAGCAGCCGGCGGTCACCAACGTGATGTCGACCATCGACGTTGCGCTCAACATGGCCGACTCGGAGAAGGCACCGATCGCGCCCTCGATTCCGATGCCGCACAGCCCGAGCTTGCCGCCTCCGCCGCAGCCTTCGCTGGCGCCGCCAGTGGACGAGCTCGGCGGCTCCGAGCTCGCAGCGCCGCGCCCAAGCCCTGCGCCACGGCTCTCTGCGCGCAAACGCCTGGGCATCACCAAGCCGATGGCGGCCGTGCTGGTCGGCTTGGCGTGCGCGCAAGGCCTGCTTTTGGCCTGGTTTTTGGGCTCGTTGTCGAAGAAGTCGCACGCGGCCGAAGCAGCGAGGGCGAGCGCTCAGGTCGTTGCCGCGGCTGCACCCAGTGCTGCGCCTGCTGCAACGACTGAAGCCGCCAAGCCAGCTCCGCCCGCTCCGGCCGCGCCCGCCGCTGCCGTGGCTCCTGCGGCGGCCGCAGCAGCCATGCCTCCACCACCGGAAACCGTACGCAAGGCGCCCGTCGGCAAAGACGAGTCCGGCACCGTCGCTCCCACATGCGCGGCTCTGCTCGACCCGCTACAGCTCGACGTAGGCAACTTTCCGGGCGCGGCTTACGAACAGCAGCTGGCCGGCGCCAAGGCGCTCGTGCAGGGCAAGGTCGACGACGCGCAGATTGCCTACTGCAAAGCGGTGCGCTGGGACGCGAAGAATCCTCAGGCGCACATCGATTTGGCGCAGCTGTTCCTGATCCGCAAAGATGGCGCCGCGGCTGCTGAAGAAGCGCGTAACGCCGTCGAGCTGGATCCGAACAGCGGTCGCGCGCAGTCGCTGCTCGGAGACGGCCTGGTACGCATTGGCGATCACGAAGGCGCCAAGCAAGCGTGGCTGTTGGCTGCTGGCGTCGATCCCAAGGATACGGCGAAGTTCAAAGCGCTGATCAACCGCAATTTGCACGAGGCCGAGGCGTCCTTGAAAAAGAAGGACGTTTCACGCGCCGAGCGGTTCTTCCGCCGCGCCATCGTGCTCGAGCCCGACAGCTTGGAGGCAAGCCGCGGCTTGGCGGCGGTGCTGAACCAGCTGGGCGACGGTCACGCCGCCGTGCGCTGGGTGCAGCGCGCGCTGGCGCGTGAGCCGCGCGATCCGGACTCGCACGTGGTGCTGGGCGACGCGCTGCTGCTCCTGGGTGACAAGCCGGGCGCGGAGCGCGAATGGCGCGAAGCCAATCGGCTCGATCCATCGAACATGGAAGCGCAACGGCGCATTCGCCGGCTGCGGACGATGCAGTGACGACTCTGGCCAGCACGCTGCGCGCGCAACGAGGCTGGCTTTGGGGTATCGGGTTGTTGCTGGCGCTGGCCTGCGGCAACGTCACGAGCGCCCCGCACGCGACGGCCAGCGCTGAGGACGGCGGCGAAGCGCCCGTCGACGCCCCAACGGGCGGCAAGGCAAACGCCTTTGGCGGCACAGCGAGCGGCGCGGCCAGCGGGACCGGCGGCGTCACCCTGAACATCAGCGGCACCTCGACCGACACGCCCTTTCACCCCGATTTCGGGGGGCAAGGCGCGGGCGGGGAACTTCCCGACGTGGGCGCCTTTTCGCTGTGCATCTACCCCGAGGACATTCCCGCCGACTGGGGCCCGGAAGTCGTCACGGACGATCAGGGTCACGAGTGCACGGTGGGGGTCCTGGGCGACTTCTCTTTCAAGGCTTGCCTCTACGAGCTGCTCGACGTCACGCCGCACGACGTCGATCCGTTTACGGGCGGCCACTCGCATTGTTGCTACAAAAGCCGGGGCAAGTACTGCCGATAGCCGGCGACTCGCGCAAGCTCTGCTAGGCTGCGCCCGTCCATGGCCAGCAGCTTGTTCGAAGATCTCGGCGGAGAGGCCGCGCTGCGCCCCATCATCGAGCGCTTCGTCGATCGCGTCTTCGACGACGTGATGATCGGCTTCTTCTTCCGCAACGCCCGGCGGGAGCGCGTCAAAGCCAAGGAGTACGAGTTCGCGGCGCGGCACCTAGGCGCCGACATCGAGTACACGGGCCGGCCCATCGACGAAGCGCACCGCGCCCACCCGATCATGGGCGGGCAATTCGCGCGCCGCTTGATGATCTTGAAAGAGACGCTCGAAGCCGCTGGCGTGCCCGAGCACGTCAAGCAGCATTGGCTCGCTCACACCGAGAGCCTGCGTCCGCTCGTCACCGCCGACGCCGGCCGCGAATGCGATCCGGATCGCGCCAAGCTGCGCGTTGACCCGTCGCCTCGCTCGCAGGGCCGCAAGGACCCATGAACCGGCCAGAAAACTTGCCGAGCGGCGGCGCCGCGCTGGCCCTGGTGCTTGCCTTGGTCGTGGGCTGCAATACCGCCGGCTCCGATTGGATGGCGCAGCCACTCGAGGGGGAGCTGACGAACCCTCCGCCGCCCGGCCTCGAAGCAGAGCAGACCAGTGCGCCCGGCGCGCAGCAGCGCGGCAAGCGCACCCACGTCATCGGCGAGGCACCGCCCCCCGATTTGCCGCCGCTCGGCGCTAGCGCAGGCGCCGGCAGCGGCTACACGCAAGGAGGCGGCGCCAGCAAGCAGCAGCTGGCCGGCAAGGTGCTGGGCACCTTCAAGAACACTTACTATGACTTTCCGAGCGAAGGCGACTTCGAGGGCGAAGCCCTGGACTTGATGAACGGCTCCTGCAAGGCCATCGCGACCGTACCGCGCACCTTTTATGAGAGCGTTTGCGTGCAGGGCAGCGGTACCCTGAAGTCGGGCGGCACCGTCAGCTTTGCCAAGCGCGACTGTAGCTGCGCCGCCTTGTGTCCGCGTACCGGTCAGCACATTTGCTTCGACCTGCTCGACAAGCAGCGGTTTCCGTGGGGCCGCGGCGCCACCGGCAAGGGCATCACCCCGCTGCTCACGGTCGCGGTGGATTCGACCATCATTCCACTCGGCACGCCTCTGTACATTCCCGAGTACGACGGTCTACCGCGCGACTCATCCGGCGGAGCCAAGCACGATGGCTGCTTCTTGGCGGAAGATCGCGGCCTGGCCGTCAAGGGCGAGCACGTCGACGTCTTCACCGGCCATCGCGAAACCACGCAGCTGTGGAACCGCCTGGTACCCAGCAACCGCGGCGTCACGGTGGTTGTCGACAGCCCCCGCTGCAGGCGAGCTGGCTGAAGCCGCGGCCGCCCAGCCTATTTCAGAGCTTGGGCAACGCGCTTGCCGATGCGTATTCGACCGGGCAGCCCACGAAGACTTCGCCATCTTCGAAGACTTCGCCATCTTCCAGCCGGCAAATCACCGGTTTTTCCAAGCAGAGCCAGCTCGAGCGCAACTGGTAGCCGTGCGGCTCCGCGGTAACGCGTCGAGCGAGCACGCGAATACGGACGGCAACGTCGCGGCAACGACTCCCCGAATAACGATATTAAATGCCTATCACGGCATTTGCGCCAGACACGAGCCAGTCTGAATCCCGGGCCGAAACTTGCCATGTCCAGGGCGGTTCCCCCAGACAGCGAGCCCACTGCAAAATGCCCGTGGCTTTGCGCTCCGAGTGCGGGATGCTATTACCCGTCGGTTAGGTGCGGCTGGAGAGGTAAATGACGGTCATGGGGAGCGTGCGCGAGATGATGCTGCTGCTGGATTTCGAGGTTGGGGCTAGGCCTTGGCTGCCGCTTGGGCAGGGGCGCGGCTCCCAGCCGAGCACTTGGCGCGATGAACGCGCAGTGGTATCCGGGAGGTTAGCTTTGAGTGAGACTGCTTCGGGGAATCTAGGCTCATGAGTCTGCAAGTCGTTGGCTTAAAAGGCACCGCGTCCGGTATCGTGAGTGCCGAGGATTCGATATTGGCGGGGGCGCGACGCGCGCTGTCCAGCCAATCGGACGCGTTGATTCACGCCGCAGCCGGACTCGACGAAGGGTTCGTCGAAGCGCTGCGCTTGATCCTCTCCTGCTCCGGCGTCGTGGTCGTGTGCGGCATCGGCAAGTCGGGCCTCATCGCCCGCAAGCTGGTAGCCACCTTCAACTGCTCTGGAACGCGAAGCATCTTCTTGCACCCGGCCGAAGCGTCGCACGGCGACTTCGGCTTGCTCGGACGTGACGACGTCGTCGTGCTCGTCTCGCACAGCGGTGGAACCGAAGAAGTCGTGCGCGTCCTGCCGCACTTGAACGAGCTCGGCGTCTCTCTGATCGCGCTGGTCGGCCGGCGCGACTCCGCGCTGGGACGCGCTGCACACGTCGCGATCGAAACCGGCGTCGAGGAAGAGACCGGCCCGCACGGCTTCGTGCCGACGACTTCCGCCCTAGTCACCATGGCGCTGGGCGACGCGCTCGCGATGGCTGCAATGCGCGCCCGCAACGTGACGACGGACGACCTCTTGCGCTGGCACCCGGGCGGCATGCTGGGCAAGCGCGGCAGCGTCAGGGAGTCGATGCAGCGCGACCCGTTGCCTGTCGTGTCCCCAGAAGCGCCCCTCACCGAGGCGCTCTTGTCGATGACGGCGGGGCGGATGGGGCTCGTGATCGCCGTCAGCGCAGCGGGCGAGCCGCTAGGCATCGTCACGGATGGGGACGTCCGGCGCGCCGTGGTCACGGCCAAGGGCAATCTCACGAGCTACTGCGTGGCCGACGTGATGACACCCCGCCCCGTGTCGATTCATCAGGACGCGAGCCTGCGTGAGGCGCACGAGCGAATGCATCGGCTGCGGCTCAAGGCCCTCGTGGTCGTCGATGACCACAACCATGTCACGGGCGTGATCGAAGTTTACGATTCGCCGTAGTTGAGGCGCAGCTCTACCATGAAGTTATTGGACTACGACGTCGGCAATGACCGCCCCCTGTTTCTCATCGCCGGCCCTTGCGTGGTCGAGAGTCGTGAGCTGACGCTGCAGATAGCAGCGACGTTGAAAGAGATCACCCAGCGACACGGCGTGGCCTTCATTTTCAAAGCCAGCTTCGACAAGGCCAACCGCAGCTCCAGCCGCTCCTATCGGGGCCCCGGGATAGAAGCCGGCTTGCGCGTGCTCGAGCTCGTCAAGAAAGAGATCGGCGTTCCGGTCATCACCGACGTCCACGAAGACACGCCAATCGACGAAGTCGCTTCCGTGGTGGACGTGCTTCAAACGCCCGCCTTCCTGGTGCGGCAGACGAACTTCATGCAACGCGTCGCGGCCGCGAAGAAGCCCATGAACGTCAAAAAGGGCCAGTTCATGGCCCCGTGGGACATGACCAACGTCGTGGACAAGCTGCGCGAGGTCGGCAACGAGCAGATCATGCTCTGCGAGCGCGGGGTCTCCTTCGGCTACAACACGCTCGTATCCGACATGCGCGCGCTCGAGGTCATGAAGCGCACCGGTTGCCCGGTGGTGTTCGACGCGACGCACTCCGTGCAGCAGCCGGGTGGGCTGGGCACGTCGTCGGGCGGCGACCGTGAGATGGTGCCGATCCTAGCGCGAGCGGCCGTCGCAGTCGGCGTGGCGGGCGTGTTCATGGAGACTCATCCCGATCCCGACCGCGCCCTGAGCGACGGACCGAACTCGTGGCCACTCGGCAAGCTGGAGGACCTCCTCGGCTGGCTCGTGGAGCTCGACGCCGTCACGAAGCGGAGGGCGTCGCAGCAGCAAGCCCTCGCGACGCGCAACGGCGCGTGACTTCGATGGTCGCCGAGGCCATCTCGAGGGCAGCGCGAGGCCTCCTCGATCGGGTGCTCGGTGCCTCCACGGCGACCGACCTTGTGCTCGAAGACGCGCCGCTTCCGTCCGGGTTCGAGGGCATGGCTCACGTCAGCAGCGGCGCAAAGCTGCTCCGGCTCTCGGAATCGCTCCGACCGGGTTGGTACATGCTGGAGCTGCGTGTGGAGTTCGACGGCGTTCGGGCCGACGCCCGCGTCTACCTCGAAGGAGCAAACGGCGCCAAAGCGCTGCTGCCACTGCCGATGCGCTCGGGCCAGCTCGTCAAGCGCCTAGTGCTGGTGGAGACGCCGACGGTCCTGCGACTGCTACCCTTGGCCGTGCCGCGCGCCTTCGAGGTGGTGCACTTTCGGCTCGCTCGCGTACCGGAGCGATTCGCTCGCTCGCGCATCGAACGCAAGCTTTCGTCTCGGCATCCCCGGTACATGCCACAGACGAATCACGCCACGTCTGCAGCGACGCCGAACGGCATCCTGGGGCGCTCCGACACCCCGAGTTTGTGGGCGGACTACAACCGTCTCTACGAGCGCAGCGGCGAGCTCGTCAGCTACGAGGAATGGATTGAAGCGGTCGAACGACGCGACTGTCCTGACGAGCGAGAGCAGGCGGCCGTCATCCAAAGCTGGCCGGAGCGACCCACGTTCTCGATCATCGTGCGTACGGACGACAGCGACGAAGCCGCGCTCGTCGAGTGTTTGAACAGCGTTCTACAGCAGTCCTACGCGCAGCTCGAGCTGTGCGCCGCTGATGACGGTTCACGCGCGCCGCACGTCAGGCGGATCCTGTCGGAGTACGCGGCGCGCGATCCGCGAGTTCGGGTCGTTTTTCGCGACAAAGGCAGCAGTCCCAGCGAGAGCCTCAACGCTGCGCGGGCGCTCGCACGAGGAGAGTTCATCGCCTTCTTGGACCCTCACGACGTGCTCGCTCGACACGCGCTCTTCTCCGTGGCGCGGGCGCTCCAAGGGCGGCCGGGAGCCCAGCTCGTCTACTCCGATGAAGACAAGCTGGACGAGCTCGGCCGGCGCTGTGAGCCGTACTTCAAGCCGGACTTCGCGAGGGACCTGCTCTATTCGCAGAACTACGTCGCCCACCTGGCGGTGTACCGCCGAGAGCTCGTGGAGAGTGCCGGCGGGCTTAGGCCTGGGTTCGACGGGAGCGACGACTACGACCTGCTGCTCCGCTGCGTCGCCGAGATTGGAGACGACCGCGGGATCCTCCACGTCCCCGAAGTGCTCTACCACTTGCGCAAGGCAGCCGAGGCTTCGACTACGAATGGTCGCGAAGAGCAGGCCACCGAGAGCGCTCGGCGTGCGCTGACCCAGCACCTAGAAAGCGTGAGCCCGGGAGTCCGCGTCAGCATCACGTCCCCGGGGCTCTATCGCGCGCATTGGCCCGTGCCCAGTCCGGCCCCGTTGGTGAGCCTGATCGTGCCCAC
>DATAKF010000072.1:0-3597 GCA_036261775.1 Polyangiaceae bacterium | reverse complement strand
ACTGAGATGGAAGTGCCGGTGCATCGTGATGTGCTGATGGCGTTCCTCGATTCGGCCGAGCACGCCGATCCTGCGGTTTTGGATGAGCTTTCGGCGCTGATCAAGGCCAAACGCAAGCGGGGGGCCAAGCGATGAGCGTCGTCCTACTCGTCGCGGTCGTCACTGCCTTGCTTCTTGCTTGGGCAGCGGCGGTGGGCTTAGCGCTGCTCGCCCGTTTTGTCCCTTTGATGGTCCGTCTGGGTCGACGGCCATCCACCCCGATACGAGCTGCGCTCGTGCTTGGTCCAGCAGTGGTGGCGCTGCTTGCGCTGCTCGTGATTCTGGTACCGACACCCTTCAGCCATTGCCATTGCTTCGCCCACGAAGGCCACCACCCGCATCTTTGCGTCTACCACCCATGGCTTGCGCTTCCTCTGGTGCGCGCTGCCCTGCCGCTAGCTGCCCTGTGGCTTGCGTTTGCCCTGTGGCGCTGCGGACCCGTCCTGCGTGATGTCTTTCGCGGAGAACGCTGGGCCAAACGTCTGCGACGGAGTCCAAGCGAGAGCCTAGACGGCGTTCAGGTGCGGCTCGTCGATGACTTGGGTCTCGGGGCGTTCACTGTCGGCATCTGGACGCCGACGATCGTCTTCGATCGGCAACTTTGGGAGAGCCTCGAGCCCGTCGAGCGCCGTGCAGTAGTCCATCACGAGCACGCTCACGTCGAACGCCGAGACGCCCTGACGCTGGCTTGTCTGCGCCTGGCAAGCGCCGTCCTGCCCTGGTCAGTGAGGGGTTCGTGGCTCCAGGCGTGGAAAACAGCGACGGAAACGGTGTGCGATCGCCACGCAGCAACGAAATTGCAGGATGCGACGTGCGTCGCCATGGCTTTGGTATCGGTCGAACGGCTGCGACTGGCCACACGTCCCTCGGGGGGTCTGGCGCCGGCACTGGGTATTGCGGCCGGCACCGAGCTTGAGGTGCGGGTTCGCGCTCTACTCGACGATGACGCTGGCTTCGGAGCACCACTCGCCAACGATTTGCTGGCGGTGGGCATCGCGCTCTCGGGCGTGGCCGCGCTCTTGTTCGTTTGGCCTGGCAGCACGCTGCACCACGCGGCGGAGAGCGTGCTGGGCCTGTTTACGCGCTGACCTAGTCACCCATCTCAACCCGTTCACTTCGTGAGGCACCTATGCAGGCTGCTCGCTGGCTGGCGTCGTTCGTCGTCGGCTGCTCGTTGTTTTCAAGCTCTGCGCGCGCACAGGCGCTCGACGAAGTTGCTGCTACTCGTGCAGTTTGCCTCGAGAACGCCGTGGCGAGGGCCCAACGTCAGCGGGGAGACGCCGCCGTGCTGGCCGCGCAGGTGCTGCCAAATCCAGTGCTGATCGTGGAGCATCAGCTGACGCTAGCGGGCGCTGCCGATAGGGAAACGATTCTGGGCTTGTCGCTTCCGCTCGGTATCGGCGGCCGACGCTGGCTGCTGCAAGACGCCGCCGACGCGCGGCGCCAGCAAGCCTTCGCCGAAGCTCACGCTACGACGTTCGAAGCCGCGCTGGCTTTCCGGGAGGCCTTCGTTGCTGCATCCGTCGATCAAGCTGGGGTTGAGGTCCTGAGCCAGCAGCAAGCCGCGCTCGATGCGCTGAGCGAAACGCTTCAGAAGCTTGCCAAGGGGGGCGAAGCGGCCAGCTACGATGGTTTGCGCCAGTCAACGCAGGCGCGCGTGCATCGACAGCTCCTCGCGTCAGCGAAGGCGAAGGCGCTGGCATCTCGCACGCTGCTCGAAGCCTGGACGGGCCACGAGGTGACGCTCCAAAATCGGGAGCTCGTCGCGTTGGGTGGTGGGCGCGCCAGCTCGTTCGGCACCTACGTGCGGGAGACACCAGCGGTTCAGAGTTTTCTGGCGGAGGCGCGAGCGGGCGATCTCGAGGCACGGGCGGCACGCCGTAGGGCCGTGCCCGACCTGGCCGTGTTCGCGGGCTATCGAGCCGTGGCCGTGGGTTCAGAGACCGGTCACGGAGTCGCGCTCAGCCTCGAAATGCCGCTGACTTTCTTCGACCATGGGCAAGCGGAGGCGGCAAACGCGGACGCCGAGGTGCAAGTCGCGCGGTCCCTGGCCGCTCGCCTTCGCCAGCAAATGAAGGCCAAGCTAAAGGCGGCACGCGCGAGCTTGACGGTGCTCGAAGCGAGTCATGCCGAGGCGGATACGGCCAGCCGCGACGCCCTCCTTGTCCGCGAGAAAGCGGCTCAACTCTATGCGGCCGGTGAGGCCAGCATCACTGAGCTGCTCGAGGCGTTTCGCGTGGCTGAGGAGGCACAACTCGCCAAGGTGACGCTGGGCGAAAGCATCGCGCTGACGCGCTTAGCCCTGATGCGCGCGGCGGGAACCATGTTCGATGCCACTCTCGATCGGGATTGCCGTGGCGTCGCGGGGGGTGTGCGGTGATGGCGCCTCGCCGTCGCGCGGCCGTGCTTGCTGCCGCGCTCCTCAACGTTCTACCAGCGTGCAGCAAAAGTCACGACCACGGACACGAGCACGCCCACGAAGGAGAACATGCAGGGGCCGCAGAGGAAGAGGTCCCATCGTTAGCCATCACGCGCTGGACCGAGCGCTACGAGCTATTCGTCGAGCTGCCGGTGCCGATGTCCGGCAAGCCCGTGCCGTACCATGCGCACGTCACTCGCCTATCCGACTTCGGCGCGGTCACACAGGGAACGTTCAGGGTCCGCTTCAAGACACCAGCAAGCACCGCGGGTGAAGCCACGCAAGTCGGCGTAAAGCGACCTGGTATTTTTGTGTTCGAAGCCCCAGCGCCGGCGGCCGGTACCTACTCGCTCGAGATGTCGTACGAGCATGAGGGCCAAGTCGATGTCTTCGACTGTGGCCGCGTCACTGTCGCCGACAGGCCGGTCGCGCCAGGAGGCGAGCAGGCCGGTGGAGCCATCACGTTTCTCAAGGAATCGCAGTGGAGGATCCCTTTCGGCACCGCCTGGGCGCAAGAGCGGTTGATGGCGAGGGAAATCGAGCTCGCGGCAGACGTCGAGCCTGCCGCCAAGGACCAGCTGACCGTCGGCGCACCTACGGGAGGCCGCTTCTTTCACAATCCCAAGCTCGCCCTCGCTGAAGGCATGCAGATCAAGAAGGGAGACGTCCTCGGCACCATCGCTCCGACCGTTGCCGGCGACGACTACAGCCGCCTGCAATCCGCCGTGGAAGAGGCTCGGCTGGCTTCGGAGCAGACGCAGCGGGAAATAGCTCGAGTCGAGCCCCTAGTGAAGCAAGGGCTGCTCCCCGAACGACGGCTCACTGACCTTCGCAACGAGCTCGAGACGCAGACGGCACGGCTGAAATCTGCAGGTGGCCGTCTAGGGCGGGTCGATTCGCCCGGCGGTGCCGGCGGTCTGTCGATCAAGTCGACCATCGATGGCCTGATCTCTCAGGTCGTGGTGCCAAACGGCGAGCCTGTGGACGCGGGCGCCCCCCTGGTTCGCATCGGTGGCACCCAGCACTTGTGGGTGCGCGCACGTTTCGTGGCAAAGCCGGCATCGCTGCTGGTTGACCCAAGCCCCGTGGCGCTGCGACTGTCGTCCGGTGAGCGGGTGCCTCTCGACGGTCTGGGCGCG
>DATAKF010000064.1:0-29806 GCA_036261775.1 Polyangiaceae bacterium | reverse complement strand
TCGAGCCGCCGATCCAGTCGCCGGTCACCCAATCGAACCCCTTCGTATTCCGCCAATACTGTCTTGCGATCGAGGACGCCGTCCATTTCCAGGCTTAGATCACGCTCGCCCGGACCTGTCGATCGAGATGTGAGGGATCTTGAGGGTCCTCCAAAGACAAAAATGCGTTCTCGCCCTCGCGGTCCTCCCCGCCTCCCCGCCTCCCTGTTAAATCTCGAGCCGTTCCAGCTGAGGCCCAGGCTCGTATGTCGCGGCGGCGCCCAGCTGGGCGCCTGAGACTCGGCCTACCCCGGGATCCAGGCCCGCCCAGGCTCGACGACGCCTTCCCAGCCGTCGACGTAGTGCGAGGGCGTGCCGGGCTGCGAGTCGTCGACCCACAGGACGCGGTCCGTGCCGTAGGGGCGCACGTCGATGTGGACGAATTTGTTGTTGGGGTAGAAGCCGCAGCCGACGTCGCGCAAGCTGCGGCAGAGAGCGAAAACCTGCTCGTTGGGCACACCCTGCACGAACAGATCGAGCGCCTTGCCCTTGCTGTGGTTGCTGTGGCCGTTCTGGCGGTAGCCGCTCATGATGTACAGCGTGCGGCGCGGAAAGGCTGCCGCGACCTGTGACAGCGCCCAGATCAGACGCGGATCGACGAGCTTTACGCTCGGTAGCCACTCGCCGGGTCCGGCGTCGGCAGACGGCTCGAAGGGCAACGGCAGCTCCGGACGCGCCACGCCCGGCGCGCGCGACAGCACGCTCACGACGTCGATGGCGTCGGGCGCGACGCCGCCGTCGCAATCGAGCAGCGGAAGCGACACGCGCTCGCCGCCGTCGTAGCGCGCCAAGCTCACCGGGCGGGGCGCTCGCCATTTTGGACAAGGCCCGCGCATCGAGACGCTGAGCGCTTCCGGCTCGGGCGTCTCGCTACCCAGGCTCCAGCTCAGAGCAAAGCGCGGGCTCCAGCTCGAGAAGCCGTAGTCACCGCGGAAGAAGCTACGCCACTCCGCAACGTGGTTCTGACTGGGCGCGAGGTAGTGCGCGAGCAGCGACAGCGAGCGGTCGGGCATCAGCCGGAAAGGCCGACTTTGATGAATGCCGGTCTCGAGCCAGCTCAGCTCGGAGAGCGCCGGTTGAGGACCGAACAGGCCCCAGTCTGGCGCGACCGGCCGCTTCGCCACGGCCGACGCAGGCGCTGCGCTCGCGAGGGCGACCGCGGCCGATGCCACAGCTGCGAAGGAGCGGAGCCAGCGACGGATCTGCACTGCGCCGAACATGCCGCGAGGCGGCCCATGGTTCAAGGTGGCGTTTATTCCCGCCTCCGCGCCACCGAGCGGCCCGTGGACCGGTCAGCAGCCACGGAGCGTGGAGAGTGCCCGGCGCGCCGCTTCGAGCGTGATGCTGCCGTCTTCGGCGATACGCGCCGCCACCGCCTCGACCTCTGGGCCCTGGGCGCCGGCAGCGACCGCCACCGAGCGAGCGTGCAGCGACATGTGCCCGCGCTGAATGCCCTCGGTCGCGAGCGCCCGCAAGGCTGCCAAGTTGGAGGCAAGGCCGACCGAGGCCGCGATCAGCGCCAGGTCATCGGCGCACTCGACGCCGACCAGGCTGAGCGCGAGCCGCGCGGTCGGGTGCACCCTGAGCGTGCCGCCGACGATGCCGAGCGCGAGCGGCAACGTGAGCTCGCCGACCAGGTCGAGGCCGTCACGGCGCCAGATCGAGAGCGGGCGATAGCGCCCGCTGAGCGCCGCGTACGCGTGGGCTCCGGCTTCGACGGCGCGAAAGTCGTTGCCGGTAGCGAGCACGACGGCGTCGATGCCGTTCATGACGCCCTTGTTGTGCGTGGCGGCGCGGTAGGGGTCCGCTTCGGCGAACTGCGACGCAGCCACGATGCCGTCGGCGATGTCGTCGCCCGACAGCTGAGCCGCGCTTTCGGCGAGCGGCGGCACACTGTCGGTGCGTGCGCCCGGCGCGACCGGCGGGCGCGCGAAGGTCAAATCTGCGGGGTGCACCCGGCAGGTGACGCGCGCGCAGCGCCGATCGCTCAGGTTCGAGAGGATGCGCAGGCCCAGCTCCGCGCCAGTGATTTCAGCCGCGATGGGGCCGACCGCTTCCGCGATCGTGTTGACCAAGTTGGCGCCCATGGCGTCCTTGCAGTCGACCAGCACGTGCAGCACGAGGCGACCAGCGTCGAGTGCGCGCAGCTCGATGCTCCGCGGACCTCCGCCGCGCTCGAGCAGGTTGGGCACCGCGCCGCGCGCCACCGAGAGCAGGTGCTCCGTCTCGGTCTCCAGACGGCGGAGGCCCAGCTCCGGATCGGCCAAGCCGCGCAGCTCGATCTGCGCGATCATCAGCGCTTCGGTCATTTCGGCGGTAAAACCGCCAGCGTGGCGCACCATGCGCGCGGCGTTGGAAGCCGCAGCGATCACGCTCGGCTCTTCGACCACCATCGGCACCAGGCAGTCGCGCCCGTTGACCTGGACGTTGAGGGCGACGCCGAACGGCAGCGCGTAGGTGCCGAGCACGTTCTCGACCAGCTTGTCGGCCACGGCGACGTCGATGCCGCCGCCTTCGAGCGCGGCGGCAAGAGTCGCCAAATCCACGCCAGAGCGCTCGGCTACCAGCGCGCGCCGTTCCGCAACACTCAGCTTGTAGAAACCAGGTAAACGCGAGCCGCTCATCGAGATTCGTAGACGTTCATGGCCGGCAGCTCGAGCGCGGTCAAGAAGCCACCGTTTCCACAGCCCGTATCGATGCCGAAGCAGTTCTCACCTGCCCAGAGATCGGTCGGATCCTCGGGGGTGTAGCCGGACAGCTCGGGCGGCAGGTACTCGGTGCGGGTGTGCCCGAACACGACCTTCTTGCCGCGGTAGTTCTTGAAAAAATCGGCGTCGCGCAGCCAGAGCAAGACCTGCGGGTCCTGCGCCGCGCCCGGGTGGATGAACTCGCCCTGCACGCGCGGTAGGCCGGCGTGCACGTAAATCGCGTGCTCGTCCTCGTACCAGTACGGGAGCGACTTGAACCAATCGACGACGTCGTCCGGGAAGAAGCTGCCCGTCGTGAGCGGCATGCCCTCGTTCTTCTTCGGCAGCTCGCCCTCCTGAGGAAAGCTGCCGCCCAGGTAAGAGCGCAGCGCGGCCAAGCAGCCATTGCCAGGCGGGGTCACGAACTCGTCCCACCCGCGCTCCACGACGCGAATCCACGCGTCTTCGTGGTTACCGCGCAGACAGACGACCTTGGCCTGGGTACGGCTGGGCAGTGAGCGCACGTACTCCACCACCTCGGCCGATTTGGGTCCTCGGTCGACGTAGTCGCCCACGAACACCAAGGTGTCCTCGGCGTCGAGCTTGGGCAAGCAAGCCATCAGCTTGAACAGGTGCGACGTTTCGCCGTGAATGTCGCCAATCGCAAACGTGCGGCCAGCCATGAGCGCTCAAGAGAACACAACATCCGGGCTGAATCCAGCGCCGCGAGGGCGGCCTTCGCCGTTACGGTAGGGCGCAAACTCCGGGCGCCGACAGGTCGGCGTCCAAGCGCCGATGAGCGCGATTTTCGAGGGCGGCTCGCAAATCGGGCGTCGAAGGCGCGCGGCCGACGAATAGCGCGATGTCGCCCCCACCGGCGCCAGCCGGTAGTAGCGCGCCGCCATCTCGCTCCGCGAGCGGGGCCAGCTCGAGCAGCTCGGGAGTGACGATGGGAACGCTAGCCGCTTGGCCCAGCCGAGACAGCGCGCGGGTCTGCGCGCGCAACGCGCGAACGAACGCGCGCGGGTCTTGGCGCCGAATGGCCAGCGCCGCGTCGTGCGCGGCGAGCACCTGCGCGCCCATCGCGCTCGCATACGCTTCCGGAGCGCCATGGGCGGTCGCGGCGACGGCGGCCAGCAGCTCGCGCGTGGACGCTGAGGTAGGACAGGTCCAAATCTCGAGCGAAAGTCCTGCCGGCACCCGCACCGCGCGGTAGCTCGCCCCGCGTGGACCGAGCTGGTACACGAGCGTGCCGCCGCGCGTGCTGGCAGCGACGTCGACACCGCTGCCTCCGCCTTGAGCTTTACGATGCGCGGCCTGGGCAAGCTCCAAGACGCGCAGCAAGCGCTGCTCGGCGTCGAGCCCCGGCTCGCGCTCTTGCTCGAGCGCGAACAAGCTGGCCACCAAGATGGCCGCGCTGGAGCCAAGCCCTAGCTTGCGGCCGTCGGCGCGCAGCTCCGAAGCGTCGAACCACGGCGCGCGCTCGGTGGCTGCCAGCGCCGCCTGCACTTCGTCGGTGACGAATTCAGGCGCGCGCGCCGTGTCGGCGGTGACGTAGCGCGAAACCGCCGACACGATCGCCGGCGCGCCAGCCAGCACCGCGTAGGCGCCGGAGATGACCACCTTGCCGGGCGCTCGGGCGCGCGTCACGACAAGAGCTCCGCGGCTCCTCCGTCGAGCACCGCCGCGTCGGGGCCTGGCGCCGACTCGAGGACGCGCAAGACGCCCTCGGTTCCGGCTAGCGCACGCTGCACGGCCGCAGCGGCGCTGGGAGGGGTCAGCACCTTGACGTGCGGCCCGGCGTCGATGGTGAAGCAAGCCGCCACGCCGCCGCGGCGCAGCGCTCGCACGGCTTCGATCACGGCCAGCGTGGCGGGGCGAAAGTAGATCAGCGCCGGGCTCGCCGCGAGCATGGAAGCGTGCATCGCCAGCGCGCTCTGCTCGACCGCTGGCGCCAAGCGCTCGAAGTCACGCGCGAGCACGGCTGCCTTCACCTCCGCAAACAGCCGAGGCGCGTCGCTGACCCAAGCCGCATAGTATGGGCTCGTGCTGGCCGTGTGCTGCATGCCGTCGGTCGAGCCTGTGTCTTTGGCGGCTTCACTCGTCACGGCTACCAGCATCTTCAGGGACCAATGCTCGGGCGGCGCGACGCGCAGCGCAAACTCGCCGTTCGCGCCAAGCTCCACATAGCCGCCGAACAGCGAGCGTGCCGCGGACGCCGAGGCCGCGCGCGCGATGGCGCTCACCCGCTCTAGCGGGACGTCGAGGCCGAGCGCTTTGACGGCTCCGAGCGCCAGCGCAGCGAAGCCGGACGCGCTGGAGGCGAGGCCAGAAGCCGTAGGAAAATCGTTGTGCGAGCGCACCCGCGCGAAGGTCTGCACGCCGGCAAGTCCCCTCACCTCGTTCAGCAGTTTGCTCGCGCGCGCGAGCGGCTTGCCGAGCTCGGAGCGTCCTGCCAGGATCAGCTCGTCCTTTTCGAGCTCCGGCGCGAACGTCACCTCGGTCGTGGTGCGCATGCCTTCGAGCGTGAGCGAAAGGCTCGGCACCGCGGGCAGGTTCTTGGCGATGTCGGCCTTGCCCCAATACTTGGCGAGCGCGATGTTGGCGTGCGCGCGCACCGTGGCTGACTGGGTCACGGGCGCGCTCCCAAGAGCGGAGACGCCGCCACCTCGGTGGGGAAAACCGTGAAGCCGGCGTCGCGCAGCGCGCCTTCGACGGGCGCCGTGCTGTCCTGGCACAGCGCGATCACCGCGCCGCCGCCGCCCGCGCCGGTCAACTTGGCGCCCAAGGCTCCGGCTTCGCGCGCGATCGCGCAGGCCCGTTCAATCTCGGGCGTCGACAAAAAGAGACCGGACAAGAGCATCTGGTTGTAGTTCATCAGCTGACCGAGGCCCGCTACGTCGCCGGCCTCGACGCATAGCCTGGCATTTTTCACGAGTGATTCGATGCCGGCCAGCGACTTGCCGAGCAGGTCGGGGCGCCGATCGCCGAGGCGCTTCACGTCTTCGACCATTTGCTTGGTGCTGGCGGGCGGGCCAGCGAGACAGACCACCAACTTGAGCGGCACGGCTACGAAGAGCGGCTCCGGGCCGCCCGCCTTGGTGAACCAAATGCAGCCGCCCGCGTACGCGGCAGCGGCGTCCACGCCCGAAGGGTTCCCGTGAAAGACTCGCTCCCACGCGCTGGCGCCTTCGAGCACACGCGCTGGCGTCTCCGTTTCTCGCAGCGAATGCAAGAGCGCGCGCGATACGGCGACACCGATGGCGGCCGAGCCGCCCAGCCCGGAGCCGAGCGGCACCGTCACGTCGACCTCGACCTGCCGCGGCCCGGTGCCCAGCGCTTGGCAGGTCGCCTGCAGGGCCGCGCTCAGCTCGGAACCGTCGGCCGCGCGAGCCGTGCGCTCCGCGATGCGGATGCTGCCCTCGGCACTGGGTGTGGCCCGCGCCACGGCGCCCAAGCTGATACCCGCCGCAATCGCGGGCATGCCGTAGACGACCGCGTGCTCACCCAGCAGCACGATCTTGCCGTTGCCGCGCCCCTCCCCGACCGAAATGCCAGCGGGCGCGGTCATGTGCGACGCGAGCACAGCGCGGAGGTGGCGCCGACTAGAAGTGCGCGCCCCGCAGGACTAATGCCACGGTCGAGCTCGGCCAGCGCCTGCTCGGACAGCTGCGTGATGCGCTTTTCGACCAGCTCAGGAGCGCCAGTGGCAGAGATGGCGCTGAGCGCCGCGCGCAGCGCTGGCACCTTGGCGCGCGGGTTTTCGAGCACTTTTTTGATGACCGCGAGCTCACGCGGCTTGCCGCGCCGCAGCGCCAGCCGCAGCAAGAGCGTGCGCTTGCCGCTCATCAGGTCGCTGGCGAGCGGCTTACCGGTTTGCGCCGGGTCGCCGAACAGGCTCAGCAAGTCGTCGCGCAGCTGGAACGCGACGCCAGCGGGCCGCGCGTAGCGCGACAGCGCCGCGAGCGTCGCCGGCTTGGCGCCGCCCAACAGCGCGCCGAGCTTGAGCGGCCCTTCGACGGTGTAGCTCCCGGTCTTGAGCGCGTAGCCAAGCTCGACGTCGCGGCCTTGGCCCACCATGTCCAGCTGCTGCCCCGCCACCGCACCGAGCTGCATCTCGGCGAAGGCACCGAACACCGCACGCAGCCGCGCAGGCGGCGTTTCGACCTTCGACAGCGCGTCGCACGCCAGCGCCACCGCGTAGTCGCCAGCCAAGATGGCCGAAGCGTTGCCCTTGTGCTCGGACGCGAAGCGCTGTGCCAACGCCACGTGCACCGAAGGCCCGCCGCGGCGCACCCGATCGCCGTCCATCCAGTCGTCGTGAATCAGAAAGTACGTATGCAAGAGCTCCAGCGCCACGCCGGCGTCCAGCGCAGGACCGAGCGCGACGCTGCTGCCCGCCGTGCGCAGGCCCGCGACCACCAGCGCCGGGCGCAGCCGCTTGCCGCCCAGTAGCGTCAGGCGCCGTACCTCACGAGCCAGCGCCTGGACCTCGGGGCCGAAAGCGCGCGTCGCGGTCACACGGGCGTCCAAGCAGCTAGCGAGCCTGCGCTCAATCTCGGGCTGCACGGTCGAGAGCAGCGCTACGAATGGATTGGGGGCGCTGGAGGCAGAGCTAGCAGCGCGGGGACGCGGAGGGCGCAGGGGCATGGCGCGCGGAGCGTAGTAGTGGCGGGCCAAGGCTGCACGTGCGAAATAGGGGCGAGCGTATGGCGGACATTTCTCGGCGCAAGGACGATCACCTGGATCTGGCGACGTCGGGCGACGTTGGTTTCAAGCAGACCACGACGCTGCTGGAGCACGTGCGTCTCGTTCATGACGCGCTACCGGAGCTCGCGGTCGACGAGCTCGACCTGTCGGTAGAGCTGATGGGCAAGCGCCTGCGCGCGCCGATCTTGATCGCCGGCATGACCGGCGGCAGCGACCGCGCGGAGCGCATCAACAAGGAGCTGGCCAGCATCGCCGAAGAGCGCGGCTACGCCTTTGGCCTCGGTAGTCAGCGCGCCATGCACAAGCACCCGAGCAAGAGCGGAACGTACACGGTGCGCGACGTCGCGCCGAGCGCGCTTTTGCTCGGCAACCTCGGCATGGTCCAAGCCGCCCAAATGTCGAACGACGACGTGCAAAAGCTGGTCGATGGCGTGGGCGCCGACGCGCTGTGCGTGCACCTGAACCCCGCCATGGAGCTGGTGCAAGACGAAGGCGACCGCGACTTTCGCGGCGGCCTCGAGACGATCGAGCGGTTCTTGAAGGCAGGCCTGCGCGTCGTCGTGAAAGAAACCGGCTGCGGTTTGTCGGGTCACGTCGCGGCCCGCGTGCGCGCCTTGGGCGTCGAATACGTCGATGTTTCGGGCGCTGGCGGCACGTCATGGGTCGCGGTCGAAACGCACCGCGCCTCCCCGCAGCTGCGGCCGCTGGGTGAAGCCTTTTGGGAATGGGGCATCCCCACGGCCGCCAGCGTGGCGCTGTGCGCGCCGCACGGCTTTCGCGGCATCTTCGCGACCGGCGGCATCCAAAGCGGGCTCGACATCGCCAAGGCCATCGCGCTGGGAGCGAGCGCCGGCGGCATCGCGCGCCGCGCGCTGCAAGCCGTCGAAGCCGGCGGCAAAGCCGGCGGGCTCGTCTTCTTCGATCGCATCGAGGCCGAGCTGCGCGCCGCCATGCTGCTCACCGGCTCCCGCAACCTCAAGGCCCTGGCCCAAGCCCCCCGCATCATCACCGGCGAGCTCTCTCAGTGGCTTGCTCTTGCAGCGCGCTGAGCGAGAGCGAGAGATCACAGGGAGGCGGGGAGGCGGGGAGGTCCGCGAGGGCGAGAACGCATTTTTTGATTCGGAGGACCGAATCAAAAAATATTTCCCTCGAGGCGAGCAGGGCGACTGAGCCGTGCTCGCCATGGACCTGTTGCCTCGGGGGCGGCAGCGCGAACCCCCAAAATTCTCGCTCGCGAACCTCCCCGCCTCCCCGCCTCCTGTAAATCTCGATCGTCGATCGAGGCCTGCCTCCGGCACAGAAGCTTCTGCGATTCAGGCTGCGGGTTGGCAGCCCGTGCGCTACTCGGTGCCGTCGTCGTCTTCGGTGACGGGCGGTGGCGGGTGGCTGTGCGCGGGAGAAGACTGGCGCGTTTGGTACGAGAGGTTCGAGGCTTCCTGGTAGAGCTCCTTGGCGCCGGGGAAGTCGGGCTTCTTGCGCATCAGGGCCACGAGCTGTTGGATGGCGGCGAGCGGCGGGAGCGAGCCGTCGTACAGCTCGAGCTTCACCCGCGCGACCGCGTAGGCCTCGTCGGTGCGCGGGATCTTGGAAAGCTCGGCGCGCGCGCTTTCGAGATCCCCCGCGTCGAGCAGTCCATGGATGCTGGCCGGATCCGGGGCGGTCATAAGGAGCCTCATCTTAGTCCGAGTTTGGAATTGCGCGCGCTACATCTATAAGCATTTAACTACATGTAACCACTTAGTATTCATCTTGAAGACAAACCAATCTTACGGGACCTTCCCGAGCGCCCGTTCCTGACGTCTATACTGGGAGACTCGTCATGACGAAGGACAGTAAGAGCGGCCCGACGGGCAGCGACGCGCCGGGGCCCGACCTCAAGACCGAGCGCGATCAGTTCCTGAAGAAATTCTCGGGCGGCGCAAAGCTGAGCGAAGAGTTCTTGCGCGAGGTCGAGCAACTGCAGGAACGTCTGCGCCACCTCGAAGCCGAGAACGCGGGGCTGCGAGCCAAGGTCGAAGCCGACGAAGCCATTCGTGAGCTGCTGGCCAAGATCGATCGGCTCGAGACCGAGAAGCGCGAGCTGCTCTCGCGGTACCACCGCGTGGAAGAGGTAAACAGCGAATTTACTGCGCGCGTTCAGGAGGTCGAGAGCGAGTTCGCCAACTTGGCCAATCTGTTCGTAGCCAGCAACCAGCTGCACTCGAGCCTGTCACCTCGCGGGGTTACACGGCGTATCAAAGAGGTGCTCGCGCAGCTGGTCGGGGCAGAACGCTACTGTATGTACCTCGCGAACCAAGACAGCACCGAGCTGGTCCCCATCGCGTACGAGGGCGTGGCCGGCAGCGCGCTGACTCCGGTGAAGATCGCCGATTCCGAGCTGGGCCAGGCCCTGCTGAAGGGCGCCGCGTCCGTCAGCGACCACGATCCGACGGCCGGTACGGTTCAGCGGCCAGCCGCCATCATTCCCCTCAGCGTGGACGAGAAGACGGTCGGCGTGATCGCCATCTTCTCCACGCTGGCTCAAAAAAAACGCTTCGACACGGTGGATTTCGAGCTATTCAAGCTACTTGGGCAACATGCCGCGGCAGCGCTCGTGAGCGCGAGCTTGTTCGCGCATACCGATCGCAAGCTCCCCGGACTAGAAGCATTCCTCGACCTCAGCGTTTGACACGACCATGGCCGAATACTCCTGCTTGATTGTCGAAGACTCGCCGATGATGCGGCAGCTTCTCGTGTTCGCGCTCGCGCGCGTCCGCAACCTCCGCGTGACCGAAGCGGATGACGGCGTCGACGGGCTGCGCAAGCTGGCGTCAGCGCGCTACGACATCATCGTCACCGACATCAACATGCCCATCATGGATGGGCTGAAGCTGGTGAAGCGCGTGCGCAGTGATCCGATTCACAAAGACACGCCGATCGTGATCATCACGACCGAGGGCTCGCAAGAAGATCGCCAGCGCGCGCTGCAGCTGGGAGCCAACGCCTACATCACCAAGCCAATTCAGGCTCCGCAGGTGATCGCGACGGTCAAAGAGCTGCTGAAGATCGACTGACTGGCCTCCTGGTGTCAGGCTTCCGAGCCGAGCCATGACTTGGATCAAGATTTGTGGCGTTACCAACGTGGACGACGCGGAGCACGTCGTCCGCTCGGGCGCGAACGCCATCGGCCTCAATTTCGTGCACGGCTCGAAGCGCCGCGTCAGCTACGAGCAGGCGCGCCCCATCATCGAAGCCGTGCGTGGGCGCATCGAGCTCGTAGCCGTGGTGGCCAACCCGACCGACTCCGAGGTGAAAGAGCTGCGTGAGGAGCTGGGTATCGAGTGGCTGCAGCTGCACGGCGAAGAGCCGCCAGCGCGGCTGACACGCCTGCTGCCCCACGCCTTCAAGGCCTGCCCCATCGAGGACGCCGCCGACGCCCGCAAGGCCGCAGGCTTTGCCGGCGAGCGGCTGCTCGTCGACACCAAGGTGTCGGGCGCGTCCGGTGGCACTGGCAAGGTGTTCGACTGGCAGCTGGTCACCGACCTAGCCAAGAGCCGGCAACTGATCTTGGCCGGTGGGCTCACGCCCAAGAACGTGGCCGCTGCCGTGCGCGTGATCACCCCGTGGGGTGTCGATACCGCCAGCGGCGTCGAGTTCGTGCCCGGCGTGAAGGATCCGGAGCTGGTGACCGCGTTCGTGCTGGCCGTGCGCGGCGCCGCGTGAGCAAGCGCGGATCGGCGCGCCCCTCCTGGCGGCGGGGCGGCGCCCTTCCTCGCGCTCAGGTCGAGCCCGGCGCCGGCAGCGGCACCGTGAGTTGTTCGACCTGAATGCCGAGCTGCGACGTCGTGATCAAGGTCGCGGCAGCGTGATCGCCGGCTGGGGCTTCGCCGACGGAGCCCACGTTGACGATGCGCACGTCTGCCACGCTGCGATCGAAGGGCACGTGGCTGCCGCCGCAGACGATGATGTCGCCAGGCTCGTCGCCGAGCAGCGCCAGCATCTCCTCGTCCGACATGTTGATGTCGAACGGCTCGGTCGGGTCGGCGGGAGAGCCGTGCACGACCAGCAGCGTGTGCCCCGACTCGATGGGCAGGCGGGCGACGGGCGGCAACTGCCCCAGGCGCGCCACGATGATGTCACCCAGCTCACGATGCGCCTTGCGCAGGCGATCGATGCGGGCACGCTCGGCTTCGCCGGTAGCGCTGAGCTTTTCGGGGTCGATGGCTGCCAGCGCGCGGTCTCCCACGCCTTGCGTGCAGAGGGCGCGGTGCTGCACCAAGATCTTCCACACCTCGAGCGGCTCTGGGCCTGGGAAGCACAGGTCGCCGCAGGCGATCAGCTGGTCGAAACCGTAGCCCTCCGCCTCGCGGAGCACCGCGCGCAGCGCCGCTGCATGACCGTGGATGTCCGAGACGCACAAAAACCGCATGCCCCCGACTCACTAGAACGCCGATCCGTTTGCAGCAACTGCGTTCTAGTCCGTCCCCCACGGCCGAAGTGAATTCGGGCCTGCCTCCCCCCACGCGGCGACTCCTTGCGTTGCCATTTGTGAACATTCGTCGATCCAGCGAACCGTTGCGACAAGCGAGGTATGCTCCTGACCACGGCTTCGGCCAGAAGTCCTGATGCCCAACGACCTCGAACGCCTGGCTTTCCATCTCGACCCCGAGCGAGCGGAGGCGATTTCGCGAGATCTTCGGGGTCTGCCGGGCGCCGACTTGGGTCTGGTGCTGGGGGCCGCCTATCCGGTGCTGGTACCGCAGCGCCCGGCCCTGCTCGAAGCGGTGGCCAGCCTGGCGCGCGAAGGCCTGACGACCCGGCGGCTACGGCGCGACATTTTGGGACGCCTCGACGATGCGGTCGCGGGCCTGGCGCCCGGCGAGGACTGGCAGCGCGCGCTGCAACGCGCGGTCTGGCTGGAAAAAGTGCGCATCGCCCTGCGCGAGGTGTTGCCGCCCAAATTGGGCGGCGCCGAGCTGCCCGAGACAGCGCGTGAGCTTTCGGAGCTGGCGGACGCGGTGGTGGAGGTCGTGGTCGCCGAGGCGACCAGTCACGTGGCGGCCCGGCTGGGCGCGCCACGCGACGAACGCGGCCAGAACGCGAAGCTGTGCGTGCTCGGGATGGGCAAGCTGGGCGGACTGGAGCTGAACGCCGGCTCCGACATCGACATCGTGTTCGTCTACGACAGCGACGAAGCCGTGGGCGACGTCACGCCGCACGACTTCTTCACGCGCGTGGTGCGCCGCGCGGTAGCGCACATAGAGAGCACCGCGCCAGAAGGCATGATCTTTCGTGTCGACCTACGGCTGCGGCCCGAGGGCTCGCAGGGCGCGCTGGTCAATTCGCTATCGGCGTTCGAGCGCTACTACGAGACCTGGGGCCGCTTGTGGGAGCGCGCCGCCATGCTGCGCGCCCGGCCCATCGCCGGCGACGTTGAGCTTGGCGCGGCGCTGGAGCGCGAAGTTTTGGGGCCCTTCGTGTACCGGCGCGAGGTCGACCCGAACATCGCGAGCGGCCTGACGGACATGGTGCTGCGCTCGCGCGCCGAGCTCTCGGTGCACCCAGCACGCGACCTGAAGCTCGGCCCCGGAGGCATCCGCGAGGCAGAATTCTTCGTACAAACGCTACAACTCATCTGGGGAGGTCAGGAGCCGAGCCTGCGCGTGCGCGGCACCCTGACGGCCCTGGAGAGGCTGCGCCTGCGTGGCTTCGTCAGCGATCGCGACGCGCGCGACATCGCTCGCGGCTACGTGCTCTTGCGGCGCGCCGAGCACGCCATTCAGTGGGCCACCGGCATTCAGACGCATTTGCTGCCCACGGAGCCGCGCGACGCCGAACGGCTCGCGCGTACGCTCGGCTACCCCGACGCCGCCGCCTTCAACGTCGAGCTCTCGCACCTGCGCGAACGGATCGGCGAAGCCTTTGCCTCTCTGTCGCCCGGCACGCGACGTGAGCCGAGCCACGGTCATTTCGCGGCGCTGTTGATGAACGAAGGTGACGAAGCCGCCTCCGACGAGCTGAGCCGCGCTGCGCGCGCGCTGTTCGAGAACACCGAAGTGCCGGATCACCTGCGCGCCTTGGCGCGACGCCCCGACGGCCTGCTCGGCACGTTGACCCAGGAGCAGCACCCGGGCTTGGCCGACCGCGTGCTGGGCGGGCTGCTCGAATGTCCGGATCCGGAGCAGGCCGCGCGCTACCTGCGCTCGGTGTTTTCGCGGCTGTCGGCGCCGGGCGCCTACGTAGCGGCCCTGGCCGAGGATCCGCGCGCGCTGTCACGGTTACTGACGGTGCTCGGTTCCAGCGGTTTCGTGGGCGAATCCATCGTCACCCGCCCCGAGCTCTTGGACGTCGTGCTGTTCGGCGAAGGTTCCGTCAGTGACGTGCACGCTGCCGTGGCGCACCAGCTCGAAGACTTGAGCCGTCAGATCGACGAGCAAGAGCCGCACGAGCGCGACGAAGCCTTGGTTGGTGCCGTGCGCCAGGTGAAGAGCCGCGTGCTCGTGGAAGTAGCAATCGCCGACTTGGCAGGCGCGATCGGCACCCGACAAGCGACCCGCACGCTGTCGGCGCTGGCCGACGAGATCATGCGCACTGTGGTGCAGTACCTGCTGGGCGACGCGCGCGGCTTGTGCGTGATCGCGGTCGGCAAGCTGGGGGGGCGCGAGATTGGCTACGCCTCGGACCTGGACTTGATGTTCCTGTACGAGCCGAGCGCCGCGCCGAACCCGGACGAAGCGGCGGCGTATTACTCGCGCCACGCGCAGCGCATCATCCGCATGCTGTCCGAGCCGCACGCCGGCGGCCCGGGTTACGTGATGGACACGCGCCTGCGTCCTTCGGGCTCGCACGGCCTCCTGGTGGCGTCGCTGCGCTCGTTCGCGAGCTACCACGGCCTGCAGGAGACAGAGGGCGGTAGCCCCGAGCGCCCGGCGGGCTTCGGTGGCGGTTTGGCCTGGGAGCGCCAAGCCCTGATTCGTGCTCGCTTTTGTGCTGGTGACCCGGTCTTGGGCGTTCGAGCCATGAACATTGCCACGCTGGCCGCCTACGAAGGCGGGCCGCCAGCGCCCGCGGAAATGCACCGCCTGCGGCTGCGTATGGAGCGCGAGCTGGGACGCGAACGACCGACGCGCAAAGAGCTGAAGGTCGGACGCGGCGGGCTGCTCGACATCGAGTTCTTGGCGCAGTGGCTACAGATGAAGCACGGCAGTGACGCGAAGGTCCGCACGCCCGACACCGGAGAAGCGCTCGACGCGCTCACGGCCGGCGGCTACCTGCCCCGCCCCGACTACGAACGCTTGCGTGACGCCTACCGCTTCTTGCGGCGCCTGGAGCAGCGCATTCACGTGCACCGCGGCGACGGCACCAACTGGGTCGACGCGCAAGCCTTGGGCCTGTCTGGCCTCGGTCGCCAGATGGGCTTCCAGCGTAGTCCGAGCCGGAGCGCTGGCGAGCAGCTGTTCGAGCGCTACATCACCGTGACCGACACCGTTCGCGCCTGCTACTTGCGCTTGCTGGGCCTCGACGCCTGATCCAGCGCTCGCCTCAGCGCACGCAACGGCGCGCTCGCGCCGCTATCTCGAGGCTGGTACGGAGCGCGGCAGCGCACCCGGCGGATCGTCGTCGTCGTCGTTGGGGTTCGCCTTGTTGGGATCGCGCTTGACCAGACCGATGACGACGCGTTTCTTGGTGCCGTCGAGCGTTAGCTTGCGCGTCCAGTAGCCGTCGCGAACGATGCGCACCTTCACGGGTGTGCCCTCTTTGACCTTCACGCTGACCGGCATTTGCCCCAAATCTTTGTCGCCCAGCATCACGCGCGCGTCGAGCGGGAAGAGCACCAGCGCGACCTCGCGCTCCGGAGCGCCGTCGTCGGCTTCGGCTGCAGAGGCCAGCGGCGGCGGCAGCGGCTTGGGCTCGGCCTGCGGCGCGGTGGCAGACGTGCCGGGCGTGCGGTGCCGCGAGAACCAGAAGGCCCCCCCAGCGACCGCGACCAGCAGCAGAAGCACCAGCGGCCACGGCACGCCCCTGCCCCCTACCGGTTGCGGCAACTGCGCCGAAGGCGGCGCTTGATCCGTCAGGGTGATGACGTCCTCTTGCGAACGCATGGGCGGCAGCTGCGGCTTGGCCTCGGCGCGCACCGGCATGCCGGAGGCCAAGCGGGCCAAATCTGCGGCCAGCTCCGCCATGCTGGCGTAGCGCGCGTCCAGCTCCTTTTGCAGGCACTTGTGGACGATGGCCTCCAGCTCGGGTGAAACGTCGGGTTTCCTCCGCGAGAGCGCCTCGGGCTCCTCGTTGGCGTGCAGCGACAACACCGCGATCGCGTTCTCGCCCGAGAATGGCACGCGCCCGCACGCCATCTCGTAGAGCATCACGCCGAGCGCGTACACGTCGGTGCGGCCGTCGGTGGCCTTGCCCAGCGCCTGCTCGGGGGACATGTACGCAGGCGTGCCGAAGACCGCGCCTGCTTGCGTGAGGCGCGCTTGGCTGACGCCGAACTTGGCGATACCAAAATCCAAGATCTTCACGAAATCCGGATCGCCCTCGCGCTCGCACAAGAAGATATTGTCGGGCTTCAAGTCGCGATGAACGATGCCGGCCAAGTGCGCGGCGTTCAGCGCCTCGGCGATCTGCACGCCGATCTTGGTGATGCGCTCGAGTGGCAGCGGCGACCAGCCTTCGATCAACTCGGCCAGGGAGCGCCCTTCCAGGTACTCCATGACCATGTAGGCGGTACCGTCTGGTAGCCGTCCAAAATCGAAGGTTTCGACGATGTGTTGGTTGCCGATGGACGTCGCGGCGGTGGCCTCGGCGTTGAAGCGCTGGATGGCCTCGGCGTCAGACGCCAGGTGCGCGCGCAGCGCCTTGACCGCCACCAGCTTGCCCACGGCCGCGTGGCGCGCGCCATAGACGATGCCCATGGATCCGACCCCCAGCACGTAGTCGACCTGGTAACGACCATCCAGCAGCTGCCCGGTGAGGTTCTCCTTGTCGCTGACGGCCGACGATGGTGGCGGCTCCGGCGACTCGAGCTTGGGCAAGGTCGCGTGCTCATTTTCCAAGTCGGCGTCGGTCAACACGGCGTCGTAGTTACCGCGCTCTTCGTCGTCGGCGCCCTCCACGAGCAGCAGCGCGCGCCGCTTGGCCGGCGTGGGGTTGCTGGGCGGCAGCGTCTTCTCGGACTCCGAGCGCGGGCGCACGCGCGTTTCCGTACCGGACCGTGAAGGCTCGGTCTCGTGCGCCGGAGAGCTCGGTTTCTCTCCCATCATTTCTGAGCCGCGAGCAAGCGCGCCGCGTCTAGCGCGCCATACGTAAAAATGATGTCCGCGCCAGCACGGCGCAGGCACATCAGGCTCTCCATCAGGCAGCGGTCGTAATCCAAGTAGCCGCGCTCGGCGGCGAGCTTGAGCATCGTGTACTCGCCGCTCACGTGATACACGGCGACCGGCAGCGCGCTGAGCTGCCGCACCCGAGCGATCACGTCGGCGTAGGGTAAGCCAGGCTTGACCATCAAGATGTCAGCGCCCTCTGCCTCGTCGAGCCGCACCTCACGCTCGACCTCCCGCAGGTTGGCAGGATCCATCTGGTACGTCTTTTTGTCACCGCTCTTGGGAGCAGAGTCGAGCGCGTCGCGGAACGGTCCGTAAAACGCGGACGCATACTTCACGCAGTAGCTCAGGATCGAAACCTGAGTGTGCCCCGCGGCGTCGAGCGCTTCGCGGATGGCGCCGACGCGGCCATCCATCATGTCGGACGGCGCGACCACGTCTGCTCCAGCCTCGGCGTGCGACACCGCCATGGCCGCCAGGATGGGCAGCGTCAGGTCGTTGTCGATGCGTCCCTCGATGACAACACCGTCATGTCCGTCTGACGAATAGGGATCGAGCGCGACGTCGGTGCAGACCAGTAGCTCCGGGAGCTCGCGCTTGAGCGCGCGAATGGCGCGCTGCATCAAGCCCTGTGGGTTCAAGCTTTCACTGCCACGCGGATCTTTCACGTCGTCGCTGAGGGCCGGAAACAGGTCCACGGCGGGCACGCCGAGCGAAAGCGCCTCGCGCGCCAGCTCGACCGCCAAGTCGATGCTGAGCCGCGCCTGGCCCGGCATCGACGCGATGGGCGTGCGCTGGCCTTGCCCCTCTTGCAGGAACAGCGGCAGCACCAGGTTGCCCGGCGTGAGAAAAGTCTCACGCGCCATCGCGCGCATGCCAGCGCTCTTACGGTTCCGTCGCGGTCGAGACAACATCAGCACGAAAGGTAGTCCTGGGGGTCACCCGGCGAAAAGGAAAACGCACCCTGGTGTGTGCTGGAGACGGCTTTTTCGATCAGCTCTTGCGGACGCTCTCCAGCGACAAGTCCAGATTTTCCTCGTCGCACTGTGACGAAAGCTCTCGCCGAAGCTCGGCCAGTACCACTTCGGACGGGACTTGCAGCTCCGCTTCGAGCACGAACATCGGCGTACCACTGAGCGGCGCATACGCCAGGCGTGATTCGAGGGACGCTACGTTCACGCCGCGGCGCGCCAAGATCTCACTGATTCGCAGCACGATGCCTGGTCTGTCGAAGCCCGTGACACTAATGCGATACGGCAGAAACTCTTTGCGCTGGCCGCGCCCCGTGCGCTTCAAAATCACGCGCAAACCGAGCTTTTCGCCCAGCGGCGCTGCCGCCTTCTCGACCGCCGCAGCTGCTGTCTCGGGTCCGGACAGCAAGAGCAGCAGCGCGAACTCTCCGCCCAAGATGGCCATGCGGCTATCTTCCAGGTTGGCGCCAGCGGCGTGGATGGCCGAGGCAATTTCACTCACCAGGCCGGGCCGGTCAGGGCCAACTGCAGTGAGTACCAAGTACGCTTTGTCGCTGGAGTCTGACGGCACGGCCTGAAACCTAACAGACTTTTCGGCGCATTCAGAGCACGCCGAGGAAGCTCAAGAAATCCCGCGCCGTTTGCGTGCTCTTGCCTTGGCGCTTGCGCCGCGCTTGCTCGGCGTTCCATTCGGCGATGCGCGTCTGGTAGCGGGCCGTGGCCCCCTCGTGACGTGTGTGCATCTGCTGCACCGCGCCTGGGTCGTTCGCGCCGTCGAGCTCGTACTGGCAATCAGTCGCCTGAATCAGCTTCAAGCGACGCAGCTTGCCGTCCTTCGTGTAGCTGGGATCGAACGGGAAGATGCGACAACCGAGGGGCCGACTGCCATAAATCGTGCAGCGATCGTCCTTGCCCAAGTAGTGGCAGCCGCCCTTGCCCTGGCGCATGATCATCACGCGCTTACCTTGGCGTAGCCGCACGAAGGCTTCCGGCTCGTCGTCCATGTCGATGCCGTTGCGATCGACCCAGCGCACGAAGACGCTCGCATCGTCACCGGTCTTGGCGGTAATGCGCGCCACGTCTTGATCCGTCAGCGGCAGGAGGGGGTCCTTGCAACAATTGCCGCAGCCCGTGCACCGAAACTTGAAGAAGCGTTCGCCAGTCGCCATGAAGCCGCCCCGTAACACGGCATTCTCCACGAAAAAACGCGAAAAACCGAGCCGAAAGGCCGCGCTGGTAAAACGGCTCCGCGAAGGCCCGCGGGTGTGCAAGACTTAGGGGTCGTAAGGGAATGAATGTCGCTGAAGATTGACCAGGATCACTCCCGCTTCCGCAACATCGTGCGGGGCAAGATTCGGCAAAACTTGAGGCGCTACATCTCGCAAGGCGAGATGCTCGGGCGGAAGGGCAAGGACCTCGTGTCCATCCCCATTCCGCACATCGAGATCCCGCGCTTCACGTTTGGGGACAAGCAGCAGGGCGGCGTCGGCCAGGGCGACGGCGACGCTGGCGACCCCGTCGGCGGTGAGTCCGAAGAAGAGGGCGACGGCTCGGGCAAGGCCGGTCAAGACGCGGGCGAGCACGTGCTCGAGGTCGACATCACGCTCGACGAGCTGGCGGACATCTTGGGCGAAGAGCTGGAGCTGCCCGCCATCGAGAACAAGGGCAAGAGCCGCATCATCGCCGCGAAGGATCGCTACACCGGCATCCGCCGCGTGGGCCCCGAGTCGCTACGGCACTTCAAGCGCACCTACAAAGAGGCGCTGCGCCGTGCGATCGCGGCCGGCACCTACAATCCGAGCAACCCGATCGTGGTTCCCCAGAAGGAAGACAAGCGCTTCCGCAGCTGGAAAGAGGACCACGAGCCCGTCGCCAACGCCGTCATCATCTACATGATGGACGTGTCCGGCTCGATGGGGGACGAGCAGAAGGAGATCGTCCGCATCGAGAGCTTCTGGATCGACACCTGGCTGCGCCGTCAGTACCAGGGGCTGGAGAGCCGCTACATCATTCACGACGCCGTCGCGCGTGAGGTAGATCGCGAAACGTTCTTCAAAACGCGCGAATCCGGCGGCACCATGATCTCGAGCGCCTACAAGCTGGCCGCCCAGCTCATCGACGAGCACTACCCCTCCGACGAGTGGAACATCTACCCGTTCCATTTCTCCGACGGCGACAACTGGTCGATGGACGACACGCTCACGTGCGTCGAGCTGCTCAAGCGCGAGATCTTGCCAAAGGTGAACATGTTCGCCTACGGCCAGGTCGAGAGCCCCTACGGTTCCGGCCAATTCATCAAAGACCTGCGCGAGCACTTCAGCGCCGAAGACGCGGTCGTCGTCTCCGAAATCCGCGACCGCGACGCCATCGTCGGCTCCATCAAAGAGTTCCTCGGCAAAGGCAAGTAGCTACGGCAAGCCGAAAGCAGAGCGACGCCCTGCGACACGAGACAGCCCGGCTCCATCAAAGAGTTCCTCGGCAAAGGCAAGTAGCTCGAGTCGGGGCTGCCAAAACGCAGCCCGCTTGCAGAAGCTGCCGTGGCGGTCGTGGGCCGAGCCGCGCGAGGCGAGATTCACAGGAGGCGGGGAGGCGGGGAGGTCCGCGAGGTTTTTGCTGTTCGAGCCGCGAGGTGCCGCACGAACACTGCGCAGTCTTGGTGCTTCGACGTGCGGCTCGAAACCCAAAATTTCTCGCCTCGCGGACCTCCCCGCCTCCCCGCCTCCCTGTGAAAAAATCTCGAGCCGTCCCAAGTTGTGCAACAATTCGCTGTAGATGGCGCAGTTCGCAACGAATACGACGCTGCCGCGGTATTTGAGGGTCGAGCAAGAGAAGATCGAGAAGATCGCTCGCGGCTACGGTCTGGATTTCTTCCCGATCGTGTTCGAGATGCTCAGCTACGACATGATGAACGAGATCGCCGCGTACGGCGGTTTCCCGAATCGCTACCCGCACTGGCGCTTCGGCATGGAATACGAGCGCCTGGCCAAGAGCTACGAGTACGGCCTCTCGAAGATCTACGAGATGGTCATCAACTCGAACCCCTCGTACGCCTACCTGCTCGAAGGCAACAGCCTCACCGATCAGAAGCTGGTGATGTGCCACGTCATGGGGCACGTCGATTTCTTCAAGAACAACTTCGCCTTCCGCGCTACCGACCTAGACGCTGGCGAGACCGTCACCGACCCGATGCGCAAGTCGGGCGACGCCTACGCGCCCAACCGCAAATGGGTCGACAAGATGGCCAACCACGGCTCGGCCGTGCGCCGCATCGTAGACCGCTACGGCGTCCCCAAGGTCGAAGAGTTCATCGACACCTGCTTGTCGCTCGAGAACCTGATCGACCCCTGGTCGCGCTTCGTGGTGCGGCGGCGCGGCTCGCAGCCCGACGAAGAGCCGGGGCAGATCGAAGTGCCGCGCATGCGCGCCAAAGACTACATGGAGGAGTTCATCAACCCCTCCGAGTACATGGAAGAGCAGAAGAAGAAGCTGGAGGCCGAGCGCGACAAGGACCGCGGCCGCTTCCCGGCCCAGCGCGAGCAGGACGTGCTGGCCTTCTTGCTGGAGAACGCGCCGCTCGAGCGCTGGGAACGCGCGATTTTGAGCATCATTCGCGACGAGGGTTACTACTTCGTGCCGCAGATGCAGACCAAGATCATGAACGAGGGCTGGGCCAGCTACTGGCACTCGCGCATGATGACGCAGGACGTGTGCGACTGGAGCGAGATCGTCGACTACGCGGACAACAACGCGGGCGTGATGGCCACCTCCAACGGACGCCTCAACCCGTACAAGCTCGGCGTCGAGCTGTACCGCAGCGTCGAAGAGCGTTGGAACAAGGGCCAGTTTGGGCGCGAGTGGGAAGAGTGCTCGGACCTGGACGTGAAGAAGAACTGGGATCTACGGCTGGGCCTCGGGCGCGAAAAGGTGTTCGAGGTACGGGCGCTGTACAACGACGTCACGTTCATTGACGAGTTTTTGACGCCGGAGTTCGCGATCGAGCACAAAATGTTCACCTTCGATTGGTCGAACAGGAACGATCGCTTCGAGATTGCCACGCGCGAGTTCCGCGCCGTGAAAGAGAAGCTGCTCGCTCAGCTCACCAACTTCGGCAACCCGTTCATCTACGTCGAGGACGGCAACTACGAGAACCGCGGCGAGCTCTTGCTGACGCACGAACACCGCGGCGTCGATCTGCGCGCCGACTACGCCAAAGAGACCCTGAACAGCCTGGTGCGAGTCTGGCGCCGCCCCGTGTGCATTGCGACCCAAACCGACGGCAAAAAAGTGCTCCTGCGCTACGACGGCAAGGATCACTCGATGAAGCACGATGCTCCGTGATGTCAGCGCTGATGACGCGCTGCCGTCCTGGTTGACGCGCCTAACGGCCGACGAGTGGATCCGTCAAGGCCTCACCGAGCTGACGCGCGCCGAGCAGCGGTTGCAGGCGCACGAGCGCGAAGCCGCCGTGCTCGGCTTGCGTCGGGCGGCGGGCATGGCGCTCAACGGCGCGCTGTCGGTGCAGTTTCGCGCTTGGGGTCGCACCTACGTCGAGCATTTGCGCGCCATCGCGGACGACAGCGCGGTGCCCGATGCCGTGCGCTCTGCTGCGCGACTCTTGAACGACGTGCGGCTCGACAAGCAACCCAACGTGGTGCGCCTCACCCCGCCCAGTGAGAGCGCTGGCTGGCTCGAGGCCGCCAAGACCGTGATGGCGCACGCCTACGCGGTGGTTCACGGCAGCGTGGGGCGCAGCTCATGACAGGTGCTCGTCACGCCACTTTCTTCGCCGTGCTCGCGAGCCTGGCGCTCGGCTGCTCGGCGGCTCCCCCGGCGCCCGCGGCCGCGCCAACCAGCGAGCCTTCCGCCGGCGTAACGGTTCCCACGGCGCCCAGCGCCACCGCGGCTACCCCACCCCCTGCGCCCTCCGCCAGCGCACCGCCGAGCACGCCTGCTCCAGCCGCTTCGGCTTCCCCAGCGGCGCCGCCCGCTACCGACGCCGTCCCCGAGGGACCGGTCAGCGGCGACGGTCTCGCGCGCGGCACTGGCGAGCCCGCCGACAAGGAGCTTGCGCTGGGAGACGCCGCTTACGACGCCGAGAAGTACAAGGAGGCTCGCGCGCACTTCCGCAAGGCGGAGCAGCTCACGCCCAAGGACCCCGCGCCCAAGGTCGGCTTGGTCCGAGTGAGCGTCGCGGAGGCCGATCTGCCGCTCGACTACGCCGCCGCCCCGCGGGATCCGCGCATTGCCGGCCTGCTGAAACAGCTCGACGCAGCGCTGAAGCTAGACCCGGAGTTTGGGCCCGCCCTGCTGGAGCGCGGACACCTGCTCCTGATTCAAGGCAAAGCCGAGCAAGCGACCAGCAACCTGACGCGAGCGGCCCAGCTCATGCCTCGGCATCCCGAAGCGCAGTCCGCCGTCGGCGTAGCGTTGATGGCGGTCGGGCAGATCAAAGAGTCCCTGCCTTATTTCGAGCGTGCTTCTGCGCTACAGCGTGACAGCCCCGAGCGGCTCGGAAACTTGGGAGCCGCCTATTTGCTGCAGGGCCGCACACCCGACGCCGTGAAGGCTTTCGAGAGGGCCGTCCAATTGGCACCCAACAACGCCCGCTTCCAAAGCGACGTCGGCACCGCCTACTTGGCGCTCAATCGCCTCGATCGCGCCTTGCCGGCGTTACAACGCGCCGTCGATTTGGACCCGCAGCGAGCTAGCTACTTAGCTAACCTCTCCTACGCACAGCAGCTTGGCGGCAACCTGGACCAAGCCATCACGAGCGCTGAACGTGCAACCGTGCTGGATCCCAAGCTGGGCAGTGCGTGGCTCAACCTGGGGACCGCCAAGGCCAAGCGCGGCGAGCTGGATCAGGCAGAAAGTGCGTTCAAACGCGCCCAGGCGCTGGATCCCGAAGATCCTCGCGTAAAAGCCAATCTCGAAGAGCTGGCTGAGCTGCGGAAAAAGAAATCTGCCGCACCATAAGCGCGGACCGCGCTATCTTCCGGACAGATGCTTGGACCGCGGATTGTGCTCGGGCTCGCCCCGCTCGCTGCCTGCGTCGCGCTGCTTGGCTTGAGCAGCTGCAGCGGCGCCGAGTTTACGAGTGGAGCTGGCTCGGCCGGCAAGAGCAGCACGGCTGGCAGCGCGCCGGGCGGCACCGCCAACGGCGGCGACGCCGGCGAGACGAACAGCGGCGGTGCGCCCGACCCGGGCGGCTCGGGCGGCAGCGGCGGCGCTGTCGCTGGCGGCTCGGGCGGCAGTGGCGGCTCGGTCATCAGCGGCTGCGATTGCGATCCGGGTCAATACTGCCGTGACGGCACAGCCGACTGTCGCGACTGCGCAGAGCTGAACCGGCTGAACTTCTCGACGCCGCAGCGCTTGGCAACAGTGTCCGACAACGGCCAAGGGTCGCACTTTCCTCGCGTCGGCTCGACCAACACCGACCTTTTGTATCTCTTCGAAGGCACGGGGCTGCGCTACACCGCCGACGCTTCGACCAGCGCCGGTAACACGGTGCAGACCAGCTTGGCTACCGACAGCGGGCCCCTGCTGCTCGCCGCGGAAGTGACCGGCATCCCGTCGATGACTCTCGAGGCTTTCAATTTCGTGTTCGACCGCGTGGTGGCGGGTAAGCGCTCGCTGTACGCGGGGCAGTGGACCAACGGGCTGCAGTCATCAGAGCGCGTGCCCGCGCCGTACAACGGCACCGGGAACGACTACAGCATGGCGATCGCGACCAAACCGACCGCCGACGGCGTGGCGCGCGCGTTTTGGATGACCACTCGCGGCGCCACCTCGATGCAACCGGCTGCGCTCATCACCGCGCGCATTGGCGCAAGTGAGCCCCCGGCTCCCGTGGATTTGGCGATCGGTCAGGCTGACTGCGTCACTACCGACGCCGATTTGGCGCCGTGGGTAACTAGCAACGGCAAGACCTTACTCGTCAGTCATCCGCGGCTCGACGCCAACTGCAAGGCGACCGGCCAGGGCAAAGACATCTACACCGCGCTGCTGCAGCCGGCCTCAGGCGAGCCCACGGCGCCCGCGGTGCCGATGAACGACGTCAACAGCCCGATGAACGACGTCGAGCCGAGCTTCTCCGCCGACATGTGCGACCTGTATTTTGCCTCCGACCGCGACGGCAAGTACGCGCTGTACCGGGCGCATAGACGCTGAGCAGCCCGGAAACGGGTTGAGCGGGGGAGCGCCGAAAGCTTGGCGGTGAGAGGAGTTTCCGTTCCGGGCCGGAAGGACGCGCCTCCAATACCGACCGACGGGCCGCACCCAGCGAGCCTTCGGCGCCTGCGTGAGCTATGGGTCCCAGTCTCATTCAGGAGCGAGATTCGCCACACAGGTCACGAACTCGGCGATGCAAGCCTGCCGCCCGTCGTCGAGAGCACCGCTCGGCGGCATCGCCCCTCCACAACGACCTTGTTGGCCCCGGACCTTCTTGAGAAGCCAGCTCGCGTCAACGTTGCGCGAGTCAATGAGGAGGTCGTCGGTGCCACAATCCCCAGCCACCGTGGCCGGCGGGAGATCCCCGTGCGTCGCGCGGACATCCCTGAGGCGCACGGGAAGGCCTCGCCACTCCAAGTCCAGCCCGGCCGACTTGGTAGTAGCCCCGTGGCAGATCCTGCAACGTACCAGGCAATCTGTGGGGCACGGGTTCGATGCCCCCTCACCCGGTAAGCCTGCCAGTAGGCCGGGGCCCGCTTCCTGACCCGCGGCGGTGCTTTCACCGGGCTCACTCCTCGCACCGCAGGCCAGTGCCCCAACCACGGAAGCAAGCGCTAAAGCTCCGAGCCTTTCAAAATGTTCATGTCGCATCTTGTCACTTTTCAGCCGTTCAACTCCCCTTGGCGCCGCGGAACCAAAGCCCACGACGCGACCGGATGCGGGCGACGATCTGGCAACGGTTCCGCAACACGCTTGATCCGGCGATGGCGGCTCGATATACGAAACGTTGACGGTGGCCCACCGGGGCGAGGGTAGAAAAATGCGTAGAGCGGCTAGTCGTTGGTTGGGTCTTGGGTTGAGCTTGGTGGTGGCTACGTCAGCAGCGATAGCGACGCCCAGCAGCGGTACTGTACTCGGTTTCGAAGCCACAAGCGACTGGCACCTCACGGAGGGCAGCGGCGCACTGACCTCGGTCGCAGCTCTCTCGGAGGGCGCGCACGCCCTTCAAGTCGGCGGAGCCGGTTGGCGCCGGGTAAAGACAGACCCGCTCGTCCTCGGATCTGTCGGCCCCAGCTTGAAGGTGGACCTCGCGTTCGGTGGCGCGACCGAGTCCTGGGAAACGATCAATGCCGTCATCGAGATCCCTTCCGCCAACATCTATTGGCAGGATCTGGGAACGCAGTCGGTTGGCGGGATGTCGCTCGGCCAATACCGCACGTTCGACTTTGTGCTCCCCGAGAGCGTCCGCTCCGCGCTTGAAGGCGGCAACCCGGCGCAGCTCAGCTTCGCTGTGAACAGCCCACAAACCCTCATCCTCGACCACGGCACGGTACTGGAGACGCCTCCGACGCCGCCAGGCGGCTCCGTCCCCGGCGGCAGTCCGACCTGCACGGATGGAGCGCTCGCGGTCAGCGACATTCAGGCCGACTTCCGCGACATCTGGCTGGGACGTGAGACGGTGGCTTCCGGCAAACGTACCGACCAGCATCCGAAGGTCGCGCTCACCTTCAACATGCCGGTGCAGCCACAACGGCTATCCGCGCGCCTAGTAGGTTTGACTGACGCCGGGGCCGACTGCGCCAAGTCCGATGGCGATATCATGCCTGGCACAACGCTTCACGAAGTACAGCTTTCGAGCGACTACGGAGCCGACGCATGGCAAGTGCCCCTGTCAATCGCCGGGGGTGGTCAGAACGCGCCGCTCGACTTCAACCTCGTTTCGTTTGGAGACGTCTCGGGCGTGCCGCACATCGAGGGTGCCGTCGCTGCGGGAGGCAACCTTACGCTACAGAGCTTCTCCGTCAACGCAATCACCCGAAAGCCAACTGGCATCGTCGTGCGTGGCAGGCTGACGGCCTCGAACGGCACAGTGGCGGGTGATCTCGCGCACGGCAGCAGCAGCGTCTCACTGCAGTCAGTCCAGCTGCAAGGCGAGCAGCTTCAGAACTTGCCCTTCGACTTCGACCAACTGGAGGCGGGCCTTCTTGCGATGAGCCGGGCTATGGCTGGCCGGCAGGCGACCGGGACCGTAAGCGCACCATACGGAGCCCTAAACCTCATCGGCAACGACGCGGGTCTCAACGTTTTCGAGGTCAGCGCGACGCAGCTGGCGACGGCCAGCTCCATTCGCATCGAGACACCACCAGGCGCGGCAGCGCTCGTCAACGTCAATGGAACCGCCGTTAGCCTCGGCAACCTACAAATCTCGCTGGTTGGTGTGAACAAGTCGGGACTGCTATGGAACCTGCCCACGGCGACCAGCTTCCGACTGCGCAGCATCAGCTTTCAGGGCTCGGCGCTGGCGCCGCTGGCGCTCGCCGACGTAAGCAACGGCAACTTCGAAGGGACCCTGGTCACCGGAAGCGTCACGGGCAACATGGAATTCCATGCGTTTCCATTGAGCTCATGGCAGGCATTTGGAGCGGCGAGTCTAGCTACGACCGTTTCGTTCACCGCGAACGCGCGCCTACGCGCCGGTTGCGAGTACCAGCTCATCGTCGATCCATTCCCCGCGACGCCGTCCGGCAGTTGCCTGCCACAGTCGTTCAATCAGGCATTTCTGACTGCCGACAACGGGAAATCCAAATTCGACCGCGAGATGTCGAAACGCCGCTTTCAACGTTTTCCCAATTTGCCCGTTTCTTTTCAGGCACACGAGGGCATCAACACGCCGGTCGCCGACGCATTTTCTCGCTACGCCGACGTGCTCGGCATGCGTCAGGGCGTAGACGGACTCGCCGCCCAGGGCAGCCCCTTTCCAAGCTCCACAGCGGCTTCGCTCGAGTCCCAGCGCTATCGCCAGCTCTATCGCGGCGTTGCCGTCGATGGCTACGGCTGGCTGGTGACGAACGACGGGGGGTTCTTCCGCTCGGCGGTCGGGCAGGTGTTGCCGGGCCTTTCGGTTGATACCAACCCCGCGTTGACCAGCGCGGCAGCCGTCACGGCGGCGATTGCAAAGCTGGCTCTGCCGAGCCTTCCCTGGCAGGGGGGCGGCGCTTCGCCAACGGCCGAGCTGGTGCTGAAGCCTCAAGGATTCAACCCGGCCGTGTCCGAGGCACGCCTCCTGTGGCGTGTCAGTTTCTCGGGCATCGACGTCGACTACGTTGATGTGGACGCACAGAGCGGTGCCGTGCGCTTCATCCAAAAGCGCAGTGTTGGCGTTAGTGCTTGTCAGAACTACGACTACTCGCTCGCCACGTTCGATCGGGAGGAAACTCGGAACGTCGATATCGCGTTCGACAATTCGCGCTCCTCGACCGAGTCCAATTTAGCCGTCGGAATCTGGAAGATGGGCGGAAGCCCCTTCGAGGTGTTTCAGAATCGCACTCCCTTCAACTATCGAACACGTTTTGAGGTTGAGCGCGATGGTGCACCGCCCGAAGTAACAGAGTCCGTTTGTGCGGGCGTGGACGACGACACCAAGTACGTGGCGCGTGCTCACTGGTCCCTTCAGAACGCAACTGACGCTTTCAGCACGGTGTTGGGCTGGCGCGGGGTCACCGGAGATCCCCTCGCGGACAATCTCGTCATGACGGTCGTCGACCAGCTGCCCACGAAGGACGATGCCTTGTTCCGGCCGCGCCAAGGCGGCACGCCGGATTCCATACGGGTGACCAAGTCGTACGACTACCCTGACGTAGTCGCGCACGAGCTTGGACACGGTGTGTCGCGCTACTCGAGAGCCCTGAAGGGGCTTCCCCCCCGCAGCCAGTACGCCGAAGCCGGAGCAATCGAAGAGGCCTATGGCGACATCATGGCATCAGTGGCCATAGATCACGCCCAGGCCCCGAACGTCTGGTGTCGAACCGCACCCGGTGGCGCCAGCTGCCAGCGTGACCTACGGGCCCCCAAGAGTGGCGAAAACCCGGATACATATTTGGGCGACCACTGGGGCGACACAGGCCAAGATTGTCCGGTCTTGGAGGATAACTGCTCGATCCACACGAACGCGACGGTCGTGGGCCACTGGTTCCAGACGCTCGTCGAAGGGCAAGACGCGAACAGCGTGAACGACTTTAGCTGCGCGTCCAGCGTCCTCCCGCTGGCGCTGGACCCCGAGGCGTCGATGGCGGCTGCCGCGCGGGTGGTGTTCGATTCCTTTTCGTCGCTCGACGCCAACGCTGGCTTTTTCGCCGCGCGCGTCCTGAGTGCCCAGGTGGCTGAAGAGCAGTTGCTCGACCCCTATGCCAAGCTCTCCGTCGAGAAGGCTTGGGCTGCAGTGGGTGTCGGCGAGGGCCCGACGCCGCTCGATTTCTCGCCCGCCGATGGCGCCACCGACGTTGACGCCTGGAACACGCCGCTGCGCTTCACGGTGGGCAACGACCTCGGTCCGTGGGTCGTGCGTTGGTCGAAGGACCCGACTTTTCAATCGGCGAACTACGAAGTCATCAACTCGGCGTCGTATGTGGATGGTGTCCGCTACGCCACTGTCTATGTGAGCTTGGACGAAGACGCTAAGTACTACTGGCAGGGGAAAGAGGGGGGCGAAAACTCCGCGGGGGCCGACTGGGACAAGTGCGGCACCTTCTCGGCGTCCTTCCGCACCGGGGCAAAGGAGATCAAGCTCAACATCCCGGACCACGTCGAGCAAAACGGCTACTACCAGACCGACCACAATGGGATGATCGTCTGGGAGCGAGTGCAGTTCGCCAATAGCTATGACGCCTTGCTCAGCGAGGTTGACGATGGCTGCAACGCGCCGGTTGGTGAATGGACCAACATCGTCACGAATATTCACACATTCTTGTATCCGCAAGTGTATCTGGGCGACACCATCGACGAAAACGGCGTCCTCCTGCGCGATCCGATCAAGCTTTGGCCCGATCGGACGCTCGACGAAGACGTTACCTATCACCTCTACCTAAGAGCGCGCGCGTCCAATGGCGCGAAGGGCAAGTGCAACCACTTCAAGGTTCGCAAGCTGAAGCTG
>DATAKF010000060.1:0-2851 GCA_036261775.1 Polyangiaceae bacterium | reverse complement strand
GCTCTGACGGGCCAGTATGACGCGACCAACGCCGTCGAGCGCGAGTTTGCCGCGGACCTCCTATGGGCAATTCTAGTATCCGAAGCGCGGACCCCGTTCTTGAAGGCGCTCGCGGCTGACGCGATAGTCGCTGGGTGACGGAACGCGCGACTTCAGCCCGCCAGCGACTGCTGTGCCGAGTCCGCGACCGGCGCCACGGTGACGAAGCCCAGCTCCGCCTCGAGTTCGAGCGGGTCGAGGCGCGCACGAGTCTGAGCCCAGTAGGCGGGGGCGAGATCGAGGAAGCGATCGCGCGGCCAGTAGGGCATGATGCGGATCATCTCGGCGAGGTAGCGCTCGGGGTCGAGGCCATGGAGCTTGCAGCTCGCGATGAGGGAGTAGATGTTGGCGGCGGCCTCGGCGGTGTCGTCGGAGCCGAAGAAAAGATAGGCTTTTCTGCCGGTGGCGATGGTCCTGAGCGCATTTTCGCTCAAGTTGTTGTCCATGCGCAGCCTGCCGTCGTCGAGGAAGCGACTGAGGGCGCGCTCTTGTCGGCCGGCGTAACCGAGTGCCTTTTTGACGAGGCTGCGCACTTGGGTCGAGGGGTCGTCTTGAGCACGGACCCACTCGAAGAACTCGGCGACGAGTGGCGCGAGCACGGTTTTGCGCTTTTGGAGTCGCGCTGTGGGCGGCAGGTCGCTCCAGCCTTGGTCGACCTGGTAGAGCTTGCGAATTCGCAAGAGCCCTTCGCGGCCGACGGCGAAGCCGGAGACGGCGGCTTCCCAGAAGCGCCTCCGAACGTGGCTCCAGCATGCGAACTCGGTGGGCGCCTCGCTCTCTTCGTCGACAGCGTCGCCGCGAAACAGTGCGTCATAGATGGCGTGAGCGTCGGCCTGGATGTAGCCGGAGAAGCCGCGGAACATCTCGCAAACGGCCGCGCTGGTGTGCTTGGTCTGGAACTCGAAGAAAATGTGCTTCTTGTCGGCCAAAACGACAAAGAAGTGGCCTTTGCGACACGCCTGTCGCCGGCCATCTGGAAGTGGCTCCGGGCGGATCGCGATTCCGGTGGCGTCAGTCGAGAGACAGAATGCGTGCTTTCTGGCGTCGTCCGCGCAGGCCAAGACGATGGCGCCGAAACACGCACCGACCTCTTCACCCGAGCGAGCCATGGTGCCTCGGTCGAGCGAGATGCCATCGGCTTCTAGCAATTCTTCCTGTCGGAAGTAGGGCATACCGAAGCGGAACTTCTGGACCATGATGCGCGCGAGCATGCTGGGCGCCAGCAGCCCACGGCGGATGAGGAGCGGCGGCAGCGGCGCGGTCACGATGGTGAAACGCGAGCCATCCTGCTCGAGCACCGTGGCGTCGTCCGGCAGCGGCTCGGCCTCAGGCTTGGGCACCTTGTATTTGGCGCGCGCGATCACGACACGCACCTCAGAGGGCCGTTGGTAGCCCAGCTTGTAGCTGAGCTCCCAGTCGACAAACGTGGCGCCGCTTTTCTCGAGCTCGGCGTCGCGAAATTCGATCCGGCGCTGCGGCAGATGGTCGGCATCAGCCAGGTTTCTGCGACCTTTGGGCGTGGAATTCGCCTTGTCAGGCGATTTGCCCGACGGCCGCGACCCCACCTTGTCGTGGTCGGCGGCTGCGTTTTCGGCATCGTCCGTGCGGCCAGTGGCCGTGTCGCCGTCCAGCTTCTTGGCAAGGGCGTCGAGCTTCTGCTTCGTCTTCTCGAACTCCAGCTCGAGCTGCGTGGCGTCAAGGCGCTCGGCCTTGGCGATGAAGATGCGCCTGCGCAGCAGCTCAAACTGCTCCATCAGCTGTCGATAGGCTCGACGCAGGTTGTCGCGCTCGCTGACAACCCCAGCCAACCGGTCGCTGGTGGCCACGAGCCGGTCGCTGGTGGCGGCGAGCTCACTCTGCATGCGAGCGACGAGAGCCTCAAGCTCCTGGACGCGCGTTTGAGATGGCTCCGAACCGGCGCTGCTCACGTCATATCGCTCTACCTGAAGACGCGCCGAGCTGTCGAGCCAGAACGTGGCAGCGCGCGTCAGTGCACGCGCGGAGGGCGGCGTGGCGACTTCGGAGCTTCGCCGAGGTCGACGCCATCGAGTAGTGCGTCGAGCAAGCCCTCGTCGATCTCGACATGCCGAGCGTCGGGCGCCGGGGCCTCAGGTACGCGAAATACTCCAGAATCAAGCCGCTTGTAGAATACGCACATCCCGGAGCCGTCGAAGAACAGCACCTTGACGGCGTCCCGACGCTTGCCGAAATAGATGAACAGCGCGCCGCTCCGCGCGTCGTAGCCGATGCGCTCCAGCGCGGCACCCGCCAGTCTGTCGAACGACCAGCGCATGTCAATCGGCTCCAGCGCCACGAACACCTGCACCCCGGTCGGGATCATCGAACGGCCCCTAGCGCGCGCACCACGTCGGTCAGCAGCTCGGCGTCGAACCCACGCGACACGGCGATGCGTGCCCCCGCCACATCGATCACCAAACCGCCGCCGTGCGTCGGCGCACTGGCGCGTGCTCGGGAGACGACGCGCGCCAAGCGGATTGCGCCCTTGACCGTCTGGCCCTTGCCGTAGCGCTCGCCGCCCTCAGCGGCACGCCGTAGCTCCGCGGCTCGCCACTTCAGCGTGGAGGCCTTGAACGGCTGCCCGACAGCGAACGCCTCCGCGGTCTTCCCGCTCTCTTTCCATTGCCGAATCCGCTCAAGCCACTTCTCGTCGGTCTTCGTCATCACGTCGAGACTGCCGACTCACGATCACGCACGGAAGAACGGGGTCCGCGCTTCGGATCCCCCTTAAGGTTCGGTCATGGCTTGTTCTACGAGGATCGCCAGTTGCTCGAGCTGGGTCAAACCGGCGGTG
>DATAKF010000056.1:0-5996 GCA_036261775.1 Polyangiaceae bacterium | reverse complement strand
CCAGCCGAGCATCCCCTAATCGAACACCATCGAATTCCGTTAGAACGGCACGCGAGTCGAGCTCAGCCATGCCGCCCTTAGATCATTTCGAAGCTTTTGTGTCGATCAAGATGTGCGGGATCTTGAGGGAGGACCGAATCAGAAAATATTTCCCTCGAGGAGAGCACGAGAGCTCTGCCGTGCTTGCCCATAGACCTGCCGTTTCGCGGGCGGCAGCGCGAACCCTAAACTTCTCTCCTCGCGGACCTCCCCGCCTCCCCGCCTCCCTGTGAAAATTAGGAGCCACGAGGGCTGATCGGCAAGGCACAGACCCGAAGCGCTGCAGTCGGCGGTCGCGATGGTTACGGCGTGAGGCCGTGCTTTTTCATGATCGCGGGGAGCCGTTGCGGGAGGAGCACTCCGAGCTTTTGGCCGACTTCGCCCGAGATGGCCGGCAAGAGCTTCACCAGCTTGGCGCCGGTGGGCGTCTTGTAGAAGGTGATCAGATCCTGCAGCTCTTTGTCGGAGAAGCGCGAGCCGTACACCTGGGCGTTGAACGCCAAGAGCTCGTCGTAGGGCAGGGCTTCGGCCACGACCAGCTCGAGCTTGGGGGCGAAATTGGCTGGCACGGTCTGACCCTGGCTCTTGATGCCAGCGATGATGCCCGCCGTGCTCTGCTTGATCAGCTCCTTGTAGCCGTCCTTCGACAGCACGACGCGCGACAGTTGCATGGCCATCGACTCGGTCGGCGCGGCCGCCTGCGCCGGGGTGAATCCGGCGCTCAACGTCACCGCGCCCAGCGTGCCCAAGCCCAGTGCCAACCCGATCAATAGCTTTTTCATGGATGCTTACCTTCCACCGCTCCTGTACCGCGCCCGAGAATACAAGCAGACGGACCAGGCGTCAGTTTCATTCATGCGCTAGGGTTACCTCGTCTCAGCTGCTAACCACGCACGCCGATCCTAGCTTCTGGCTTCGTTTTCGCTCCGGTCCGATGCTCAGGTACCCACGTACGCTCCGCGGGAGGCGCCCGCTGCGGGCGGTCCTCGCGAAAGCCTCGCCAGAAGCCAGGCTTGGCGCGCGGGTAGCAGAAGAAATTTGGGCTAAAGGTCCGTCTCGGCGCGGCTAAAACGTCAGCTCGCCGGAGAACAGAAAGCTGCGGCCGTCTTGCGCGATCGTGCGCTGCGGGAACTCCACGCTGACCGGCACGGCGTAGCGCCAGTCGAAGGCGTTGTAGACGCCGGCCGCCCAGGCAAAGCCGTGGCGCGCCTCGCGGCCGGTCAAGACGACGTCCCAGACGGCGAAGGCGTCGGTTTTGCCTTGCCGCTCGTCGCCGCGGCGCTCGTTCCGGTCGTAGCGGCCGCTCTCGACGCTCAAGCGTGACGCCAGCGTGACGGCTTTGCCCAAGATGGGCACGGCGCCTTTGACGCTACCCAGGTGCTCGGGCGAGTTGGCCACGCGCCGGAACTCTTCGCTCTGCTCGAAGCTCAAGAGAGACGACAACGAGCTGCCGCTCAAGAAGCGCGAGCGCTGCAAGCTGTAGCTCACGGATAGCATGTAGCCCTGGCGCCAATCGCGCCGCAGCGAGAGCTCGCCGCCGACGGTGGCGATGGGCGCGCGCTCGTTGACGTAGTGCAGCGGATCGGTGGCGTCGCCTTGGCCGGCGGTGGAGACCAAGCCCTTGACGTAGTTGCAGAACACCGCGGCGCTGCCCGAGATCGTGGGCGAAAACCGATGGCTGTGCTCGAGCTCGCCCGAGTAAATGTTCTCGGGGCCGAGCTTCGGGCTCGGCACCTGCGTGAAGCCGCGGTCGTTGTAGTAGAGCTCGTAGACGCTCGGCGCCCGGAAGGCCTTGCCGAACATCAGCTTGGTGTTGCCGCGCGTGTACGGCACCGCCACCACCGCAGCGCGCGGGTTCAGCGAACGGCCGAACGTGGAATAGGCGTCGAGGCGCGCGCCCGCCGAAATGTGCAGCCGGTTCGTGGGACGTACGTCGGCCAGCGCGTAGGCCGCGCCGACCTGATACGGGTGCTCGTCGTCCAAGAAGTTGCCGGTTTCGTCGCCGGCGCGCTGTTCGACTTCGACGTGCAGCTGACCTTCGACACCGACGGTGAGCTTGAGGCCGTCGGACGGACGCAGCTCGACGCGCTGCTCTGCCCCAATCCAGCTGCCGCGAAAGGTGTCGCGCTCGAGCCCTCCGTCTGCTGGCGCGCGCGCGTAGCCGCCGTCGAACCGGTAGTGGTTGGCGTGCACGCGCGTCATCGTGGAAAGCGCGTTGCTCCAGCGAGGCTCCGCTTTCAGCTCGAGTGACGCGCGCGAGTCGGTCTGCTCGGTGCGCGAATCGGCCAGCAAGGTGTCGTATTCGCCGGTGGGCAAGCGCTTGTGGTGTGACTGCAGGTACCAGGCAGCGCTGAACCATTTGCGGTAGTAGCGGCCTTCCAGCGTGCCAGCGTCGAAGCCATCGGCGCCGCGCGAATTCTGAGCCAGCTCCGGAAAGTAGAAATTGCGCCCGCTCGAGTGGGCGACCGCCGCGCTGGTCCAGAGCCCGCCGTCCTTGAACGGTACGTTTCCGCGCACGCGTCCACGGGCCACGCCGCTTTCGGCCGCCGAGAGGCCAAGCTCGCCGCCGCGCCGCGTCGGCTTGCGCGTCACCAAGTTGATGACGCCCGAGAAGGCATTGGTGCCGTACAGCACGGAGCCCGGGCCGCGCACGACCTCGATGCGCTCGACGTCCTCTAGGCCGACGCGCGCGTCGTAGCCCACGTACGAAGAACCGAGCCAGTCGTCGTTCAGCGGGTGCCCGTCGACCAGCACCAGCACTCGGTTGCCGTACGTGCCGAGGCGCCCCAAGCCGCGAAATCCGACGGATTGGTAAGAACGATCGTTGGAGGTGTAGACGCCCGGCAGGCCCCGCAGCGCCTCGGCAATGGTCGGGTATTTCAGCGCCTGCAGCTCTCGCTCGGCAATGATGCTGACGGAGCTCGGCGCGTCGTCGACGTTTTCGGTGGAGCGCGACGCCGCCGTCACTTCTTCGGCTTGCGTCAACGTGACGTCGACGCGCAGCTCGCGACCGTCGGCGACCACCACGTCGCGTTTGACCTCTTTGTAGCCGCTCAGCGACAGCCGCAGCGAGTGGCGGCCGACGGGCGCGTTGAGGACGAGCGGCGTGAAGCCGCGCGGCAGGCCGTCGATCTCGACCAGCGCGCCGGCCTCGTCGGTGCTGACGACGAGTGAGCCCGTGATGGCGACGAGCTCGGGGTGCACGCTGACCGGCTGCTTGGCGCGCACGTCGACGTCGAGCTCGCTCCCGCGGTAGCCGGGGCGCTCGAAAGTGAGCCGATGGCGGCCCTCCGAAAGCTCGAGCGTGCAAGGCGCGAGACACTGGGCCGGCTCGGTCGCGTCGTCGACCTTCACGCTGGCGCCGCGCGCGCCTTCACCCACCGTGACCTGGCCCAAGATAGGTTGGAGCTTGAGCGGGACCTTCCGGTTTTCGCCGGCCGCGACGGCCGCAACCTCGACGCGCGCCGGGTAGTAGCCGGGAAATTCCGCCAGCACCACGTAGGGCCCGGGCCGCACGCCGAGCGCGCTGGGCGTGTTGCCGCGCGGTCCCAGGTCGCGCCGCTCGAGGTAAACGGTGGCGCCCGGCGGCTCACTCGTGACCTCCAGCACTGCCACGTTCTGCCGGATGTTGGCGAGCGCTCGCTCGACGCGGGCGCGCGTGTCGACGTTGGTCTCGCCCTGCAAGGCCAGCGAAAAGTAACGAAAAGCCTCCGGAAACTGCTTCAGCTCTTCGTAACAGCGCGCCACGTTGTAGCTGACGTTGCGATTCGGGACGAGCCGGTTGGACTCGAGGAACTTCTCGAGCGCGCTCTTGTAGTCTCCGCGCTGGTACGCCTCGGCGCCCAAACGAAATTTCAAATCGGCTTCGTCGGCCAGGTCGTCGGCGTGCGCGGGAACGGCGAGTCCGAGCGCGAAGCCCAGCACGAGGAAGCTCGAAACGGTGCGAAGCATGAGTCAGCGTTCGAGGCGAATATCGCTGGGTGGCTTGGGCGCTGCAGGGGCGGGGGTAGTGGTGCGCTTGGGAGGGGCAGGAGCGTGAGGCTTCAAGGGCTCTACCGAGGCGGTGGGGGGAGTGGTGCTAGGCGCGCTTTCGACCTTCGGAGCGTCAGTCGCGCGAGCCGACAGCGCCGCCATGACGCGCACTTCTCCGCGCGCCGAACCCTGACGTACCACGTAGGGTTGGTAGCCGTCTTTCTCGATCACGAACACGCGCGGGCTGCCGCCTTCCGGCAAGCTGAGCGACAACGAAAAGGGCGTGCTGCCGAGGCGCACGCTGCCCTCGCTGACGCTGGCGCCGGGCGGCTCCGAGTCGATGCTGAGCGTGAACGGCGCTGGCGCGACGGCGACGGGCGCGCTGGGCGCTTGGCTGTCGCTGCTGGCCACGCCCGTTGCTATCTGCGAGCGGCTCTGCAACCACCACGCGCCTCCCAACAGCAGGGCTACCAGCCCGGCCGGCAAGAGCCAGCGGCCAAGTGAGCGGCTTGGCAGCTGCGGCGCGCGCGGCGTATGCACGATCTCGATCCGTGAATCAGGCGAAGAAACCGCTGCGTGCGTGCTGCCGAGCGCGCCGAGGCGCGCGGACTCGAGCGTGTTGTCGCGAGGCGAGGGCGTGTCGGAAGGGCCTGTCGGCATCGCGACTGTGGGGCCGTCTAGGCTCAGCTGCTGCACGCTGCCGCCCGTTGCCACCTTGGTCGCGATCAGCCGCGGATGCGAGCTGTAGATGAGCGCCTGCGGACCCGTGGTGCTCGTCGTGGCGCGCGAGCCGAGCGGTGACAGATCGGTCGCTAGCTCGGCGACGGTCTGGTAGCGCTTCGTTACGTCTTTCTCGAGGCAGCGGTTGATGATGGCCTCGAGCTTTTCGCTCACGTCGGGGCGCATGGTGCGCACCGGCATCGGCTGGTCGGCCACGATAGCCGCGCACACGCCGGGAAACGACTCGCCGTGAAACACCGGCGCGTCCGTGATCAGCTCCTGCAAGATGATACCGAGCGCCCAGATGTCGGCGCGGGCGTCGACCCTCCTGGCGTCGCGGATCTGCTCGGGCGACATGTAGTTGGGCGAGCCCATCAACGTGCGCGTGTTCGTGAACGTGGGTACGGCTTCGCCGGAGCTGGGGTCGGAAAGCTGCTTGGAGATGCCGAAATCGAGCACCTTCAGCAGGGGTAGGCCGTCGCTGCGCCGCGTGACGAACAGGTTGGACGGCTTCAAGTCGCGATGCACGATGCCGAGCTGATGCGCCTCCGAGATGCCGGCGCAAGCTTGCAGCACGTAGTCGACGGCCTCGGCCTCTGGCAGCGCCCCGCGTTCGTCCAAAAGCGTGCCGAGGTCGGAGCCGCTCAGCAGCTCCATGATCATGAACGGCAAGCCGTTGTCGAGCTGACCCACGTCGTGAATGCGCACGACGTGGTCGTTCTGTAGCCGCGCCGCAGCCTTTGCTTCGTGCAGAAAGCGCGCGATCGCTTCGTCGCGTCGGTCTTCGTCGGGCGGCAGCGTGAGCAGCTTGATTGCAACCGCTTGACCGAGCTGCACGTGGCGCGCCGAGACGACGACACCCATGCCGCCCCGACCGACCATGCCCTCGACGCGGTATTTCTGCGCGATGATCTCGCCCAGCTCCGGTGCTCCGCCTCCGAGGCTATGTGCAGCAGGTCCCGACATCGTGCCCTTACGCTCGAACACTGCAGCGTAGCCGAATCTGTGGGTGCTCCCGGCGGTTTTTTATTGCTCCAGAGCTAGGCGATCCTCATTTTTTGCGCCGGCTTGGTCGCAGAATGTCCTACCTCAGCTTGGTGGGGCGGAGGGTCGCGGCCGAGGGCTTAGCAGGGTGGTGAAAAAGGTCGGCGAGGCCTGATCTTACACCGGGACCCAAGTGATGGGGATGCCCACCCCCGTCCGTGCTCGGCCTGCGGCCTGCGCGCGGCCGACCCCTCCCAAATCGCGCGCGGAGCGCGCTCAGG
>DATAKF010000053.1:0-4721 GCA_036261775.1 Polyangiaceae bacterium | reverse complement strand
GATTCGGAGGACCGAATCAGAAAATATTTCCCTCGAGGGCGAGCACTTGGGCTGAGGCCTGCTCGCCAGGGACCTGTGGTCTCGGGGGCGGCAGCGCGACCCCCCAAAATCTGGGGCTCGCGGAACTCCCCGCCTCCCTGTTGATTCCATCTCGAGGGGGCCGCGACGTGGGCTAGTTCAGCGTGCCGGGCGACGACGATTCGGTGCGCTGCGACTCGATGAACGTCGCGGTGATCTCGCGCTCGAGGGCGCCGCGGATCTCGGCTTCGATCTGTTCGATGGAGGAGGCGAGCCGTTCGACGTTGCGCTGGTACACGAACACGCGCGCGCTGACCGAGCTGGGCTGGCCTTCGTTGCCGACCGCGTCGATCAGCAAGAGCGCCCGTGGATCCACGCCATCGACCACGACCTCGACGCCGGGAGCGTCGGCCGCGTACACCTCTTGTTCGCGCACGTAAGCGCGCAGCATGGGCGAGAGCGCCGCCAAGGCGCGCTTGGCCGTGACCTCGAAGGCTTCGCGCGACAGCACCGGGGGCGCCGAAGGCTGCGTCAAATCCAGATCGCGCGAGCGCAAGAAGGCTTCGGTCGCGGCCCCGGTCTCGCCGCGCTCGTCGCGCACCAGCCCCAGGTAGTACCAAGCCTCGGCGTTCTTGGGCGAGCGTTTGACCGACTCTTCGATGAGCGGCGACGCGTTCTCCAGGTTGCCGACCTCGTACAGGGCGCGGCCGACCAAGAAGGTGTGCTGCGGGTTGTCGAACGGGCCTTCCGGAAAGCGATGCGAAAGCTCGGTGGCGCGATCGACCTCGCCCTTGCCGAGCAGGGCGTCGAACATCAACAGCAGCGCGTCGACCACCTCGTCGTCGGTTTCGGCCAAGTCGAGCGACAGCTCGCACAAACGAATGGCTTCGTCGAAGTCGGCCAGCGGGTGCACGTACACCTCGGCCGCGTTCAGCATGGCTTCCAAGTACGTATCGTCGAGCGCGATAGCCTGACGGTAGTGCTCGACCGCCTCCTCGAACTCGCCCTTCAACGCCGCGACGTAGCCGAGCAGGTTGTAGGCCTCGGGCGATTGCGCGTCGATTTCGAGCGCACGCCGGGCAGAGAGCTCGGCGCCGCGCGGGTCACCGCGCTGTACGAGATCCCAACCGCGGTCGAGGTGGGCCGAGAATTGGTCCATGGTCTGGCCCAGCTATTGACGTGCCCGAGCGGCACGGTCAACCGAAATTGTCAGTCGTGGACGATGACACGCGAGCCCGGTCCGGTGAGGTTCGATCCTGGTACGCCGGCCGCGTCCGACTCCCCTTTGGCCCAAACGCCGTGAAAGCCTTCGGGTAGCTGCGGGCCGGTGAAGAAAAAGAGCCACTTGGCGTCGAGCGGGGCCAGGTTGACGCAGCCGTGACTCATTTGAACGCCGAAGTTGGAGTGCCAGAAGGCGGCGTGGAGGGCGAAGGAGCGAAAGTAGTACTGCACGTAGGGCACGTCTTCGATGCTGTAGGGCAGGTCACCAGCCGCGGTGCCGTCGCCGTCCATGGTGGTGGTGATGTGCTTTTCGCGGATGCGCCACTCACCCGTCGGGGTGCTGTGGTCCTTGTCCTTGTTCTTCGAGTACTTGCCGCTCGAGATCAAGGTTGCGTAGACGGCGCGCGAGCCTTCGAAAGCGACCAGCGTCTGCGTGCTCAAGTCGACGTCGACGTAGCGCTCGTTTTCGGCCAGTCCTTGCGGGGGCGGGCCGGGCTCGGTGATGCGCAGCTGGCCCTTCTTCATGAAGGTGCCGTCGGTCAGCTCGACGTAGTCCTTGCCCTGAAACTGGATGGTTTTTCCGGTGAGCGGGATGGCCACGAAGCGGTCGATGGACTTGGCGTTCTTGATGGTGTTCGCCGCTTCGTCGATGTGGAAGGTACCGGCGCTCTTGTTGCCGCCGTACACCCAGCCGAGCGGCAGCTTGTAAGTCGTACCGTCGAGCTCCACGCCCTTGAAGGTCGAGCCCGACGCTTGCCACATCCGATCCGACGGCGTGACCAGACCCTTGGTGGTTTTGTACCAACTGCGGCCATTCCAGCGGAACGTCTTGTCGACCGCGACGTAGAAGCCGCTGACCATGCGCTTAGCCAAGATGTCGTCGGAGTCGGCGCTCAGCGTGTCCAGCTTCATCTCGTGCAGTCGATCTTTGATGTCCTCCTGCTGCCACCACGGCTTGTCCGGCTCCGGATCTTGGGTGGGAGCCGCAGCCAGCGGCGCGCCGGCGTCTTGTGCGGCGATGGGCAGCGCCGTTTCGGTCTTGTCAGGAGTCGGCGTCGGCGCGGGCGCAGCCGCCGTGACGGCGCGATCGGAGGAAGCCGCCTTGGCGGCTTCTTTCTCTTTTTCCTTCGCCTTCTCGCTCTCCTTCAAATACGGCTCGTAGCGCTCCATCTGCTCGCGCGAAGGCACCGTCTTGTAGAGCGGGGTGCCGTTCTTGGCGTTGCGCGCGTAGGGGTAGGGCAGCACCTCTTTCAGGTTGGGCTGCGAGGTCGCAAACTTCACTTCGGGGTTGCTGAGATCCGTCGTGCCGTAGTTGCCGCACACGAAGCCGCCGCTCCGCACCTTGTACCAACCTGCGGTACAGTTCTTCTTGGAGGTCGTCTCGGCTTCGACGGGCGCGCGGCCGCCGCTGCGCATGAAGCCGATCTTCTTGCCGCGGTCGAATGACATGTCGCTGTACACGCCCGCGGCCGGCGAGGTCACGGCGAACCAAGGGCCCGTGTAGGGCGCTTCGGGGGCCGCGGGCGTCGGCGCTGCTGACGGAGCGGTCTTGGCGGCATTGGAGCTCGGCGCGGTGGCCAGCTCGGGGGGCAGGACTGGCGAGCCGGCCCGCGGCGCTTCGGTGCGCTGGGGGGCGTCGTCGTCGGTGGCGCCGGGAGGCGGCTGTTTGTCGCAGGCGGTGGCGAATAAGCCGAGCACGAGGCTGGTGGCGGCAAAGGAGCGGGCGGTCGAAACGAACACTATGGACCGTGTCTTTCCACAGCCACGCCGCGCGAGCCAATTCTCGGTGCGGGCTGGGCAGCCGGGGAAGAATGCGACGACCGTGCCAAGGGCCAAAGGGCCGAATTCGCGCAGTTCTTCGCGAGAGGCTATGGTCTGGGCGTGGAACCCGAGACGCGCCCGCGCGTGCTCACCGACACGATGCCGAGCCGGCTGGGACGCTTCTTCGCGCTCGCCCTGGTCCTGCACGTGCCGTTCTCACCCATCGTGGGCCTGCTCGGGTTAGTGCACCTGTTGGGCACCAACGAGGTGGAGGGCCCACCGCCGCCGCCGCTGACCGAGATCCCGCTCGATCTGTTCGAGGACGACGACGCCCCCTCTGGCAAGCCCGCCGCAACACCGGAAGCCCAAGAGCCTGCCGCGGTCGCGGAGCCCGAAGCTGCGCTGCCACCCGAGCCTGACCCCGTCGTCGTCAAGCCCAAGAAGCCGAAGGAGCTTCCGGATGCAGGCGCGCCCGAGCCGGTCGACGCCGGCGTCCCCGACGCGTCCAAGACCAGTGACGCGGGCGCAGCCGACGACGCGGCTTCTCCAGGCGACGCCGGACCCGAGCGCAAGCCGGGCGAGGGCATCGGCAGCCCGGTCGCGGGCATCGGAGACAAGCGGGTCGTCGACCCGAACGCGCACGTGCAGGTGCTGATCCAAATGAACCGCGTTCGCCAGCATCCGCTCGGCAATCGCGTGGGTCCGCTCTTGCGCAACGTGTATCAATGGCGCGATTTCTTCGGTCCGACGGCGATCGATCCGGTGCGCGATCTCGATCGCATGCTGATCGTCGGCTCGCAGCTGCGCGACTCGAGCGGCGTCGTCGCCATCCTGGAATTCAACGTGCCGCAGGAGCGGATTCGGAGCGCGGTCGACGTCCTGGTGTCGCGTGATCCGCAGGGCGGCTGGCTCGACGGCGGCGTGCCGGCCGCGATGGCACGCGCGGATCGTGGCGAGCGCGTGTTCGTGCTGCCGGCGCCCAGGCTGCTGGTGGTGGCGCCGCCTGCCATCTTGGAGGCTGCGCGCAAGTTCAAGCGGCTGCCGCGCGAGCTGAAGGGTGACGAGATCGCGCTGCTTCACCTCGACACGCCGGCCAACGCGTTCCTCGGCTTGCCCGTCGTCATCCCGAAGTCGATCCGCTCCGCCGACGTACGACTCTCACCACGCGCCGACGGCGGCGTTATCATCGACATCTTGGCTCACGACGAAACGGAGCCGCTCGCGCGTTCGGACGCGCAAGCGCTCACCCAGGCGCTCACCGCCGCGACGTCGCTGAACCTCGGGCTGTTCGGCTCGGTGCTGTTCGGCTCGAGCCAGAAAAAATTCATCGAAAAGGGCAGCTTCGAGGCCGACGGCGCGGATATTCGCGGAGAAATCGTGCTCTCGCGCGACCAAGTCGTCACGGTGCTCGAGCTCGCTAGCGGCTTCTTGACGAGCCGCTCACCCAAGCCGCGCGCTTCGGCCACCAGCACGCCCTCCGCACTACCGACTCCACCCGTCGTACCCACGCCGCCGGTCAGTCCCGCGCCTGCCGCGTCGCCCTAGGATCGAGCAAACAGGGAGGCGGGGAGACGGCTCATCATTGGTCTCATTTCAGCTGGTGACCACGCCCGCTGATCCTGGCTTCTGGCTTCGTTTTCGCTCCGGTCCGGTGCTCACGTACCCACGTACGCTCAAGGAGAGGCGACGGCAGCCGTCGCTTGGTCCTCGCGAAAGCCTCG
>DATAKF010000052.1:0-10260 GCA_036261775.1 Polyangiaceae bacterium | reverse complement strand
CGGGCAACAAGCCTGGCGCGGGCGGCGGCGGCAACTTGGAAGACGCCGGCACCGAGTGTGACACCGTCGACCTGCAAACCGACGTCAACAACTGTGGCGAGTGCGGCAATCACTGCGTCATCACGGGCGCGGATTCGAAGTGCGAGCAGGGGCAGTGCCTCATCGACAAGTGCCTGCCTAGTCGTTACGACGTGAACGGCGAGCCGGCTGACGGCTGCGAGCTCGTCTGCGAGGGTGACCCGCTCGCGGACGAGATGTGCAACGGGGAGGACGACAATTGCGACGGTCGCAAAGACGAAGGCTTCGATCTCGACGTCGACCCGGAGAATTGCGGCTCCTGCGACAACGCTTGCGACCTGCAGCACGCCACCGCCAGCTGCGACAAAGGCTGCAAGATCGCCGAGTGTGAGGACGGTTGGTACTCGGTCGACGGTCTCGATTCGACCGGCTGCGAGTACCCATGCCACGTGAAAGACAAGGACGGCAACGACTGCGATCCGGCCACGGCGCCCCAAGACGTCGGCTGCGGCGTCGAGGTTTGCGACGACATCGACCAGAACTGCAACGGCAAGATCAACGAAGGCACCGCGGACGCCAACGCGAGCTGCGATGACTTCTGCCCGAACCAGGACTGCCAGGGCACCTGCACGTCCGGTACCACTCAGTGCATTGGCACGCAGCTCGTGTGCATTCCGGGCGTCACGGCTACGCTCGATATCTGCGACGGGCTCGACAACAACTGCGATGGTACCCCTGACGAAGACTTCAACCTCGACGCCGATCCGCAGAATTGCGGAGCTTGCGGCGTGTCGTGCGTTGGTACGCTGCCTCACGCTCTAGCCAAGTGCGAAAACCAGCAGTGCAAGATCGACGTCTGCGACACCGACTACGGTGATCTGAATCCGAATGCTCCGGGCTGCGAGCAGTGCCCGGTGCGGCCCGTGCGGGCCGAGTCGTGCAACGGCAAAGACGACGACTGCAACGGGGTCGTCGACGATGCGGCGGCAGTTGCGCTGACGAAGCCGGCCACCGGCCCCGCTGCGGGCGTGAACAGCTTCTGCAAGCAGCGCTCGAACACGCTGTGCAACAACGTGGCGCTGCATTGCGACTCCAACGCGGGCGGCTGGGTGTGCGACTACCCGGCGGGCGTCGAGACGTCCGGCGGCAAGGTCGTCATCACCGAGGCGCTGTGCGACGGCATCGACGGCAACTGCGACACGCAGACGGACGAAGCCTTCTTGGATCTCGGTAAGTCGTGCAACGACGGCGCTTTCGGCGTCTGCCTCGACTACGGCAAAATCCAGTGCGATCCGGCCGACACGTCCAAGACCAAGTGCAATACCGACCTGCCGCCGGACCCGCCCATGGCCTCGGCCGAGGTGTGCAACGGCTTGGACGACAACTGCGACGGCCAGGTCGACGAAGGCACCGACCAGATGGTGCGCATCACCGTCGGCGCCCTCGACTTCTACATCGACAAATACGAAGCCTCGCGTCCGGACGCGACCAACAGCACGCCCGGCAGCGACGAATCGCACCTGTGCGACCTGCCGAACCGCATGCCATGGACCAACGCTTCGTATGACGAAGCCAAGGCCGCCTGCCTAGCCAACGGCAAGCGCTTGTGTCACATCACCGAGCTCGAGGCTGCGTGCGCTGGAGCCAGCAACCGCAGCTATCCGTACGCTGGCGCCTACAACGGCTCGAACTGCAACGGCATCGACGCCTCCGGTAGCCAGGCTGCTCCGAGCGGCTCGTTCCCGAACTGCGTGACGCCGGAAGGCGTCTACGACTTGTCCGGTAACGTGGCCGAGTGGAGCGACAAAGTCGAAGGCGCTACCACCGGCAACCCGAGCTACGACATCATGGCCCTGCACGGCGGCTCGTATCTGACCCCGAGCAACGGCCTCACCTGCAAGTTCGACTTCGACGTGATCAGTACCAACGCCGTGCTCGACAGCCTCGGGTTCCGTTGCTGTAAGGCAGCGCCGTAACGGAGTCGCACCGCGACGGCGCTCGGGGTGAGCCGGCGCCGTCACGACGGCTTACTTCGCTTCGAAGCCGTACAAAAATGCGTCGGTGGGGCCGAGCTTGCCGGGTTGGCCCTTGGCCGTCGCGACGAACAGGGCTTTTTCGGTCGCCCAGAAGAGGCCTTGTTCCTCGGTGCCGTCCGGGCACTTGGTCGTGTAGTGGATGGAGGTGCGGCCGGGCTTGTCGACCATGCCCTGCATCTTCATCTTGTCACTGCAGCGGCCGAACAGGTTCATGCCAATCTTGAGAAACACCTTCTCGTTCAGCTTACCCTCCGGTCGCGGCAACTTGCGGATCGAGTAGGTGGCGCCATCCGCATGCTTCGCGGAGGCGAACGCTGCGCCGTCCGCCTTTGCGCCTTCGGGCATGGGTGCGCGCACGCCTTCTTGGGCGCTCTCGAACAGCACGAAGCCCGGCGGCAACGCGGCAGTCGTCGGCGCCGCCTCCGTCGTCGGCTTCTGCCCCGAAGCGCAAGCCGTGATCTGCCGAAACGGCTTCGCGCAGCTTTCCGGCGCTACGTTGGCGCACACCAAATCAGCGGCGTCGCGCGCGCAAATCAGCGCGTTCTTCACGACGTCTTCGCAGCCCTCGTTGGGAGACTCGTACTTCGAGCAATTAACGCGACAAGCATCGAACGAATTCTTCGGACACTTCGCCTTCACCTTGTCGCACATCTCGAAACACACATCGTGAATCGAAGGCGTCGCTGGCTTGGCTTCGGCAACCGGAGCGGGCGCAGCCTCCACCACGGGCGCTGCGCTGGCCGAGGGCGCCGCACTCGTCATGGGCGCCGCGCCCGGCACCGGTTCTCCAGAGGCAGCCGCCGCGGGCTCCGCGGTCTTCGCCGGCTCACTCTTGGGACCACACGCCGTCAGCCAAATTCCCGCGATCACCAGCGCACGCTGCATCATGCGCGTCACCTTACCCAGTAAGCCCGGCCGCTTCCAGCCGTTGGTTACAGGCAGCCAGCGTCCGCTCGCCCAGCTCCGTCAGAATCACCCGCCAGGCTGCGATATTCGGGTGGGGGCCACGATCGATCAGCCCCTCTTCGCTCATCAGGATCATCCAATACGACGTGACGTGTCGCGTGAGCCCTGTGCGCTCCGCCAACGCGTTCTGCGACACAGCGTCGCCCGTCTCGTCCAGGAGCTCCTGCAGGGTTTCGAGCAGCAGCCACATCGCGAAAGGCACTCGCTCACGAGCAAGCTGCAGCTGCACGTCGGCTTGGAACGCCCGCGCATCGCGCCAGCGTTTCCTCGCCCTCGCCGTCGCGCGGGATTGCTCCGCAGCAGGCATCAAGATTGACCGCATTCCAACCCCTCGGTCTGAGCCCGCGCCAGTTGCGTTCGTTCCGCTCTCAGAGTCGAGCCAAGCCGCCCTTGCGGAGGTAGCGCTTCGTTGTGGAGGTAGCGCTTCGTTGCGGAGGTTCAGCGCTTCGTTACGGAGGTTCAGCGCTTCGTTGCGGAGGTTGGGCCCAACGGGTCGCCGCAGAGTCCACAGTGCATCGCCTCAGAAGGGTGCTTTACGGCGCGGGACGTAGTCGCATTTGCGACGAACTTTCTTCAATGGATTCGCGGGGCATGCGGGCTGGCATGACGCAGTCCAAATTGCGACTGTTCCATGCAGCATCGCTGGAGTAGTCGCAGTTTGGATAGCGTCAGCTGGCGCGTGGCTGCCCTTGAAATCATTAGCGAAACCGCGTCGTAAATGCGACTTGGTTCTCGGCGGGAGAAGGGTCGCGCGGGAGCTCGCGCGGGAGAAGGGTCGCGCGGGGAAGGCCGCGCGGGAGGTCGCGCGGGGAAGGTCGCGCGGGGAGGGTCGCGCGTGGGGAAGTGTCGCGCGGCGCGAGGGACGGGCCGGGACGGCGGGGAAGAGGCGCACCGAGCCGCGAAGGTCGCGAGCGGTGAAACGAACGATGGGGGAGAAGGCAAGCGGCGCACCAAGAAGAGACGGGCCCGAAAGAGGGGTGCGAAGAGCGGCCAGCGGTGAACGCGCCGCGCGTTGGGCTGGGCGTTGAACTGCGGGAAACGAGGGCGTGGGGACGGTGCGGCTACGGGCAGTTGGTGACGGGGGCGTCGAGGTCGAGGCTCTTGAGGATGGGGCTGTAGTTCTGGGGTTTCCAGGTAGCGCAGGCGTCGTCGAAGGAGCCGGCTTCGTATTCGCACATGAAGACGGGCTTGTTGGCGGAGGCGTAGGCTTTGACATCGCCGCACCAGTCGCCGTCGGAGAAGCAGCTTTCGGTGAGGGCCCAGTCGTAGGTGCCGACGATCTCAGCGGTGATGCTGGAGGCGTTTTTTTGGCCGATGCTCATGCCGCGCGAGTGAGCGGCGGTGGCAAGCCACTTGGCGTAGTCAATGCCGTCTTGCTCGGTGAGCGGAAAGCCGGAATCTTCGCCGAGCTCGAAGACGTCCATGTTGTCGGGCTCGATGGCGTCGAAGCCTTTGTCTTTGCAGGTGTCGAAGCGAGCGCTCATGACGGCGCGCAGGGCTGGGCTGCGGATGTCGACGTATTTTTCGCCGGGCCAGCCGTCGTAGTCGTTGCCGATGACCTCGGCGGGAAAGTCTTTGGCGTCGGGGCGAAAGTCTTCCCAGCTGCCAACGCTGACGTAGCAAATGACTTTGATTCCGGCGGCGTGGAGCTTTTGGACGGTGGCTTGGTCGGCTTCCCAATCGATGTCGTAGACGTCGACGTCGAGCGGCGTGCCGACCTCTTCGGAGAGCTGCCATTGCCAGGTCAGGCCGGCCTGGGGTTTCCAGTAGTCGCCGCTAGCTGAGCCGCCCGAGGCGCTGCCGCCCGAGGCGCTGCCGCCCGCGCTGCTGCCGCCCGAGGCGCCGGGCTTGGTACCTCCGTTGCCGGTGGTTCCCGCAGTCGGAGATTTGCCTCCTTGGCTGGTCGTCCCGGCTGTGGAGGGGTTGCCGCCTTGGCTGGCGGCTCCAGCCGTGGAGGCCTTGCCGCCGGTGTCGTCGGCGTCGGAGGTCGAGTCGGAGCCGCAGGCAGCGAGCAAGAGAGCGAAAGCGACGCTGAAAGTACGTTTCAACACATCAGCTCAGTGGCCATCGAGCCCCGAAAGCTGGTCACGATTTCGTGCGGTCAGCGCGTACCAGTGCTGGCTGGAGTGCGGTCGCGAGCAGCGGTGAGGTGAGAGTTGAGGGTGGCGGCGACGGCGTCGTGGGTGTCGATGGCCAAGAGGGACTGGACGGCTTGCTCGGCGGCTTCGCGATCGCCGGCGTCGACGAGGAGTTGGGCGCGGTCGCGGAGCTCGGATTGCATGACCGCGAGGGTGGCGGCGTCGCGGGCCCCCGGGCGGGTGGCGATGGTGAGCGCGCGTTGCCAGCCGTCTTCGTTGTTTTTGAGCGATTGGACGCGATCGGAGCGACCGAGCGGGTGAGCAGAGAAGCGGGAAAAGAAGGGGCGCGGCGCGAGGTGATCGCGCAGACGCTTGGACCAGCGAGAGTCGATTTCGACGAACAGGGGGCGCGCGTCGGAGAGGCTGGAGAGCGAGAACTCGGTGGGAGCGCCCGACAGGGCCATTTCGCGGATGAGCGGCGCCAGCGCGGGTTCTTGGCGGAGCAGCAGCGACGCGACGTTTCCGCGCTCGAGCAGCGGCTCGGGGATGACGACGAGATCGGTGCGGGTGCCGCGAGCGATTTGCGCCGCCCACAGCCGATACGCGAGCGCCTCGGAGCGCACCACGAGCAGCGACGACGGGGGCAAAGCGTCGAGCGCTTCGTCCGTCCACGAATCCGCCGCGACTTGGTCGCGCCGATCCGCCGCAAAGGCAGAGTCTTCGACGGCTGCGAACGCGAGCGTGAAATGAAACACCACCAAGAGCGCGCTGGCCGGCTCCGCGAAGGGTAGCCGCGCGCGGCGCATGTACGTGGCAACGGCTTGGACCGCGAGTGCAGAAGCGCCCGCGATGGCGATCAGCGACAAGAGCCGCACGGGCGCGAGCGTGTCGCTGGCGAGGATTCCGATCTTGGCCGATGGAAAGCCGAGATCGACCAGGAACAGCGCCGCGAAGGGCGCACCCAAGCTGCGGATCGGCTTGCGAAACAACGCCAGGACCAGGCCGAAGAGGCCGAGCAAGCAAGGCAAAAAGCCGGCGTCGGTGAGCCAAGCGGTCAGCGCCGTGGAGCGTTCGGCTGCGGCGTCGACGCTCATCAAGCTGGAGGTGCCGATGCCGCCCGAAAGATTGAGCTCGACGTTGGGCGACATGGGTCGCAGCACCAAGTAGAGCGCCCACGGCACGAGCGGCGCCACGACGCCGATGCCGAGCTCGATGGCCGTGTTCGGCTTGGGCCAACGGCGCACCAGCAGCATGCGCGCCAGTAGCGCAACCCCGAGCGCCAGCGCTGCGGCGTGAGACTCGATCGCCGTCGCCGAGATGAGCGCACCGAGCGCCAGCGTGGCCCAGCGCGCCTGCGCAGTGAGTGCGACCCAAATCGCCGTGAGCGCCAATGCAACGCCAAGCGTGATGCCACCCGCGAGCGTGCCTTCGAGCTGCCAGCTGGGGGCGAGCACGGCCGTGAGCGTCGCCGCGAGCGCGAGCAGGGGCGACAAGCGCGGCGTCGAGAACGACAGCGAGAGCGCGCGGTTGATGAGTCGGTAGGCGATGGCGCCAGCGAGCGCCAAGCCGAGCGCGCTGACCCAACCGGCACGCAGCAGTCGCCCACCAATCGGCATGAGCGCCAGCAGCTGGGTGAGCGCCGTCGAGATCATGCCTTCGGTGCCGCTCGGCACGAGCCCGAGGCCGCGCACCACCGGCAAGTCATCACGCCACTGCCCGGTCGGCGAGGTGCGCATCATGGTCACGACCAGCGGCACCACGAACGCCAAGCGCCTGGCGGCGGCTTCCAAAAACGCGGAGGCGCTAGCTGGCCTTGCTTCAGTCACCGCCCCATGGCTGCCAGAAGAAACAGAACAGGCCCAGTTTTCGAAGGGCATCCGCGAGCCGGCTGCGGGGTAGGGGACCCGCAGCCCCCGAAGACAACCGCCAGAAGCAGGGAAAAAGGCCCAGTTTCTGGCCGGCTTCTCCGCGGCGTCGAGCCCTCGCCAACCGTGCTAAAACAGCCGGCCTCGGTGGGTCCCGGCGTCGCCCAGACCCCCAAATCCAAGGAAAATCAAGTGGCCCGCTTCATTGATGAGCTGAAACGAACCCATAGCTGCGGCGCAGTCCGCGCCTCCGACATCGGCAAGGAGGTCGTACTGTTCGGCTGGGTGGCCAATCGTCGCGACCACGGCTCCATCGCGTTCGTCGATCTGCGTGACCGCGACGGCGTGACTCAAATCGTGTTCGACCCGGACGCCTCCGCCGAAGCGCACAAGGTCGCCGAAGCGCTGCGCGGCGAGTGGGTGATCGGCATTCGCGGCATCGTGAAGTCGCGTGGCGAGCAGTTCTCCAAGAAGGAGAACAAGATGGTCAGCGCCGCGAACCCGAACATCGCGACCGGCGAGGTCGAGATCACGGTGCTCGAGGCCACGGTCTTCAACAAGGCCGAGACGCCGCCGTTCGGGATCGAAGACAAGCTCGACACGCGCGAAGAGGTTCGCCTCGAGTACCGCTACTTGGATCTGCGTCGCGGCCCGCTGCAGCGCGCGCTGCGCATGCGCCACAACGTCAACCAGGCGACGCGCAACCACCTGTCTTCGCAAGGCTGCTTGGAGATCGAGACGCCGTTCCTGGTGAAATACACGCCGGGCGGCGCGCGTAACTTCTTGGTGCCGGCGCGCCTGCACCCGCAGAAGTTCTACGCGCTGGCCGAGAGCCCGCAGCTGTTCAAGCAGCTGTTCATGGTCGCCGGTTACGAACGCTACTTCCAAATCGTGCGCTGCTTCCGCGACGAAGCGCTGCGCATCGATCGCCAGCCGGAGTTCACGCAGATCGACATCGAGATGTCGTTCGTGAACCAGCAAGACGTCTTCAACTTGGTCGAAGGTTTGATCTTCGCCATCTGGAAGGCCGCGCTGGATATCGATTTGAAGACGCTCTACCCCGACGGGCACTTTCCGCACTTGGACTTCGAAGAAGCGATGACCAAGTACGGCAACGACAAGCCGGACTTGCGCTTCGACCTGGCCCACACCGATTTGACAGACGTGGTCATCGAGCATGGGGGCGGCGGAGTGCCGTTTTTCACGCCGATTGCTGAGAAGTTCAAATCGGGCGCGTACCGCCGTGATCTGCCGACCGAGATCGTCAAAGCGATGGTGGTGCCGGCGAGCGCGAACTTCTCGCGCACGGATCAAGAGAAGCTCGAGGTGGAAGCCAAGGGCATGGGCGCGGGCGGCCTGGCGCGCGCCAAGGTCGGGCCGGACGGAATCTGGGTGCAGTCGCCGCTGGCCAAGAGCGCGACGCCCGAGTTCATGCGCGCCGTCAACGCAGCGGTGGGCGCGAAAGAGAACGACCTCTTGCTGTTCCAGTTCGGCAAGACCTCGTCGGTTCACACCGTGCTGGCGAACCTGCGCGTCATCGTCGCCAAGAAGATGGGGCTGATTCCGGAGGTCGGTCACGGCGGCAAATGGAACTTCAGCTGGGTCGTGAACCCGCCGCTGTTCGAGTACGACGACGACACCAAGACGTGGGCCGCCGCGCACCACGCCTTCACGCGCCCGCACGACGAATCGGTGCCGCTGATCGAGACGGATCCGGGCAAAGTGCTGTGTTACCGCTACGATATCGTGCTGAACGGCTTCGAGATCGGCGGCGGCAGCATTCGTCTGCACGACTCCGACGTGCAGCGGAAGGTGTTCGGGGCGCTCGGCATCAAGGACGAGGAAGCGCAGGAGAAGTTCGGCTTCCTGCTCAACGCGCTGAAGTTCGGTGCCCCGCCGCACGGCGGTATCGCCCTCGGCATGGATCGCATCATGATGCTGCTCAACGGCACGGAGAGCATCCGCGACGTCATCGCGTACCCCAAGACGCAGAAGGGCACGGACTTGATGAGCGACGCGCCGGGCACGGTCGGACCGAACCAGCTGACCGAGCTGCACATCCGCACCATCGGCGAGCCGCAGAGCTGAGGTGAGGCTGAGCGATGGGAGACGCTTCGGAACCGACTTCTCCCATCGACGACTTGCTGGAAAGCCTCCGTGCGGCGCTGGCTGCGCGGAGGCGTGACAGCGCCACGCGGATCGGTCGCGTCGAGAGCGCGCTGGGCTCCTACCGGCGCGCCGTGGAGCAGCAAATTGCCACTGAATTTGCCGCCGAGCATCGGCTGAAGCCTCCGGCCAAAGTCGGTGTTTCGGTCGCGCGAGCGGCTCAAGAGCTCCGCGACGCCGTACTGGCGTTGCCCGAGGTCGCGGAGCTTTTGACGCCGCCGAGCGGCGTGTTGGAGCTATCGAGCGCGGTTACCGACACCGAATCGAGCGGGCCGATGACGCTGAAGGCGCCGCCCGCTAGCAAAGGCAAAGCGGCACCGAGCGAGACGCCTGCGGTGGCGCTCAGCTGGCCCAGGCTGCGTAGCTTGCTCTCGTCGCAGAAGCTGGTGGTGATCGGCGCGTTGTCACGCGATCGCAGCGAATCGGCGCCTGAAGGCATCGGCGAGCACATCGAGTGGATCGACACCGAGCGAGACGGCGTGCACGCACTCGGCAATCTGCCGCAGCGTATCCGTCAAGGCCGCGTGTGCGGCGTGATCATTCTGGACCGCGCGGTGAAGCACAAACACAGCGAGCCCGCGCTAGCCGCCGCCCGTGACGCCCACGTACCCACGGCCTTTGCCGGCCAAGGCGGCCGCGCCTCACTCGAGCGCGCCCTCACGCAAATCGAGGGCATGCTCAGCGCGTAGCAGCAACCAGACGTTCCTTTACGATCGAGATTCACAGGGAGGCGGGGAGGCGGGGAGGTCCGCGAGTTTTTTGTTGTTCGATCTGCCTGGCATCGAACGAAGACTGCGCAGTCGACGAACGTCGTCGTATGGCTCGAACCCAAAAATTCTCGCCTCGCGGACCTCCCCGCCTCCTGTGAAAAAATCTCGAGCCGTACGGATTGGCCTAAGGCCGCTACAGAAGCTTCTGCCGACTGGGCTGCATTGGTGGCAGCCCGAAGTCCGTCCTTGATTCGGGGCCGGCGTTCCCGCACGATTGAGGGCCATTCCGAGATGAGCGCACGAATCCTGGTGGTCGACGACAGCCCCACGATCCGCAAGGTCGTGTGCTCCATTTTGGAGGCCAGCGCCTTCTCGGCCGTGCCTGCTCAAGACGGACAAGAAGCGCTGGAGCTCTTGGTTC
>DATAKF010000050.1:0-5802 GCA_036261775.1 Polyangiaceae bacterium | reverse complement strand
CGAGGCTTTCGCGAGGACCAAGCGACGGCTGCCGTCGCCTCTCCTTGAGCGTACGTGGGTACGTGAGCACCGGACCGGAGCGAAAACGAAGCCAGAAGCCAGGATCAGCGGGCGTGGTCACCAGCTGAAATGAGACCAATGGTGAGCCGCCTTCCTGCCCATCGCTCGATTACTGGGCGCGTTCCAGCACGCCGCTACCGGCCCAGGGCGAATCCGTGCTCGTGAACCGGAACTGGGTCCCGACGAACTGGCCCGTGATGCCGTAGCCCGCGCCCGCGCGATCGTAGACGCGCCCGGTCAGCGAATCGCCAGAAGCGTTGGTGATCTCGTAGCGGCCGCCGGTCTCGAGGGTTGGGCCCGTCGCCGTGAACTCGTTCGCCGTGAAGGTGATGTTGAGCGTTTGTAGCTGGGCATCGAGCAGGCTCTTGAGCGGTGGCTCGAGCTCGAGCGAAGGAGCAAACCCGACCAGGCGCCAAGCGCCTTGCAAGCGCTGGCTAGCTGCGACCGAAGGATTGACAGGCTGACTCGACTGCCCGCCGCCACAACCCGAAAGCGCGAGAGCCAGCGCAGCGCCCACGAAAGCCCGGTGACTGAGGCCTAGCATGTAACAACTCTCCGCCGACGAGCGCTGCAAAGCAAGCGGGGCACGCGCCGGGGCCAGTGACGCCGAGTTACTGGGCGCTCTTACCGAACGGATCTTTCAGATCCGCGACGGGCTTCTTGGGGGCTGGGCGCGGAGCGGGCGCTTTGGCGGCCGGCTTTTTGGAGCCCGTCGCGGTACGCGCCACTTCGCGGGCCTCGTGGAGCGTGTCCAGCTCGTCGGAGAGGCGCATGGCAGGCGCAGGCGTGGCGCCGGGCAGGAGGTCTCGGCGCGTGGCAATGCCCAGATCTTTCGAGGGCGTGCGCACGGTGATGTTCGGGATGGAGTCGTCCTCTTCGACGGCGACGCGTTTGGGCGCGCTGGACAGGCTGTAGGCGACGGCGGCGGTGAACGACAGGAGCGCGCCCAGCACGGTCACCACCAGCCAAGCCTTGGAGCTTTGTGTCGGCATGGCCGACACGTGGCGCGAACGCAGCGAGCGCCGGATACGGCTCTTGGACTCGAGCGCGACGCCGTGTACCACGCCCGCGTCTTTGGCGTCCGGCGGCTCGGCCGCGCCTTCGGCTTCAGTGCCTGCCGCCGCGCCGACTGGCGGCTTGGCGTCGCTGCTGCGCGGCGCGTCCGACGGAAAGAACGAGTGCAGGGCCACCGACGAATCGGGCGAGCGCTCGAGCCAGGTCGACTTGAGCGACGAGTTGCAGATGTCGCGCGTCACGCCCTGCTCGACCAACCAAATAGCCAGCGCCTGACCGAACTCGAACATCGACGCAAAGCGCTGCTCGCGCTCTTTGGCGAGGCCGCGCTGCAAGATGGCCCACAGCGCCGGCTCTTCAATCTGATGCTCGGCCAAGGGCTTGGGCTTGCCCTCCATGATCGACCACATGAGGCCGTGCCAGTTTTTGCCGCTGAACGGCTGCGCGCCGGCGATCATTTCGTACAGCACCACGCACAGCGCCCAAATGTCGGTGCGCGAATCGACGTTGCCTTCTCCGCGCGCCTGCTCTGGCGACATGTATGCAGGGCTGCCGAGCACCGTGCCCTCACACGTCAGGTTCGCCGAGAAGCCTTCGCTCAGCTTGGCGATACCGAAGTCGAGCACCTTGGGCTGAACCCGGTTGGCCTGCTGCGCGAGGAAGATGTTGTCGGGCTTCAAGTCGCGATGAACGATGCCGCGGTGGTTGGCGACGACCAGCGCCTCGATCACTGGCAGCAGCGTGCGTACGGCGCGCCCCGCGGCGATGCGACCACGCTTCTTGAGTACCTGCGACAAGCTTTCGCCGTGCAGCATCTCCATCGCGATGAACGGCTCGCCGTGCTCGGTCAGGCCAAAGTCGAACACCTGGATGATGGCGGGGTGACCGATGGAGGCTGCGGCGCGCGCTTCGGTCAGCAGGCGCTCGGACAGGCCGTCCACCCTGCCTTCAATCTCGGAGCGGATCAGCTTGAGTGCGACCTGCACGCCTAGGGTGAGATTCTGTGCGACCCACACCGCACCCATGCCGCCCTCACCCAGCACGCGCACCAGGCGGTACTTCTGAGCGACGACGCTGCCCTCGGTGTAACGCGGCGTGCCGGGCGCGCCAGGCACCACAATCGCCGTCGAATCGAAGCTGCCAAGCACGCCGCCTTCCTGGCCAGGCTCATCGCTGGGCGGAAGGGAACGTTGGGCGGCGCTGGACGAACCGGACAGGCAGGGCTCCTACAGGACCGGAACGGCCAACGTTCTCGAATCTTGAGTGATTCCGCGCGCAGCCCCGAGCACAACAACGGGCCTGAAATGGCCGCGCGGCCGAGGGGAGCAGCGCTGGGACACCGGGAGCGGCCCGAGCTACGGCTTCTTGAGCGGAGCGCGCAGGCGCTTCAAGCCCTCGGGACCGAAGCGGTTACAGTCGACGCCCGCGAAGGCGTAGTAGTCGCCCGTGTTCGAGCTGAGCGACAGCTTGTATTCACCGGCTTTGGGCGCGCAGTACTCGACCCGCAGGGCGGACGCAGGATCTGGCACGGGCATGCTGTTGCCCTCCGGATCACGGAGCACGGCCGTCAAGCGCACGTCGGCAAAGTAGCTGGCGGCCAAGAGGTTGTAGCAAGCCGAGTCGTTCGGCGACGTGATGGTCAGAGTTTGCTCGCCGCGCACGGTCTTGGGTTGGCTGACGACGCTCTTACAGCCAGCCTTCACTAGGTCGTCGAGCATGCCCTGCACGCGCTCTTTGCCCGATTTCTGAGCGTCGTCGGGCCCCGAGCGAGCGCCGCCTTCGGCTGGTGTGCGTGGGCACTCGATAGCGGCGGTCGAAAACGGCGCGACCGGCACGGCTTCGATCTTGAAAGAGTGCGTCGCGGTCTCGGACGCGCACAAACGGTAGTCGAGCGTCTGAGCGGCTGGCGGCAGCGGCACGGTGAGCGCGACCGTGCTCTCGAACTTCATGCCTAACAGCGTTTTGTCGCCGCTGAACGCCAAGATATGCACGCACGAGTCGCCTTTGATCATGTCGAGCGCGACGGTGCTGGGGTCTTTTTGGTGAATCGACGGCTGCACCAAGATGCGCGTGCAGCCCTGCTTTTTCTGCATCTCGGTCATGCGCGCCACCAGCGCGGCTTGCCCGTTGATCTTCGGATCTTGAGCGCGCGCCTTGGCTTCGGCCTCTTCGTTGTTGGCGTAGATGCCGATGGCGATGCAGCTGCCGAACAGCAGCATGCCGAAGAATCCGACTACGCCCAGAATGATCAACAGCCGGTGATTACCCTGCTTGCGCAGCCGCTCGCGCTCTTGCGCCTGCCGGTTGCGCTCGGCGTGCTGCATTTGCAGCGCGTGGTGCTGCTGATCGAGCACGTACTGGCGCTGCCGGGCCTGGACCATCTCGGCGGGCAGGAGGTTGTCCGTACCGCAATACGGACAATCGATGTGCATCAGCCGCATGTCTGCGGGCAGCTCGAGCCCGTTGCCGCAACGGATGCATCGAAACCCATACACACGACCGTGACCTGGCGGAGGCTGCTGCACCGACCGAGAACGATAACAGAAACGTCAGCGGGGCCGCTCGCCCCGCCGTACGGTGAGTCAACCTGTGCCAACATCGCGCGGCCGCTAGACGCCGGCTCACCGCAAAGCCGCCTATTTTCCGCGTTCAGGGCCTGGTATGGGCTTTGCTTCGCGGGCGGCGTGGTCTTCCATTCACGTCGGCTCTTGGGCTTGTTGTTGGCCGGGCTCACCGCCGTCGGTTGCGGGGGAACCTCACGCGGAAGGGACCAGGGAGGCGACCCTGGATTGAGCGACGCCGGCTCCCCGAGCGGCGGGGAGTCGGGCGTGGGCCAGCACGCGGGCGGCGCGGCTGGCGCGTCCGCGTGCGAAGCCTGGGCCGCACGGGTCGACGCCAAGATCGCAGAAGTGCAAGCCTGCAACAGCGCCGAAGACTGTCGCCAAGGCATCACTGGTCTCGACTATCCGGGGGCCCGTTGTGGCTTGCTGGTTCGAACCGGCGCCGAGACGGGTGATTTGCGCGCGTTGGTGGAGGCGATGCCGAGTGAGTGTGGCGCGCCACGCGAAACGACCTGCCCGTACACGGACGGCGTGCTGTGTGAAGCCGGCAGATGCACGTACCGCTACGTCGACGAGCCCGTGTGCCAGCCGGTAAAGCTGTCGAGATTTTGTGTCCGGGGTACCCCGCAGGCGAACGGCGAGTCGCTCGCCGTGGGCGACGCGCTGCGCGTCCAGGTCTTTCCCGAAGGCTGCCGCTCGAGCAGCGCTACCTTCGTGGGCAACGCCGAATGCACGCTGGAAAGCGCGGGCGAGGACTTCAGCGCGACTGGCGAGATTTGCCTGGGCTCCGTGTCCGCGCCCGGCGGTGGCTACACCAGCGATTGCGCCGGTGGGCGCTTCGCCGAGTGCGCGCTCGATGCGGCGCTGACAGCGGGCGAGCACACCGTCACGCTCGATGGGCAAAGCATTGCGTTTCAAGTTCCCAGCACGCTCGAGCTTGGCGGCGCCTGCGTCGGGAAACAATTCTAACGGTCGCGGCCGTCGCCGCGCAGCACTGGCAGCGCGCGGTGGTGGGCATCCTTCCTGGGCTTGGGTTCGGCGGGTGCTGGGCGAACGCCCGCAGGGCGTGCTGCCCAGGCTACGAGCAGGTCGCGATCGAGCAAGTGCGTCGGGCTCACGTTGCCGAGGGCGTTGGCCATCACGGCGCGCAGGTTGGGCGACTCGCGCGAGAGCTCGTCCAAAAGCTGCGTCATCCGCTCGCGCTTCAGGCCTGCCTGCGAACCGCACAGGTTACAGGGCAAAATCGGAAACTGGGAGAGCTCGGCGTACTCGCGGATGGTGGCTTCGCTGCTCCCGATCAGCGGGCGAATCACGCTGAGCTTGCCGTCGTCGGTGACGAAGCTGGCGGGCATGGCCTGTAGCTTGCCGGAGTAGAACAAGTTCATCAGAAAGGTTTCGAGCCCGTCATCGCGGTGATGTCCGAGCGCGAGCTTGTTGCAGCCCAGCCGCTCCGCGGCCGTGTACAAGATGCCGCGTCGCAGCCGCGAGCACAGCGAGCAGTACGTCTGCCCGTGTCCGAGCTGGTCAACTACGACCGAGTACGTGTCTTCGGACAAGATCTCGAACGCCACGCCGCTCTCCTGCAAGAAAGCACGCAAGGGCGCGCCGTCGTAGCCCGGCTGGCGTTGGTCCAAATGCACCGCCGTCAAGCGCACGCCGGGGTACTGCGCGCGCGTCAGCTGCGCCAGCACTTGCAAGAGCGTGTAGCTGTCTTTGCCGCCGCTCAGCGCGACCAACACGTGATCGTTCGGCTGCAGCAGGTCGTAGTCGCGGCAGGTGTCGCGCATCTCGCTCCAGAGCTGCCGCGAGAGCACGCTCAAGCGATGCGCTGCCGGGTCCATGACCTCAGGACGCCGCGGAGGTGCGCGCCGACGGCGAAAGGCCGCTGAGGAGCCGCGCCATCCACGATTTGGGCGCCGACAGCTCGAAGTCGCCCAACGCGAGCCGCAGCGGGTCGTGCGCCAGGAGCTGACTCACCTGCGGGTTCGACAGCATCCACGTCTCGGCCTCGCTCAGCTGCTCTTTCTGCGTCGCGTCCAGCTCGCTGCGGGCGGCGCGCACGCTGTGACCGGCGTGCTTGGCGAACAAAGCAAACGCCACCGACAGCTCGCCCACGCCCAGCGCGGTCAAGCAGGCAACGTTCGGACCGCCGCAGCTCTTTTGGTAC